>SVPZ01000050.1 GCA_015065605.1 Oscillospiraceae bacterium | reverse complement strand
AAGTGTCGGGGAAAGCATTTTAGGGGATAACCCCTAATACCCCATTATGAAAGGATGATTTTATGAAGAAGGAAGATATTAGAATTGTCGCCCGTGTTACACGGCGAGAGAAAGAAAGGATAACCGCATACGCTAAACGGTGCGGATTATCTACAACCGAATATCTCCGTCAAAGAGCATTGGGATATGAGCCGAAAGCGGCTGTGCCTGATGCTCTTTTTCATTTCTGCGAAAAATTGGATACTTTAACCGAGCAACCCTTTTCTGCCGAAGTGAATGCGGCGGCAATTAAATTATTGCAGGATATATCCGCTGAACTGATTACACCGAGAAAGGAGAATATGCGCAAATGGCAACCACAGGCTTTTGGCCCGTCAGAGGACGGTTAAAGGAAGTTATCGACTATGCTAATAATCCCGACAAGACCACCGCCAAGAAATATCTTGACGAGGATCTGTATGCGGCGATCCGCTATGTAGAAAACGATGATAAAACCGACCAAACGATGTTTGTGTCGGGTATCAACTGCTCCAAGCATAACGCCTATAACGAAATGATTGCCGTTAAACGCCGCTTCGGTGAGCGTGGTAAAAATATTGCTTATCACGGTTATCAGAGCTTTGCCGCAGGTGAGGTCACACCGGATGAAGCACACGAAATTGGTGTTGAAACCGCACGGCAGATGTGGGGAGCGAAATATCAAGTGGTAGTTACAACTCATTTGAATACCGACAATATTCACAACCATTTTGTAGTAAACAGTGTTGCTTTTACCGATGGTCGCAAATTCCGCAACGGCATTGGTGATCGCCTTGAACTGCGAAAAATATCCGATTCCATCTGCAGACTGCGGCAGAAGTCTGTAATTGAAGCGCACAAGTTTTACAGCAATAAGAAAGAGTATTGGATGCAGAAGGACGGTAAAATGTCCCACCGAGATATGTTACGGCGGGACGTGGATGAAGCACTATCCAAAAGCGGCAGCTTTGCGGAAATGGAGTATTACCTTAAATGCCTCGGTTATCGTTTTTCAAGGGATTATAATTACGCCCATATATCCGTTATCGCTGACGGTTGGAAAAGACCTATCCGCATAGACAGTCTTGGCGAGAAATACAGCCGAGAAAATATGCGTGAGATATTGGTTGCCAATCAGTATAAGTCTGAATTGTATGCCATTCAGCCGCCGAAGTATAAACGGACTCCGCTACTCGTTATTGAATATGAATTACGGCAGGCACGGCGGAAGGATACGGTGCAGTTGCTATTTGAACTGTTTATCGAACTGCTGAAAATCTGTACGGGTAATAACGTTGAGCAACAGCAAAGCCGCCCGTTATCTCCTATGATGCGAGCCGAAGTGCGAAAATTGGATAAATACTTGGAAGAATACAAGCTCCTTTGCGACCAGCACATTGAGTCGTTAGAGGGGCTTGTTGCTTTTAAGGACAATATTTCCGCAAAGATCACCGCATTAGAGCAAGAACGGTATGCGGTGCGACTAAAGATCCGCCGAGCAAAGATACCCGAAGAAGATGCCGCCCTAAAGGAGCAGGCAAAGGAGATTACCCGACAAATCACACCCCTGCGCAAGCAGAGAGATATTGCAATCCGTATAGAGGAGCGTATTCCTAAAATGCAGGAGCTTCTTGAACAGGAACGCAGTATCGAAATGCAACGCAACCACTTAGTTAAGAAAAGAGAAAGGAGTTCTGAACGATGAAGAACACAAAGAAAACCATTGCTATCAGCAATTTACACCCCTTTGAGGGACACCCGTATAAAGTGATCGACAATGAACAAATGGAGGCACTTACCGAAAGCATAATGCAAAACGGTATTGTTTCACCCGTTATTGTCCGACCGCTTGAAAACACCGATGGAGAATATGAGGTTATCTCCGGTCACAGACGGTTATATGCAGCACGAAAGGCAGGGCTTACAGAAGTCCCTGCCTTAATTTATGCCATTGACCGTGATGCCGCCGCTATTTTGCTTGTGGATAGCAATCTGCACCGAGAAAGAATACTGCCGAGCGAAAAAGCATTTGCTTATAAATTAAAAGCAGAAGCATTAAATCACAGAGGTTGGCGTAGTGATCTAACTTCGGACCAAGTTGGTCCGAAGTTGACCGCAGAAGAAATATCCGATAGCGACAGCGCAACACAAGTTAAACGCTATATCCGCCTTACCAACCTTATCCCCGAAATTCTGCAATACGTGGATGACGAGCGCATTTCCTTCACCCCCGCCGTTGAGCTTTCCTATCTTAACGAGCAGGAACAGTATGACCTTTTGGAGCAAATCGAATTGAACGATTGCACCCCGTCACTCTCTCAAGCTTGCCGCTTTAAGAAGATGAGCCAAGAGCAAGGTTTGACTCCCGAAGTGATTGCCGCCGTTATGAGCGAAGAAAAAGCCAATCAGCGTGAAATGTTCAAAGTACCAATGGAGCGTATTCGCAAATTTATTCCCAATGCCAACGCAAAGCAGACGGAGGATTTTGTGCTTAAAGCCTGTGAGCATTATCGCAAATATCTCCTCCGTCAGCGTGAGCGAGATCGATGAGGTGAGTCTATGAGTAATTACCCCAAGATTGATTATAAAAATATCGAACTGCCTGAAGAAGTGCTTACCTCCTTCGCTAAAGTGATTGCTCCCGAAATTCGCAAGTTTTATGACAGCGATGTAGGTAAAGCATATTTTTCTGAATGGCTAAAAAAACACCCTGAATATGCTACTGCCCCCGACTCAGCAGAGTCGGGGGCTTAGCCTTCGTACAATCGACTATTAAAGGAGGATGATTATAATGATTTATAGGAACGATTGGAGGAACACAGATGAATGTTGTAATATATGCTCGGTTTTCAAGTCATAGTCAAACCGAACAATCCATCGAAGGTCAGTTAAAGGAATGTTACCGTTATGCAGAGCAACACAATTATACCGTTGTCGGTGAGTATATTGACAGAGCGATAAGTGGTAAGTTTGCCGATAACCGAACTGATTTTTTGAGGATGATTTCAGATAGTGATAAACACACCTTTGAGGGTGTTTTGGTATATCAGCTTGACCGTTTCGCACGTAACCGATACGACAGCGCAATTTATAAATCCAAACTTAAGAAAAACGGTGTGCGTGTGCTTTCAGCAAAAGAGAATATTACCGAAGATGCGTCAGGTATTCTTATCGAAGGTGTTCTTGAAAGTATGGCGGAATACTACTCAGTTGAACTCGCACAGAAAATTCATAGAGGTATGGCAATTAACGCTGAAAAATGCTTATCTAACGGTAGCAATCCCGGACTTGGCTTTAAGGTAAACAAAAAGGATCGTACCTTTTATGTTGACGAGCAAGAAGCCGCTATAGTTCGTGAAATTTATGAACGATACGCCGCAGGCGAAACAAAAACCGAAATAATACGGGATATGCAACGGCGAAAAATAAAGACCTCTCTAGGCAAAGAATTCAGTAACAACAGTTTGAGCCGTATGCTGACAAATAAACGGTATATTGGGACTTATATTTATAAAGGAGTTGAAACACCCGGCGGTATGCCTCGTATTTTAGAGGATGACCTTTTTTATCGGGTACAAGAGATTATGAACAGAAACAAAACTGCCCCTGCTCGTACACACGGCGAAGGTGAATACCTTTTAACAACAAAACTTTTCTGCGGTCATTGTAAAGAAATGATGGTTGGCTATGGCGGAACAGGCAAAGCCAAGAAGCAATATCATTATTATATCTGCAAAAATGCCCGCAAGAAAAAGTGCGATAAAAAGATTGTCAGCAAGTCTTTTATTGAAAAACGTGTGATTGACGAATGCCTTAAAATGCTCACGGACGATAAGATAAAATATATCGCCAAAATGGTTGCGGCAGAGTGCAGTAAAAGCCCCGATAATCTTTCGGTCAAGGAACTTAAAAAAGCCATTAAGGAAGTCGATGCCGCCATTGAAAACCTTTGGAAAGGCATTGAACAAGGACAAGCGGTTGATATGTTGACCGAACGATTAAATCAACGGCAGAAAGAAAAAGAAGAATTGGAAACACAGCTCGCTATTGAAAACAATAAAAAGATATGCCTTAGCGAAGCACAGATTTTAGCCTTCCTTGATTATATTTGTGAAATGCCGTTAGACGATGTAAAGAAGCGCAAGGCAATTATCAATATATTCGTTCACTCCATTTATCTGTATGACGACCACTTCACACTGATAATCAATGCGAGCAGGAAACCTTTAAGCATTGAGAATATTCCGCTTGAGGATATTGAAGCCGCCTTTGAAGGCGAAAATGGTGATATGGGCGGGTGTTCATCTATGATGAACTCTGCTCCACCAAAAAAATCCAAGTCGTGTGACTTGGATTTTTTGTTTTACTTATTTTTTGCCTTTTCCCAGTCGGCAAGGAAGGAAGCGATGCCTGCGGTGGTTAAAGGATGGCCTATCATACTTTCAAGTACCTTTGCGGGAACGGTTGCAATATCGCTGCCTGCCTTTGCAACTGCGGTTACGTGAGAAGAGGTACGCATAGATGCGGCAATAATTTCGGTTTTTATGCCATAGGTTCTGAAGATATCAACAATATCCTTTACCAGCGCTACGCCATCCTGACCGATATCGTCAAGTCTGCCTACGAAAGGACTTACGTATGTAGCGCCTGCCTTTGCGGCGAGAAGAGCCTGAGCGGTGGAGAAAATAAGAGTTACGTTGGTTTTTATACCGAGTGCGGTAAGTTTTTTGGTTGCTTTAAGTCCCTCAGCACACATAGGAATCTTAATAACTGTATTGGGGTTATTAATCTTCTCACAGATTTCCAACGCTTCTTTAACCATAGCGTCTGCTTCTAAAGATACAACCTCTGCGCTGATAGGTCCGTCAACTATATCGGTTATCTCTTTTATAACCTCAAAAAAGTCGCGTCCCTCTTTTGCGATAAGTGATGGGTTTGTGGTTACTCCGCAGATAATACCAAGGTCATTAGCACGTCTTATATCGTCAACGTTTGCGGTATCAATAAAAAGTTTCATATTTATCCTTCCTTTTCAAAAATAAATTTGTCAAAGTTATTGACATTTATTTTAAAATTATTACAATGATTATAGTACATGAGCGAAATTAACGCAATATGTGGCGAAAAAATAGGCAAATAAGCATTATTTTTCAAAAAATAATCAAAAAGAGTGGTTAAATGAGCATTACTAAAAGACAAGAACAAATACTTTCATTACTTGAGGAGCAGGGATTTTTAAGTGTAGAAAGGCTTTCCAAACTTACATATACTTCTTCATCCAGTATCCGACGAGATTTAACGCGTTTACAAAATCTTTATCTTATTCGCAGAACCCACGGCGGAGCCTCAATATTCAGAGAACTTAATCACGCCGTTCCCCTTAGCAGCAGAATGGAGAAAAACATAGCCGAAAAACGAAAGATAGCAAAAAACGCATCCGTTCTTTTACGCGATGGGCAAACGGTTATGCTTGACGGCTCCACCACGGCAGGTTTTATGGTACCTTATATTGCGAAGCACAAAGATATGATACTTTTTACCAACAATATGCAAACGGCTATCACAGCTGTAAACTATGGCATAAAAACACACTGTATAGGTGGAGAATCGGTTAATCAGTCGGTTGTAACATCGGGTGAACAGGCATATAGCGCGATAGTTAAAATATTTCCCGATATTCTCTTTTTTTCATCCCAATGCGTTGACTACGACGGATACATATATGACCCTATCTTAGAAGAAAATCACATCAGAGAGCTTATGCTGAAAAATGCGGCGTGCAGTGTTTTTTTGTGTGATGCCGAAAAAATCGGTCACCGTTCTCTATACCGTCTTGCTTCGGTTAATGATATAGACGTCTGCGTTTTCGACCAAGAAATCCCCGAATTCCACACAAAAACGAAGGTTATATATTAAAACGTTCAGGAGACTGCTTAGTATGAGTAATATTTTTAATAAAAAAAATTTAGGCTTTGGCTGTATGCGACTTAAAATGGACGGAGAAAGAGTTGATTACGCTGAATTTTCAAAAATGATAGATGCTTTTTTGGAGGCAGGCTTTAATTATTTTGATACCGCCCACGGATATATTGACGGAAAAAGTGAAACCGCCATCCGCGACTGTCTGAGCGCAAGATACTCTCGCGATGCTTTTATTCTCGCCGACAAGCTTTCTGCCTGGTATTTTGAAACAAAGGAAGATATTCTTCCCTTCTTTAACAATCAGCTTGGGCTTTGCGGAGTGGATTACTTTGATTTCTATCTTTTCCACTGTTTAACAAGAGGAAATTATCCCAAATACAAAAATGCCGACAGTTTTAACGTAATAAAACAGCTTAAGGAAGAAGGAAAAATAAAGCATATCGGTATGTCCTTTCACGATACCGCCGACGTTCTCGATATGATACTTACCGAGCAACCCTGTATCGAATTCGTACAACTTCAGATTAATTATCTTGACTTTGACGACCCCGGTGTGCAGAGCAAAGCGTGCTATGACGTAGCAGTAAAGCACGGCAAAAAGGTTATCGTTATGGAACCCGTAAAGGGTGGCGCTTTGGTCAATCTGCCCCATAAAGCCGCCGAACTTTTTGATAATTTTAAAAACGGCAGTTACGCCTCCTTCGCCCTACGCTATGCCGCAACCTTCAAAGAAGTATTTATGGTGCTTTCGGGAATGGGAAATATGGATATGATGACCGATAATATCAGCACCTTTTCTCCCTTTGTTCCCTTAAACGACGATGAATTAAAGGCTACCGATAAAGCCCGTGAAATTATAAGAGAGGTGCGACAAATCCCCTGCACAAAGTGTAATTACTGCGCCGAGGTTTGCCCCAAAAACATACCCATAAGCGATATTTTTTATTCCTATAATAAATTCCTTGCCGCAAAGATAACCAGAAATAAAGCAAAGGAAGAATTCCCTGCCAACAGGCCCTCTGCCGCCGACTGTATTAAATGCTCAAAATGCGAAAGCGTATGTCCGCAAAGCATTTCCATAAGAGATTATTTAGAAAAAATAGCAAAATAAAAAAACGGCCAATACCGCAACGGGTATTGGTCGATTTTTAATATTAGCCAAAGAAATGTTCAAAGGGGTCGAAGTTTTCAAAGGGATTAAAGGTTGAGCTCTCTTGTTCTTGTTGCTCCTGCTGAGCGGCGGCTGATTGTTTTTGCTCTTCAACCGTTACGGTTATTTCAAGTGTCTGTCCCTGTCTGTATATAGTAAGGTTAAGCTTATCTCCGCCCTTTGAGGCAGAAACAATTCTCTTAAGTTCGGTAGAACTCTTGATTTCCTGTCCGTTTACCTTTGTAATGATATCCTTTGCCTTAACGCCTGCTTTAGCGGCGGGACCGTTTTCGGTAACTGCGGCAACAGCGGCACCTGCGGGAAGTCCGTATTCCTGATTCTTTTCATCTACGTCCTCAACCGACACACCAATATACGCCTTGGAAATATAGCCATTTTCAATAAGTCCGGTAATTAAATCCTTAACGTTATTCATAGGAATTGCAAAGCCTATATTATCAATGGATGCTCCCGAACTGCTGCTGGTGGAATATTTAGCGTTGGTTATACCGATAACCTCGCCGTACATATTAAAGAGGGCGCCGCCCGAGTTACCCGAGTTAATAGCGCAGTCGGTCTGAATAAGGTCCATAGAAATGCCGTTGGACATAGTTACCTCTCTGTTTAAAGCACTGATAGCGCCCGAAGTAAGAGAGAAGGTAAGCTCACCCAAAGGATTACCTATTGCCACAACATCGTCGCCTACGTTCATTTTGTCAGAATCGCCTACTATTACGTGGCTTAAGTTTTTAGCGTCTATCTTAAGCACAGCCAAATCGTTGCTCTGGTCATAGCCTACCACGGTAGCCTCGTAGCTTTCGCCCGAATAGGTTGCAACCTTTACGCTTGTAGCGTCTGCTATTACGTGGTGGTTGGTTACTACGTAGCCGTCGGCAGTCAGAATAAAGCCCGAACCCGAAGCTGCAGAGGTAGTGGGATATCCGAAAAAGTTTGTGGTTACCGAAGTAGAGGTAATACCAACGGTAGCGTTTACGTTTGCCGCGTAAATTTCAGCCGCTGTAAGCACCTTACCCGTTTCTACCTTATTTATATTAACTTCAACCTCGTTACGCTGTCCTTCGCTGATATCGGTAGAGCCGTTAAAGGCTTTGACACCGCCGCCAATCGCCATGGTGAGTATTGAGCCCAAAATTGCGCCCACAAGAGAACAGCAAAGGGCGATTATAACAATTTTACCCACACCGCTTTTTTCTTTTTTAGGCGGTTTTTCAGGCTTTACGGGCTCTGCCGGCTGACTGTAAACGGGGGTAACAAAAGTATTTTCCGCATTTTCCTTATTTTCATAAGGGTTTTTACCTGTTTCAAATCTATTATCGTCGTACATATAAACTCTCCTTAAAGATTACTAGTAACATTTAAACTTATAAATTTTTCTAAATTTTAACACAATTATGAATAAATTGCAAAATCTGTTTGACTTTATCTTTTTTTCACACTATACTGAAGGTGTCAGGAGTTGTTAGCGTGAAAAAATTTCCGATTTGCGCTTTTGCGCTTTTACTGTCAGTATTTTTTATTATACTGTCCGTTTCTATAATCATTCCCGTTCTGGCGCGTCCTATTTATTATAATCAGATAGAAAATACGTCACTTCATAGAATAGGCCCCTATTCTAAGGAAGAGATAAAAGAGGCTTATGACGAAGTTATTGATTATATAACCTTCAGAAAAAAAGACTTTTCCTGTGGAAAACTTAAATTTTCGGTTTCGGGCGCCGACCATTTTAAAGATTGCAGAAATCTTATCGGTCTTGACCTTATAATTCTGCTTATCTCAAGTATTAGTACAATTATATTACTACTTTTTAGAAAAAGTTGCAACATTTATTTAAAAAGACTTCCTTCCCCGTTTTATTCAGGGGTTTTGGGAATTGCTTTACTTATACTTGTTGGACTTCTTTCTTTGGACGGATTCACCTTTGCATTTATCCTTTTCCATAAAATTTTCTTTATGGGAAAAACTAACTGGTACTTTGACCCCTCCACCGACGAAATTATAAATTATATGCCCGAAAGTTTCTTTTTAAAGTGCGCCGTAGTTATAGGCGTCAGCATATTTTTATTATCTGCACTTGTTATTTTTTTAAGCATAAAAAAAAGAAAGGAAAATTAAAATGGACTGGAAAAAATATTTTGATATTGAAAACGAACAACCTCTTGACCGCTTTGTTGACGGAATAAGCAACACCGCTGTTTTCAGAAAGATAGCCTTTGTGGGCGACAGTCTTTCTTCGGGTGAATTTGAAAGCAAGGATAAAGACGGAAAACCCGGTTGGCACGACTACTACGAATATTCATGGGGTCAGTATATTGCAAGAAAAAACGGCCTTACCGCATATAATTTTTCAAAGGGCGGAATGAGAGCCGATACATATATAAACGCCTTTGCTGATGAGCAGGATTTTTGGAACAAGGACCTTGCCTGTCAGGCTTACGTAATTGCGCTTGGCGTAAATGATATTTTAAATGCAGGACAGGAAATAGGAAGTGTTGCCGATATTAAAGAAAACTGGCAGGACAATGCAAAAACCTTTGCAGGTTATTTTGCCGCTATCGTTATGCGTTATAAGGAAATTCAACCCCGCGCAAAATTTTTCTTCGTTACCATGCCCAGAGGTATCGATGAAAAAAGAAACGCTCTTGCAAAGAAGCACGCAGAACTTTTATACGCTCTTGCGGAATACTTCGATAACGCCTACGTAATCGACCTTTATAAGTATGCGCCCGTTTATGACGAAGAATTCAGACGCCGTTATTTCCTCTACGGTCATATGAATGCAAGCGGTTATATTTTCACCGCCAATATGATTGATGCTTATATCGACTATATCGTGCGCCATAACCCCGACGATTTCAGAAGAGTTGGCTTTATCGGAACAGACCTTGAATAATTAAATCGGTATAACAAAAAACAGAGAACTTCCGTTCTCTGTTTTTTCATTATAAAACCTTTGTGGGAACGCCGTTATTATCAAAGAAGTCGGCAACTTCTTTTAAATAGTTCTTTTCGTCAACGGGGAAAGAAAGTCCGTGACCCGCACCCGCTACGGTAATGAGTTTTTTGGGAGCCGCACATTCCTTATAATTTTCCTTACTCATATCACAAGGAACGAAATCGTCGCTTTCACCGTGGAAGAAGATAACAGGCACCTTTATTCGTTTTACTGCCTCTTTTGCGCTGTTTTCCTCTATATTAAATCCGCCGTAAAGTCTTGCGCCAAGTTTTACGAAGGGGTAACTCAAATTGGGCGGAAGGTTCATATCCTTTATTACCTTTTTCATAATTTCCTTAGCCGAAGTAAAACCGCAGTCGGCAAGTACCCCCACCACGTTTTCGGGAAGCTCTTCGCCTGCCGCCATAAGCACGGTGGAAGCGCCCATAGAAATTCCCGTAAGAATTATTTTAACGTCACTGCCGAAATGATTTATCATAAAATCTATCCAGTCAAGGCAGTCGCGTTTTTCTTTTATGCCAAAGGAAATAATTTTACCGTCACTGTGACCGCAACCGCGTTGGTCAACCAGCAATGCGCTTCTTCCGAGAGCAAAGCAACGCTGAACGCCGCCGCACAAATCTCTTTCTGCTGTACCCCTATAGCCGTGAAGCATAAGTTCTATAGGCGCGCCCTTTTTATATTCGTAAAATTTACCTCTTAAAGTCAGTCCGTCAAATGAGGTTATCTCCACCCTTTCGGTTTCGGTGCCGTAAACCTCGTCAGCCCACTTTTGCATAACGTCCTTATAAGCCTTATAAATCTCACCGTCGGGCAGAGAAAATTCATCGCTTACCTCTTTTTCACGTTTGCTGAAAAAGGCTATTCTGAAGCAAACAAAAGAAATAAGCAAAACCATAAGTACAATAAAAAACGCTATGCCGAGTCCTATATATAAAAATTTCACAGTCATCTCTCCTTAAGCAAACACGAATAATCCGAACCTGATTTTAAAGGCTCAATTTTCGTCTTTGCATTGTTAAAATACTCGTTAATCCGTCAGGATTAACTGCGTTTTGTGCCTCGCACAGCCAAAAATTCAACT
>SVPZ01000049.1 GCA_015065605.1 Oscillospiraceae bacterium | reverse complement strand
AAAAGGGGCTGTAAAAAAACAGATTTTCCTTTTGACGGTGAGTTGATTGATAGCCAAAACCTTGGCTCCCTCTGACGAGGGAGCTGTCACCGAAGGTGACTGAGGGAGAGAAAAGCCTTTAATTCACTGCTTTTTTACTCTCTCCCTCCGTCTTTTTGCCTTGCAAAAATCCACCTCCCTCGTCAGAGGGAGGCAAGGTATTCACGTTCCAAAAAGCTTGATAAATCATTAATATACATATCTAATTAGATAGTAAAAACGTAAAAATGCGGAAGAAGTTTGAATTTTTCACTTCTTCCGCACTCTTTTTTATTTATTTAGCTTATTTTATGCGTGTTTAAGGACGTTGAGTTTTTTTACAGCCCCTTTTTTATATGCAATTATTTTTTCTTAAGAAAGTAGATAGCGCCGTCGCACTTACCAATAGAATCGGTTTCTCCATGAATAACTTCAGCGATTTCCCAACCTTCTTTAATAGCAAAATCGCATTTTTGTTCTACGTTGGAATAGTTCATAGCAACGGCAAGAACACCATCGTTATAGGGATGAAGAGTTGCAAAAATCTGAGTGTTTTTAGAAACGAGTACCTTATCTTTTACGACGTCTTCTGCCACAATACTATAGAACTTATAATAATCAGTATCATCGAATACGCATGCTTTATTAATAAGATTTTGTTCAAGAGGCATATTAAGGAAGTAGATATAACCCTTTCCGTATTTATGCTTAGAAAGCACTACGTTACCTTCTTCGTTAGTAGCAAGAACTTCAGCACCTATGCTTTCAAGCTTAGCATCGGCATTAACCCAATATTCCATTTCACCGAAGGGGAATTTTCCTTTATGATTCATTCCCTTTTTAAGAATACCATATGAAGTAAGTCCAAGCATATCTTCAACGTCAGAAAGCTGAGAACCGTCATACGTAACGAGCATTGTAGCGCCGTTATCTCTTACTTTATCACGCATACCCCACCAAGCGCGTTGGTGAAGAACCGACCAGCCTGCAAGAGAAGGAACTATGTAAAGCTTACTATTTGGAACGGGATCGTTACTTACGGTAAACCTACAGTCAATACCTGCCTGATT
The DNA here is from genome assembly GCA_015065605.1 of Oscillospiraceae bacterium. Taxonomy (GTDB): domain Bacteria; phylum Bacillota; class Clostridia; order Oscillospirales; family Acutalibacteraceae; genus SIG607. The sequence goes on along the minus strand of SVPZ01000049.1, from coordinate 10,352 downwards.
ACCTAGAACGTAAGCGATTGATCCGACACCCCATTTATCAACTCCGTCGGTCAGCATAATATAAGCATCTGTAGTTCTGTCAGGCATTTCATCAAAGGGAAGCTTATCAAGAACTTCGCCGAATTTCTTAATTTCTCTGCCGACAGGCTTTGGAGTGTTATCGGTTTCAAGAATACCTAAATCTCTTTCAATCATACTCCACGGATACGGAGGATTGGGTAAATCAACGTGGTTAGGTCCACACCACCACATATAACCCTTTACGTTATGCGCAAGAGAGGAGAACATATTTATTCTCGCGAAATCTGCGGCAACCTCCTGATTTCCGAGCATTCTTGAGAAAGAGCCCTGCTCTTCAAGAATAGTAGGCTTACCGCCAAGGTCAGCATAAAACGCACACTGTACTGTCGGGAAAACGGTGGAACGCATTTTATTCATAAGGTCGATATCGTTATTAAGAGAACGAGAAACGTAAGGGTGATTACACATATAATCGCAGATTTCACCCTGATCCTTAAGTGTCCAACCATATTCATTTGCTTCAAGACCGTGCATACTTGAAGATATAGGTCTTGACGGGTCAGTAGCCTTTATGGCATTTCTTACGTATGCTGTCCACACGTAAGCATCATATCTGTTATTTGCAGGACCCATACAGTTACTCTCGTTTCCAAGACCCCACATAACGATATTTTTACAATCTTTAACAGCGTTTACAAAGCCCCTTATAAACTTGTTTTCCCACATCAAAGCTTCAGAATCCATAATAGGATTTTTGTCGTGTATTGCAGGCGGCACAAAAAGTCTTCCGCTCATCCAACCTGTAACAATTGAAACCTGCAAATCTATATTATACTTTTCGCAGATTTTAGCAAAGTTTTTAAAGTTTTCTATTTGCTTAGGATCTATCCCGTCAGAGCCATCAAGAGGCTGCTCGGTTTCTACATCAACGTAACATTTATCGTTTCCGCGCCATTGATAAAGCTTTTCTACAGGCTGAAAATCTCTCCAGTTAGGGAAACAACGAATAAAACGAACGCCTGTGTCGGCTAACGCTTTTATATCACTTTCAATAAGTTCAGGATCAAATTTACGCCACATATCAGTGCCGTTTTTGCTGTCCCAGAAATTACATCCTAACATAAATTTCATATCTTTTACCTCTCTTTCAATTTATCTACATTATATCATTACGTCTTTTTAGAGGCTATCAATTTTTTTGGAAATAAGTCCGAAATTCTTTATATTTTTGGATGATTAACTTCTGCTTTTTCGGTAATCTCTTGGCGATAAACCCGTCTTTCCTTTAAATAAAGAGGAAAAAGAACAAACGTCACTATAGCCAACCCTCATAGCAATTTCTCCCACCGATAACGACGAGTAGGAGAGCAAACCTTTCACAATTTTTATTTTAGTATCAAGTTGATAATTATAAGGTGTAGTCCCGAATTCACTTTTAAAAAGTTTAACGCAATAATCCGTTGAACGAAAAATATAAGCGGCTAATTCACTGTTACTGACAATCCTATTTGTATTAACATCCAGATACTCCTTTAATTTAAGAGCATCTTCTTTAAAACTGCGTTTTAAATTCTTTTTAGAAAGACGAGCAAGCATTTCCAAGAAAATCCCCGCTACTCTTTCCTCGTCAAATTCACCGCTTTCTTTCTTTTGGGAGATTTCGGCAACCTTTAAAAACAAATCCTTCATTCCCTGCCCGTCGAATAGCCATTTATCCTTTAAGCCGTACTCTTCAATTAAAAACGGAGGCAAACTTCCGCCGACGTTAATGAATATTTTCTCCCACGGGTCAGATTCGCTTGAATAATAATTTTGATTTATCCCCTGAACAAGCAGATAGACGTTATCCTCTTTAACACAAACGTCCTCCCCGTTTTGAGTTACAAATCCGTGTCCCTTTACAACGTATTCAATAACAGTCGTTGAGGAATTTTCTCTTACAATATGATAATCTCCGTCACAATATGAAATACCGCTGAGTTGCACCCTTAAAGGAGATTTATAGGAATTGGGATATACCTTCAAAATTTCGTGCATAAAACCACCAATTTTCTTGTTTTTTCAATTTATTATACATAAAAACATAAGTTTTTTCAATATTTAAAATTGTTTTTCTAAACTTTTAAATTGTTTTACACTAACACCTGCCCCTATAAAAAGATTATAATAAAACAAAAAACAAAAAGGAACGATTCTTATGAAAATGGGTATGCCCGCTATACCGCTTATTACAGTTGACCCCTATTTTTCCGTATGGAGTAAAAAAGGTGATTTAAACGGACCTTTCCGCACAATGCATTGGACAGGCAGTGACAATACCATTACAGGTACTGTTATTATTGACGGAGCAGAATACACTTTTATCGGACAAAAGCCAAATAATCCGATAAAACAAATAAGCATTGATGCCGATGCCCTTTCCACCTACGCCGTTTATGAAGGAGCCGGTATCAGACTTAACGTCACCTTTACCACTCCTATAATGGCAGACAGTTTGTATTATTCTTCTCGCCCTGTTTCTTATATTAAAACTTCTTTTGAGAGCATAGACGGTCAAAATCACGACGTAAAAATTCATCTTGCTTTTTCCGAAGAATTTGTTTTAAACAAAGCCGGAGAAGGAAGAGCAATTTCCGAAGAGGTTAATATAGAAGGTCTTACCTGTATTAAAATGGGTAACGGTTATCAGACCGTTCTAGATAAAAAGGGCGATGACATTCGAATAGATTGGGGTTATTTTTACGTTGCCACCGTGGGTGAAGCAAAAATCGGTAATGAAGTAGCGTATAATTTGTATAGCGTGTATATCGAAAAAACGATAAAAAACGAAGCGGTTTTTGCCGTTGCATACGACGATATTGAAAGCATAAAATATTTTGAAAACAACCTTAAAGCCTATTGGAAAAAGGATGGAAAAACAATAGAAGAAGCCATAAAAGAAGCTCTTTGTGAATACGACGTTCTGCTTGACAAATGTGCATCTTTTTCATATAATTTATATGTTGAAGCTTCTAAAAAAGGCGGCGAAAAATACGCTGATTTATTGAGTCTTGCATACCGTCAGGTTATGGCTGGACATAAGTTGGTTGTTGATACCGAAGGAAATAATCTTTATATTTCCAAAGAATGTTTTTCTAACGGTTGCGCTGCAACGGTTGACGTCACCTACCCCAGTGCTCCTATGTATCTTTATTACAATACCGAATTACTAAAGGGTATGCTTCGTCCCGTATTTAAGTATGCAAACAGTACCGCTTGGAAACACGATTTTGCCCCCCACGACGTTGGACAATATCCTCACGTTATCGGTCAGGCTTATTACGGCGGTGCGCTCAAATATCAAATGCCTGTTGAAGAATGTGGAAATATGCTGATTTTAGTTTCTGCAATTTGTCAAAAGGATAATGATTTTAGCTTTGCAAAAGAAAACATAGAGCTTCTCGAAAAATGGAGTCAGTATCTTATTGAATTCGGTTTAGACCCCGAATATCAGCTTTGTACCGATGACTTTGCAGGACATATGGCGCATAACTGCAATTTATCTATAAAAGCGATTATGGGTATGGCAGGTCTTTCTGTTATTTATAGAAATATCGGTGAAACCGAAAAGGCAAATAAGCTTTATAAAACCGCAAAGGAATATGCCGATTCATTTATTGTTCGCGCAAAAAACCAAGACGGAAGTTTCAGATTAGCATTTGATAAAGAAGGTACTTTCTCACTTAAGTATAACGCAGTCTGGGACAGACTGTGGAAAACCAACCTTTTCCCAAGCAAATTCTATAATAGTGAAATTGAACGTTATAAAAAAGAAGCGCTTCCCTACGGTATTCCACTTGATAACCGTGAAAAATATACTAAATCAGACTGGTTACTTTGGGCGGCTTGTCTTGCTGAAAAACAGGAAGACTTTGAGTTTATAACCGAACTTTTATGGAAGGCTTTTGACGTTCAAAGAAGCAATGCGCCCATGACAGACTGGTACTATGCAGATACCGGTGAAATGAGAGCTTTCCGCCACAGAACCGTTCAAGGCGGATTGTTCCTAAAACTTCTCTTCTGATTTGGAGGTAATTTATGTCAAAAAAATATTTATCTGTTCTTATAGCAATAGTTTTGCTGTTATGCTCTATCGTTTCGGTTTTCGCTTTGAACGATGGCAGCACTTCTCTTGACTCTATTGAAGTTGACGGATATAACCTTATCTTAGGTGACGTATTATACGAAAACAACTTTGATAATGAAACCGTCGGAACTCTGCCAAGCGGATGGTCAGCAGGTCATTCCGGTGGAGAAGGTGTTAACAAAACTTCTTTTGGTTGGGCTCGTACAGGATATCAACTTAAGCTTGAAGCAAAGGTTGCCGAGTTATCGGGATACGGAAAGGTTCTTCACCTTAATACCTCTAACGTAGATGCTTTTATGGCTCTCCCCTGCATTAATACGCTCAATTACGTTTATGAAGCTACCATTGTTTTGAATAGCAGCGGCGGTTCTTTCGGTCTTGCAAACAATTTTTACGATACCACCTATAATGCTACCGGCGGTCTTTATTCCAGTGTTTATCCAGGATCTACGTCTAAATCTATTTACCGTTATAACAAAGGCGGAACTAGTGGAGAATGGTTACAGTCGTTTAATCCTTCTTTTGGCGACAAAATCACTCTTAAAATCATTAGCCTCAACGGATATAACTATTTATACTACAATAATATATTTGTTGCAAAAGCCGCTTGGCGTAACGAAACTAACGGAACCTACGATAAAGATCACCCCGGTTTTTATTCCTGTAACGGTAACTTCTACATAACAAACGTTAAGGTAAATTCTGTTTTGACAAATGATTTAAGTTTAACTGCTATGCGTACCGTTGTTGGTAAAAACAAAGCCGTGTCGGTTGAGGCAGAATTTTCTTACGATAAAACTCAGGAGATTTACGGTTCCTTCTGCGACGGTGATTATTCCTATAATATGGGACAAAACTTTGTTTTGGGCGCAATAATCAACGTCGGCGCTTCTGACGTCAGCGAAAATCTTACCGCTGAAACACAAGGCGCTACTTTAATTGAATTTGATAATAGTTTAATTTCACAAAACACAAAAAATATCAACATCAAATATTCACATAAAATAAAGTCTGATGATATTGAAAAAATTATCAGCGTTCGTCCTTTCACCTATATTAACGGCAAATATTTCTATAGCAAAGGTAAAGCATATTCTGCAGCACAGCTTGCTAACGGCGCATACGTATCTGCAGTTCTCGACGAAGAAAAAGCACTTATAAAAGAAGTGTTTGACGGATGTAAAGACTTCACCTTCTCAGAAGGTTCAAAGGAAATTACCTTTACCGTATTTTCTGATTTGCATTATAACGACGGACAGTATCCATCTTCCGTTTCAGATTTAAATTCTATTTTAAAACGCGCTGACGACACAAATTCTTCTTTGGTTTTATCTTGCGGTGACTTCTGTAATAATTTCAAAGGTTCGCCCGAACTTACCAACGCTTTCTTAAACTATAAAAAGAAAAACGGTGAATTACTTTTAGCTCACAACGTTTACGGAAATCACGAGCTTGAAGCAAACAATACTATGGAATACGTAACCACCAAGCTTACAAATAATAAGAATGCAGTTTGGGGTGACGGTACCGTAGGCAGTCAGCCTAAAGACCTTTATATAGGTTATTATTACTTTGAGCAAAACGGTTTCAGATTCGTTTGTGTTGATAACTGCTACAGTTGGAATCCAAACCATAAAAACGGCGTAGAGGTTGGTTGGGAGCATTATCTCACCAATTCCTACGGCGAACCCTCTGCCGCAGTAAATGCTACCAGAGGTTTTGACGAAGGCGCAAATGCTAAAGCCAATACTAACATAGGTTCCATGGGACCCGTTCAGTTGACTTGGCTTGAAGAGGTTCTGCTTGACGCAGCCGAGAAAGATATTCCCTGTATTGTCGTTGGACACGCAGGTTATTCAGGTCTTGGATTTGGCGGTGGCGCTACTCACGACGCTCCTTTAGTTAGAGAGATTTACAAAAAAGCAAATACAAAAAATCCCGGAACAGTGTTAATGTCACTCAACGGTCATATCCATACTGATAACCGTGGATGGCGCGACGGTGTATTATATTTAGACGTAAATACAGTTCGTAATGCTCTGTGGTTAGGCACAGGTTCTGTTCACTATTTGCCCGAGCATACCTATAAGTATGAAAAATATGACGATGAGGGTAATCTTATAAGCATTACCGACAAACCTTTAAATGATCTTACAATGGGCAGAAACACTTGGTTCTCACAAGATCCCTTAAGCTGCGTTGTAACGCTTAATGACTCGGGTATGATTAAAATCGACGGTGTAGATTCAAAATGGATATATGACGTAGTTCCCGAAGGTGCCGATGAATCAAAAGGTCAGCGTTGCGCAATTACCTCAGGTGTAATCTGGGAGTGCGAAAAATACGGTCATATGGAAGAAACCGTAATAAACGGTGAATATTATCATACTAAATGTTCTGTTACCGATTGCGGTTACGTTTCCGGACAGTATAAGCTCCCCTCAAACGTAGTTTTAGGTGACTGTAACGGCGACGGTTTAGTGGATACCACCGACCTTGCAGAATTAAAACTGATACTTGCAGGATTAAAATAATTCCAAAAAATAAACGCTGACTTTCGTCAGCGTTTATTTTTTATTCCATACCAAGTTCTTTTAATATAGCATTTGCAACGTGCTGAGCCAAAACTCTGTTGCCCTCTTCGGTATGATGAAGATTATCTTCACATTTATAAAAGTTTTTATCCTGCTTACATACGGCGTACAGGTCGTTTACTTCTATATTTTCCTCTTTCATAAGCTCAATAGCCGCATTATTAAAATCCTTTACTCTGTCCTGCTCAAATCCAAAGGTAACACCCGTACCGGTATTATCCTCTGCCGCAACGTCAGACGGCAACGGAGTGGTAGTAGCAAATATAAGGTCGGCACCTGCGGCACGGGAAAGTTCAATAATTCTTTTTAAACCGTGCTTATATTCTTCCAACGAAAAAACGGGACGGTTTAAAAAGGGCATAACGTCCATATCCCAATAACCGTTGTTAAAATGAACGAGATCTACCTTTCCGTGTTCCTTTAAAATCATACTCAGTTGAAAAAGAGAGTAATACGTAAATCTACCGTTATCACCAAGAAGAGATATTACTTCGCATTTATCTTTAAGAAGCTCCACAACGTAATTCGTATACCACTCTCTTATAGAGTCACCAAGTAAAACTACTTTTTTCATAAAATCACCTCAGTATTTTAATTTTATACCTATATAGTGTTTTGTCAATAGACTTCACAATATTTTTCGTATTTCTCAGAATTATTTTCACTTATAAGAATATCAATATCAGATAAAGTACACTGTATATAGGGTGATTTGGTGTCAAATTTAGCGCTGTTACAAAGATAAACTTTTTTAGCGGAGTTTTTAAGCATTATTTTTCTTACTGCAATTTCTTCTTGGGTACAGTCTGAAATAACACCGTCAGCACTTAACGACTTTGTAGCAAAAAATGCAATATCGGCAAAAATACCGTCGTAGGTCTTTTCTGCGCCCTCTCCCACCAAGCAGGAACGGTCCTCTCTGCTTAACACACCGCCTGTTGAAATAACCTTAAGGTCGGTTAAAGATAACAGGTTCAAAGTATTAAGGCTGTTGGTAACAATCGTAATTCCCTTTTTATTAACGAGCTCCCCTGCTAAAAAATAGCAGGTTGAGGATTGGTCCAGAAACACTACGTCACCGTCCTTAACCAACGTTGCCGCTTTTTTCGCTATTTGTTCTTTTTCCAACACACACGAATAAGCCCGTGTACTGAACGGCAGAATATTGCTTTTACTGTTAATAAGCTCTGCTCCGCCGTAGCTTCTGCGAACCATTCCCTTTTTTTCAAGATTAGTAAGATCCCTTCGAATACTTGACTGACTGGCAAAAAGCATTTTACTTAAATCAGCTACACTTGCATAACCTTTTTCGTTAAGCAAATCTAGAATTTGAATTTCTCTTTCGTTTTTTAACATACTCTCACCTGCTCATTGTTGAGTGACTTTATTATTTATTTTGATTATTCGCCTTATTTTAACTTTTTTTCCTGAAAACAGTTGCTCATTCTTGATTATTTCAGTATAATTTAATCGGAGATAAAAGTAAAGGAGAATTTTTATGGATATTAATTCTTTGTTAAAAGGAAGAAACTGTGAATGCGGAAAATTCCACAGTTGCGATATCGGATTTATAGCAATTGAAAAGGATGCTACCCGTCATCTTGCTTCGCTATGCGACAGTTATAGTAATATACTAATTGTTGCCGACCAAAACACCTATAAGGCAGGTGGCGAAAAGGTTGAAGCGGTTATAAATAATAAAATTTCCAAAAGAGTTATTTTTTCGGGTGAAACCGTTCTTATTCCGAATGAAACCGCCATTGATGAAATTAAAGAAAATTTAGATGGCATTGACCTTATCGTAGGTATAGGTTCGGGCGTAATTCAGGACCTTTGCAAATTTGTTTCCTTTTATGAAAAAGTACCATACTATATAGTTGCTACCGCTCCGTCAATGGATGGCTACGCTTCAACCGTTGCGGCTATGATACTAGGCGGTATGAAGATATCCCATATAACCAAGGTTCCCGATGCAATTATTGCCGATACCGAAATTCTTAAAAACGCCCCGCTTAATATGATTAAGTCAGGCTACGGCGACGTTCTGGGTAAAATTTCAGCGCTTAACGACTGGAAGCTTTCAAACCTTTTATTTGGTGAAGAGCTTTGCGAATACGTATATAATTTAACCAAAGAAATGCTTAATGCTACCATCCCTCTTGCCGAAAAACTTTTAGAAAGGGATGAAGAAAGCATTAAAATTTTAACCGAAGCTCTTATCGGTGTTGGCGTTGCTATGGCTTATAACGAAAACTCCCGTCCCGCTTCGGGTTGTGAGCATCACATAGCCCATTTCTTTGAACTTAACGGAATAAGGAATAACGAGCCGTATTTTCCTCACGGCACCGACGTTGCCTATTCAACCGTTATTTCTTGTGCCGTACGTGAAAGACTCTTAAAGGCTGATTTTAACGTTCAGCAGTTTATAATGTTCGACACCGAATATTATAGAGGTATTAAGGATGCTTACGGTGAAATTGCCGAAGAATGTATTGAGCTTCAGAGAAAAGCCAACAACTACGGCAAACACAGAATTCCTCTTTACCGTGAAAAAGAGAAGGAAATCATAGAAATATTAAAAGAGGTTCCCACCGAGAAAGAAGCGATTACGCTACTTGAGAAAATCGGTCTTCCTATGGATGATTTTTACAACAACTACAAAAAAGAAACAATCAACAAGGCGGTTATTTTTGCTAAAGATTTAAGGGACCGCTTTACTGCGCTCTGGATGTATTACGACGTGTTCGGTACAAAAGAGGTATAAAATGAATAAAATCAAACTTATAGCCTTTGATTTGGACGGAACACTTTCTAATCACAAAGAAAAAATTCCGGCAGAAAACCTTTCACTTTTAAAGCGCTTATCTGAAAAATACAAGCTTATAATAGTAGGCGCAGGCAGAGTCGAACGCATATTCAATCAGATAGAACGGTTTCCGATTGATATAATAGGAAACTACGGTATGCAATACGCAAAATATAATTCAGCTACGAAAAGTCCGGATATGGTGCGAAGCGATTCAGTCCCCTGCGATAAAGAAGCAATCAGTCAAAAGGTTTACTCTTTCAGAAATAAATACGGCTTTACTTCATTTGCAGGTGACAGCGTAGAATTTCATCCTTCAGGTTGCGTTACCTTCGCAATTCTTGGTACTAAAGCTGTTCAGGAGGATAAGCTTTCTTTTGACCCCACAAAAGAAAAGCGCCGTAAAATTTACAAAGAAATTACCGAAGCCTTCAGCGATTTCAACGTATTCATAGGCGGTTCCTCTTCTTTTGATATGTCACCTAAGCCATACAACAAATACTACGCTCTTGACAAATACTGCAAGGAAAACAATATTAATCACGACGAAGTCATTTTTGTAGGAGATGACTTCGGTATGGGCGGAAACGATGAATCGGTATATCTTTCCGACTTTAAATTCATTAAAGTAGATGATTATAAAAACCTGCCGAAAATACTTGAATTTCTATAAAAAAGAAGGGGCTGTAAAAAAACGACCCAAATAAAAAAAGACTACAAACCAATCCGAAAGGATAGGAATGTAGTCTTTTTTGTGGTATAATTAAGTTGATGAAAAATAAATATAACCCACGAGTATATAATA
>SVPZ01000048.1 GCA_015065605.1 Oscillospiraceae bacterium | reverse complement strand
GTCCCTCTTTCAAAATACCAATATCTTCGCTATCATTGTCGGCATAGTAAAGAGCGCAGGTATCGTTTTTGCTATCATAGGAAACGCTATATACATATTTAATAGCTTCGGGCAAAGTGGAATCAAATACCGTTTCGTTGTTTTGAAGATTAAGTACCTTAATTTGCTCAGAGCATACAAAGTTCAAATATTCATTCTCTAAATTGATGGAATAGGGTTGCTTCGCTTCGTCGAACTCAACCTTATAAACATCACTCGTTGCCTTTGTGGTGATATCGTATGTAATTACCTGCACCTCTTGGCTGTCATAATTGATGGCACAATAATAAACGGTGTTGAGATAAATACCGATGTTTTGCGGTTGATATCCCTTGTCAACTGCTACTTGGAAAACGGTTTCAACTTTTTGTGTTTCATATACGTAAATCTTGTAAGTGTAGAACTCTTGTGATTTTTCACACCATACAACGCCGTTATTATTGGCTTCGAAATACCAAATACTAACGTCATTGGCAGAATAAATATTGTTTGTTGAAGTTGAGTTTTCGCCAACAGAGATCGTATAATTTTGACCTCCGTATGTACTGTGCAACATTACCCATTGATCTTCTGTTTTGATTACCTGTGATGGTGCAATTTTTTGCGGATATGTATTTACAATTTGGGGTTGTTTTTGAGGCAGCAATGCAGAGCAACCCGATAAAAGAAGCATTGACAAAACTAAAATCGACAATAGTGTGTAATAAACTAATCTTTTCATAAATAGCCTCCTTGTTTAGACTTGGGGTGAGTTTAAAGTAGGAATTGAAATAAACTGCATATTCATTATACCATAAAACCTATTACTTTTCAATTTAAAATGAAGATTTTGCGCAGCAAAATCAACCTTACCTCTTCACTCTTCACTATTACTTATAACCTCGCCAAATCCCCGAGTTAGTGAAAAGTGAATAGTGAAAAGTGAAAAAGTAAATCCCCAAGGACAAGTCCTCGGGGATTTGGCTGGGGTGGCAGGATTCGAACCTACGAATGCAGCAGTCAAAGTGCTGTGTCTTACCGCTTGACGACACCCCAAAATATTAAATTTATAAAAAGAACCCCTTTTGTTGTCAAAAGGGGCGAAGTGGGGTGGATAATGGGATTCGAACCCACGGCCTCCAGAGCCACAATCTGGCGCGCTAACCAACTGCGCCATATCCACCAGACACAAGCAGTATTATAACAAACAAATTTCTATTTGTCAATAATATTTTTTTAAATTTCGAAATCTTCTTTGTTAAAGTCGGAATTAATTGTAATTCTGTTCGGTTCTCTTTTTAAAGCATCATACTTATAATGTCTGCATGAGCCGTCGGGGGAATTAAAACCGCGCTTTTTGCAGAGAATTTCATTATTGAACGAAAGCATTACCGAGTGCTGACAATATTTACAGGCAGGTGTAATTTTTTTATTAAAAATCATAATTCTTCCTCATATATTTTTTTATAATTTTATCATAATTATTCCGTCAAGTCAATCAAATAACTTCAATATCTTTTAAGAATTTGCCGGTAGAGGAGTGTGTTGATGAAATCAGTAGTGATATTAGTGTAAATATTAACGTTATTACGTATGCTTTTCCGCTGTTTACCGATATTGATGGAGAACCTTCTAAATTAGTGAATGTATATACTGTTTGTGGGAAAATTTTAAGCATAATTTTTAAAAAAATCAAGGAAATAGTACCGCATATTATTCTTGTTTTTAAATAGGCAAAAAGTTTTATATCTGCGTTTTCGCTTATTGATAAAATTTGCATAAATACACATATACCGCCAAAGGATAAAAGTGCGCAAACGAGATATACGTTTTTTGCGTTAGTAACACCACAGGTTATTTCGGTTAGGTATGTAAAAATATTTTTCGCTTGACTACCAAGGCATAATCGCACTATTTCAGTAAGTATTGAAAATATTATCAGATAAGAGCTAATCGTCGTTACCGTTTCAACGCTTTCTTTAACCGATTTTAAAATGAAATTTCGGCTTTTATTGACCGTGTTTTTATATATGCAGATTTTGTATCCGCCGTTAAATAAATATACAATCAAATTTGAAAGCACCAAAGAAAAGTAAATCATAAGTCCGATTTTTTTAGAATTCAATAAATCGTTGCCGACAAAATTTATTATAAAGGCTGGACCTGCGCATACGGTTATTGGAATAAAAACCGACGCTTTTTCGATTTTTAAACTGCTGAATATTTTACTACCCGAAGGATAACCGCAAACGCTTGACAAAATAAATAAAAATAACCCCGTTGTTTTTGGGGGTAACCAGAATATAACGTTTGAATTAATAAGGGCGTACGAAGTAAACAACATGGGAAGAAGTGAAGGTATTATAGTTTCTGCACAGAATACCAACGAATTATATACGGTTATTTTTAAATTGTTTGACAAATAAACCGTAAGAAAAATAAGAACGGAAAATGCAACGAGAATTATTAGTTTTAAAAGTTTTTTCATTATATTCACCGATATATATTATGTATTGCTTTTGAAAATTTTTCATATAAAATACAAAGGCGGTATGTATTATGGATAAAATCAGAAAAATTTCTAACCTTATTGAAGCAGGACAAATCGGAAGTACGAGAATAGAGATAATCGATAACAAAAGAATAGTTGTTGAAGGTTGTTACGGGATTAACGAATATACAGGTGAATATATTAAAATCAATTTACCTAAAGGTACTTTGACGGTTTTCGGCGATGGATTGCAACTTTCTTTGATGAAGGAAAAGGATGTTACCTTAGAAGGTAAAATATCTTCTATTGAATTTGAAGGTGGCGCTTTATGAATTTGTTAATCAGAGTAATATCCTATTTTTTAGGCACCTTGCGTCTTAAAATCAGCGGTGAATACTGTGAAAGATTTTTAAATATTTTAGCCGCAAATTCCGTATCTTTTTGGTCGCCCTACGTAACGAAAAACGATTTTTTTATAACTGTTTTAAAAAAAGATATTAAAAAAATCAGAATTTTAAGAAGAAATACTGGTGTTAAAATCAAAATAACCAAAAGACACGGCTTTCCGCTTATTGTGAATAGATATAAGTCAAGGTACGGTCTGATTTTAGGTGCAATAATATTTATAACTGCTTTAAATATTTTGTCTAAGGGAATGTGGAACGTTAAAATAATCGGAGAAGCTCAGGTTGAAGAAGGGCAGGTTGTTGAATTTTTAAAGGCTAACAACGTAAAATACGGAAGTATTATGAAGAATATAGACACCGATATTTTAAAACAAAAAATGCTTCTTAGTTTTGATAACTTAGCTTGGGTATCCCTAAATAAACAAGGCTGTGTCTTAGAAGTGAATATGACGGAATTCGAAAGCAAAAAACACTTAAGTTCTCCCCAAAATATAGTTGCAGAGTGTGACGGCGTTATAAGACGAATTGATGCCAGTAAAGGCAGTGTGAACGTAAAAATCGGTGATACAGTCGTTAAAAATCAGGTACTTGTTTCGGGGATTTTGAGTTATGGTTATGAAAATAATTTTGTGGAGCCTCAAGCCGAAATATTGGCTGAAATAAAATATTTTAAAAAAATAACCGTAGAAAAAAGACAAAAATCCATTGTATATAATGGAAAAGAAAAAAACAGATACTCTATTGAAATAATGGGCTTTAAAATACCGTTATTTTTTAAAGATGAACAAAACTTGCATAAAACCGAGAAATCTGAGCGTAAACTCAGTATTTTCGGGGGAGAAATTCCTATAAAGATTTATAAGGATAAAAGCCTTTATTATAATGAATTTACCTATGAAATTGACCGACAAAAAGCCGAGAAAACAGCAAATGAAATGCTCAAAAAACACTTTAAAGAAATAAATGCCGAGTGTAAAGATATTGACCTTATTGACATAAAAGAAACCAACGGTGGATTTACCTTTGAATACTCTATAACCTGCATCAAAGATATAGGAGTGAAAAAAATTATAGAATTTTCCTGATTTTGAGTAAAAAATGTAGAAATTACCATAATACTATGTTATAATATTTTAAAAATTATTGGGAGTTAATAAATTTTGTTTACTAAAACCATTGATATTGAACGCGTTGAAGATATTGTCAGAATTTTCGGCGATTTTGATAATAATATTAAAAAAATCAGTAAAGAATTTTCTGTCAGAATTACCCAACACGGCGGAACTCTTACCGTTACGGGTGATGCTGAAAACGTTGAAAAGGCTTTGCGTCTTATAAATACTTTGCTTCATATGATAAAAAAAGGGGACGAGATTTCAGACCAAAGCTTAAATTATGCTATTTCTCTTGTAAACGATAATGCCGAGCATAGCATAAGCAAAGTGACCGATTCCGACTGCATTTGTATTACCTCTTCGGGAAAACCGATTAAGGCGAAAACGGTAGGTCAGTCAAAGTATCTGGATGCGATTAAAAGCAATACCATTACCCTTGGTATCGGCCCTGCAGGTACGGGTAAAACCTATCTTGCCGTTGCAATGGCTGTTAAAGCCTTCAGAAATAACGAGGTAAATAAAATAATTCTTACCCGTCCCGCCGTTGAAGCTGGCGAAAAATTAGGTTTTCTACCCGGTGATTTACAGCAAAAGGTTGACCCTTATTTAAGACCGCTATACGACGGCCTTTTTGATATGATGGGCGCCGAAAGTTTTCAGCGCTGTCAGGAAAGAGGCGACATTGAGGTTGTTCCTCTTGCCTATATGCGAGGCAGAACGCTTGATAACAGTTTTATAATTCTTGACGAAGCCCAAAATACTACAAGAGAACAGATGAAAATGTTTTTGACCCGTCTGGGCTTTAATTCAAAGATTATTGTTACGGGTGATATAACACAAACTGACCTTCCCGACGGTAAAAATTCGGGACTTAAAGAGGTAATGAAAATTCTAAAAAATATTGACGATATTGCTATTATTAAATTAAGTGATAAAGATATCGTCAGACATAAACTTGTGCAAAAAATCATTAATGCATATGAAAAATTCGAGGAAACGAGGCAAAAGAATGAAAAGCATTAAAGTAAATATCTATGATAAACAAAAAGCTCATAAGCTGCCCACAGGAATAAGACTTCTTGTTCGTCAAGCCTGTAAAGCAACTTTGATATATGAAAACTTTCCTGATGCGGCTGAGGTTGACGTAACCTTCGTTGACGATGAGCAGATTAAGGAACTTAACTTTGCTCACAGAAACATAAACGATTCAACCGACGTACTTTCTTTTCCTCTTGGTGAAAACGGCGTATATGATAAAAATCCCGAAACAGATGCTTGTTTACTTGGCGATATTATCATTTCTACCGAACACGCTTATGCTCAGGCTGATTTATACGGCCACACCTTAAGACGTGAAATTGCTTTTCTTACCATTCATTCAATGCTTCATTTACTCGGTTACGACCACGTCAGAGGCGGACTTGAGGAAATGCAGATGCGTGAAAAACAGGACGATATTTTAAAGGAATTGGGATTGGCTTTCGTCAATTAAGGGAAAACTATGAATAATACCGATAAATCGGCTTTTATAGCCATTTTAGGCAGACCTAACGTTGGTAAGTCTTCTCTTATCAATAAAATAGTAGGGCAAAAAATTGCCATTGTTTCAGATAAACCTCAGACAACTCGTACAAGAATAATGGGTGTTTTTACAAAAGACGAAAATCAACTTGTTTTCGTTGATACACCCGGTTTTCATAAACCGCATAATCTTCTTGGCGAGCAGATGATAAAGGCTGTTGGTACGGGAATGTCAGACGTTGAAGCCGCAGTTTTGGTGGTGGATGCTTCTCCTAAGTTTAAAAGCGATTCACCCGAACTTCCTCCTGCTGAGGTTGCGCTTATCGACGAACTGAAAAGAAGAAAATTAAAAACCGTTCTGGTTATCAATAAAATTGATTTACTTGAGAATAAAGAAGATATTTTAGACGTTATTTTAAAGTATAAGGATGCCTATGATTTTGATGCGGTTATACCGTTATCTGCAGTTACGGGCGACGGTGTCGATATATTAACCCGCGAGTGTTTTAAATATACCGTGCCTTCTCCCCATTTTTTTGCCGACGGTGACGTTACCGACCAACCCGATGAGGTTATGATTTGCGAACTGATTCGTGAAAAAATGCTCAGATGTCTGCAAAAAGAAATTCCGCACGGAGTAGCCGTTTGTATTGAAAGATTTTTTGAAAAAGACAATAATCAGGGTGAGCCGATACTTAACGTTGAAGCAACTATTTATTGCGAACGTGAATCCCATAAGGGCATTATAATCGGTAAATCGGGCGCTATGCTAAAGAAAATCGGTACACTATCTCGTGTCGATATTGAAAAATTTTACGGTATCAGAGCTTCTTTAAAACTTTGGGTAAAGGTTAAAGAAGATTGGCGAAACCGTCAGGGAATCATTCATACATTCGGATTGGATTAACTTTCCGCTAATATCCCTTACGTTTGGTGGCAACACTTTTAACGGAGGGATATTTATGAATAACAGTGAACTTTTGTGGAAGCAATTTTCCGCCACGGGTAAGGTAAGCGATTACCTTGCGTACTGTAACGCGAAGGAGGGCGATAATAATGGTAACCAAAAAAGAACGTATGACCTCGGACGGCTTGGTTGTACGGGAGATGAACGTAGGGGAGAATGATAAACTCCTCACTATTCTAACGCGTGATTTTGGCATTATAAAGGCATTCTCTTCGGGTTCTAAAAAAATTACAAGTAAGAAATTTTCGGCTTCGAGTCTGCTTTCCTTTGCAAGTTTTTCTTTTGTTAAGGTCGGCGATACATATAAAATTTACGAGGCTCAGCCGATTAAAAGTTTTTTTGACGTGGGCAGTGACGTTTATTTACTTGGGATTGCCCAATACTTTTGTGAGCTTGCCGTTTTTAACGTACCCTCTGATTTTAACGGCGATGAATATCTGCGTTTGTTTTTAAATTCCCTTCATTTTTTGGTGGATGAAAAACGCGATGCCCAGCTTATTAAAGCAATAACCGAACTGCGTCTTGCTGTTATTTCAGGTTATATGCCTGATTTGGTTGCCTGTTTTGGTTGTTCTGAATTCGAAGCGGATATTATGTATTTCGACCTGAGCGACGGCAAACTTTACTGTGAAAAATGTAAAGGGAATATAGCCTCTCTTTTGCCTGTTGACCGCACCGTGCTAAGTGCTATGCGTCATATTGTTTTTTCTAAATTCAATAATATTTATAATTTTGAAATTCCAACGGATAAGGCTGCCTATCTATCTAAACTTACCGAAAAATATATATGCGCTCAGACCGAGCATAACTATAAAACTTTAGATTTTTTAACTCAGATAAGGATGTAATAAAGTGTTCAATTTATCAAAATATTCAAAAACCTTAGAACTTGATAAAATACTTAAATTGCTGTCGGATGAAGCGTCTATGGATGACGCTAAGGAAAAGGCGGTATCTTTGTCTGCGTCAAATGATTACGATACCGTAAAAATACTACTTAAGCAAACCGATGATGCATACGTACTTATGGCGCGTTATTCGGCTCCCGCTTTCGGTAATATAAACGGTATTAATTCCATTCTTGCCAGAAGTGAAGCAGGCGGAATACTTACGATGAAGGAATTGCTTAAAGTTAGTGAAACCTTGCGTATAATCCGTTCGGTGAAGAATTGGAGAGAAAACTGTAACAGTGAAAACGAAACCGCCTTAGATGAGTTTTTTAACGGACTTTATCCTAACCGTTATTTTGAAGATAAAATTCTTTTTTGCATAAAAAGTGAAGACGAAATGAGCGATAACGCTTCGCCGGCGCTTAGTGAAATAAGAAGAAAAATCAAATCCACTTCGGCAAACGTGCGAAACAGATTTGATAAAATTATTAAAGACGGCGCTAAATCAAAATTTCTTCAGGAAGCCATTGTTACTCAGCGTGACGGCAGATACGTTGTTCCTGTGAAATCCGAATACAAAAACGACGTTCCCGGTATTGTTCACGATACCTCTTCTTCGGGGGCTACACTTTTTATTGAGCCTATGATAATTGTAGAACTCAATAACGAATTAAGGGTTTTGGAAACCAAGGAAAAACTTGAAATCGAACGTATTTTGAGTGATTTATCAACCGAAACCTCGCAGTTCGCCAACACTATCCGTTCTTCCTATATGATGTTGGTTGATTTGAATTTGATATTTGCCAAGGCTTCTCTTGCTTATAAAATGAAAGCAACTCTGCCAAACATAAACAAAGAAGGTAAGATTTATCTAAAAAACGCAAGGCATCCTCTCATTGACAAAAAGAAAATCGTTCCCATAACCGTTGAACTTGGCAAAGAATATAATTCTCTTATTATTACAGGTCCCAACACGGGCGGTAAAACAGTAACCTTAAAGACGGTGGGTTTGCTCACCTTAATGACTATGTGTGGATTGCTTATCCCTGTTGACAGCAACAGCGAAGTATGTGTCTTTGACAGAATACTTGTTGATATTGGCGACGAGCAAAGCATTGAATTATCTCTTTCAACCTTTTCGTCCCATATGGTTAATATAATAAAAATCATTGATAGTGCAAATGAAAATTCTCTTATACTTCTTGACGAACTCGGTGGCGGAACCGACCCTGTTGAAGGCGCCGCCCTTGCAAGAGCCATTCTTTATAAACTGCATCTTTTGGGTTCTAAAATTATTGCTACTACCCATTATTCCGAATTAAAGGCTTATGCTCTTGATACCAATGGTGTGCAGAACGCTTGCTTTGAATTTGACGTAGATACCTTAAAGCCGACCTATAAGCTTATGGTGGGTATCCCCGGTAAATCTAACGCCTTTGCAATAGCAGGTGCGCTTGGTATGAGCTCTGATATTATAAGGGATGCAAAAAGCGGTATAAACGAAGAAAGCAGACGTTTTGAAAAGGTTGCCGCTTTGCTGGAAGAAACAAGAAAAGAAATTGATGCCGAAAAACAGGAAGCAGCAAGAATCAGACTTGAACTTGCCAAAGAAAAAGAACGCGTCGATTCTCACCTTGCTGAAATTGAAAAGAAAAAAGAACTTATTATCTCAAAAAGCAGGGAAGATGCAACGAGAATTCTTGATAATGCCCGTAATCAGTCAAATATGCTTTTAAATTCTCTTGAAGAACTTAAAAAGGAATTTAATGCAAATAATGCAAATGAGCGTATATTAAAGGCAAAACAACTTGCTAAAAAGGGTGTCAACGATATTGAAAATCTTGTTGACCCGGTTGATAATAACTCTGATGACCAATACGTTCTTCCGAGAATCCCTGTTGTAGGCGACGTTGTTTTAATCACTACCCTTAATAAAAAGGGCAACGTAACAAAGGTTGACGAAAAAAACAAAAAGGTTTTTGTTTCTGCAGGTAACCTTACCTTGTGGGTGGATTTTCAGGCTATCAAACTTTCTGCTAACGATAAAAAAACAATTGAGGGCAAGAAAACCCGTAACGTTTCGGGCTTAAAATCACGTGCTGAAAGAACAATAAACGGCGAAGTTGATATTCGCGGTATGGACAAAATGGAAGGAATAATGGTGGTTGACCGCTATATTGATGAAGCAATTCTTTCCGGAATTGACGTTGTCACGGTTATTCACGGTAAGGGTACGGGCGTTTTAAGGGATGCGGTTCATTCTCATTTCAGAAAGCATCCTAATATCGAATCCTTCAGAGTAGGAACCTTCGGCGAAGGCGAAAACGGAGTGACAATAGCAACCTTAAAAAAATAGGACACAAAAATAACGGGCGGATGAAGGGCATCCGCCCCTACAAAGTAGCCGTATAGATTAATTGGTATTTCGTAGGGGATGGCGTCCCCGACATCCCGTTTTTTGCG
Organism: Oscillospiraceae bacterium; assembly: GCA_015065605.1. Lineage (GTDB taxonomy): Bacteria > Bacillota > Clostridia > Oscillospirales > Acutalibacteraceae > SIG607. Next base: position 1,681 of record SVPZ01000048.1, on the reverse strand, counting down.
TATATGTAAACAATGTAAACATAAAAACATTACTTTGTATATTTATTTTTTTAATATAAAAAATATAATATTTTTTTAAAATTAAATCTTTTATAGAAATGATGTAGAGATTGTAGAGATTTTGGCTAAAACCCTTATAAACAGAGGGTTTCGGATATCTACAAACATATCTACAACATATCTACAACGTATCTACAACGACAGTTATTTATACTTTATCCAGCCTCTTGCATTACCATAATTCTCAATATATATCGGATTATTACTTTTTACCCATCCGTCCATTTGTTGCATTATAAGTCCTATTTCGGTGCTGTCTTTACGGGTGGGGTGGGTGTATTTTTCTTTTAGCGCGTTTTCCCAAATGGAAAGTACGCAGACTCTTGATTTGTTCTCTAAATATTCTCTTATCAAATCAATTCTATAGTCCATCTCTGTTGCCTCTTCCTGTTTTTCTTTAATGACGGAAATTAACTTTCTGTCAGGTGTGGGGGAGAGGGCGCCTATCTGATAAAGGGCGTAGGCTTCTGCCCAACACTGCTTTATGTAGTGCTTTATGAATTTTTCGTTATCGTAAATTTCTTCCCCCGTGCAGTTTACCGTTACGGGTAAAAATCTTCGGTTGCCCGTTTTGTCGGTTAAGAATTGCTGACGGTTGGTGGTGCCTATAAATATGCACGACCTCTTGTAGTCCTGCGCTCTTTTTTCGTAGGGGCGTCGGTAGTAGTCGCTCTGCCTTGTTAAATAGGATTTTACCGCTTCCACTTCCTTTGATTTTGTAACGGCGATAAGTTCCCCTAGTTCGCATATCCATTTGCCCCTTATGGCTTCAAGTCCGTCTTTTCCTTCAATGGAAAAAACCTCGCTGTAGTATTCTTCTTCCAGAGCCAGCCAACGAACAACGGTACTTTTGCCTTCGCCCTGTTTTCCGATTAGTACGGGGGTAGAGTCAAACTTACAGGCAGGCTCGAACACGCGGTGTATTCCACCTGCAAAAATAAGACGGGATACTTCGCTTACGTATTCGCTTTTTTCACACTTTAAAATGTCGCTTAAAAAGTTTTTAATACGTTCCTTTCCGTCCCACTTTATACTTTCAATAATAAGCTCAAGTGGGTTATATTTTCTCGTAAGCGCAATATTTAATATGGCGTTATCACACATAGCGGTGTTGTAAATTCCGTAAACGCGTGAAATATAGCCGTATGCAAGGCTGTCGTCGGCGTCAGTCCATAATCTATCCTTTCCGTCTTCCCGTTTTGTTACGGCATTTAACAGGGTGTTATAACGCAAATCTTCAAAATGTGGGTCGTTTTCAACTATATCCTCAAAGTTAGGCAGAGTGGTGGCAACCGAATTATCTTCACGTCTTATTAGGTCAAAGCCGTAATCGATATACTCACGAAGACTTATTTTTTCTTCCTCCTTTCTTGATTTTTCCAAAGCATTAATTAAACTTTCGGCTTTTCCTTTACAGCCGAGCAGTTTTGCTCTGTCCTTGATTTCTTCAATAAGTCGTGCTTTTAAATATTCGTCCTTTTTTGATAGAACGAAGGAAAGAAAGTCCTCGCTTAATAACTGACTTTCGGTTAGTTCGTGAACCTTTAAATTATTAATAATATCATATCCTTTCTTTTTAAAATAGAACAGCACGAACAACTGTTCTACTATTATTATAGCA
>SVPZ01000007.1 GCA_015065605.1 Oscillospiraceae bacterium | reverse complement strand
ATAGGTGTACGTGACGAAGCTAAGATGCTTGGCGGTATTGGAATATGCGGTCAGCCATATTGCTGCAAACGTTTTTTAAACGATTTTCAAACCGTTTCAATTAAGATGGCGAAAGAACAGGGGCTTTCACTTAATCCTACAAAGGTTTCGGGTAGCTGCGGCAGACTTATGTGTTGCCTGAAATACGAGCAAGAGGCTTATGAGTATCTTGATTCAATAACACCACGCGTTGGCTCTACTGTGAAAACAAAAGATGGTCTTGGCATAGTTACAGATGCTAACCTTGTTACAGGTAATCTTTTTGTTAAACCTGCGGATGGGGATTATCTTCCGTATAAAATACATCGCAAGGATGTGAAGCTTGTTTCCCGCGGAAAACAGCCTGTTGTAAAAGAAGAGGAAAAAGAGGAATAAAAACAAAGCCACAAACCCAAAAAGGTTTGTGGCTTTAAAATTTGTTCACTGTCCCACCCTGCCGTAATGTGCTTAAAATAACCTGGACTTTAGCCAGGTGGGTGCTTGCCATACAGCTTCGCGCTCCCTTCTTCCGAACTCGGCACAGCCGCGGGAGGTCTGCAAGCCCACTGTATGAGCGTTAGCCCCAATTAATATGATTGTAGGGTTATATAAGTCACGGTCCGCGAACAGCGCAGGACAAACATTATATTTTTATTTATTTTCTATTTCAAAAAAGTCTTCAAGTCGGTCAACAAAAGCGTCAGCTACGGTTTCGTATTCATCATCATCTTCTATTTCGTAGTAATATTCTTCGCCGTCTTCCTCGCCAACCTTAACTATTACAAGCTCGCCACTGTCATCAAGCATTTTCTGTGGGTCCTCAAATGTGGGCAAAAGTGCAAGATAGCGTCCCATATCGGTTTCAATAGCGTCAAGCACCTCAAAGGTGAATTCCTTGCCATTGTCATCAGTAAGGGAGATAATGTCAGGATTATATTCGTAATCGTTTTTGTTTTGTTCGCTCATATTCAATACTCCTTAAACAACAATATTTACTGTTCCCATTTTAATATCAAATATCAATTAAGTCAATGATTATTGTGTGAATTTTTACTGTTTTCATAGTCTATTACACGGCGGAACTGTGTTTCGTAAAGCTCGCGGTAGCCTTCACTTGTATCAAGCAGCTCGTCGTGAGTGCCCACGCGTGATATTTCACCCTTTTCAAGCAGCATAATTTTATCTGCCGCCATTACGGTTGAAAGGCGGTGAGCAATAACAATACTTGTTCTGCCTTGCATAATTCTGTCCAGAGCGGACTGTATAAGACTTTCTGAAACCGAGTCGAGTGATGATGTAGCTTCATCAAGTATAAGTATTTTCGGGTTTTTTAGAATAACACGCGCTATGGATACACGCTGTTTTTCGCCGCCCGAAAGCTTTAATCCTCTGTTACCTACAATGGTATCGTACTTTTCGGGTAAGCTGTTAATAAAATCGTATATATTTGCAGATTTACAAGCGTTTTCAATTTCTTCCATGGTAGCTTCGGGCTTGGCATAGAGTAGGTTTTCTAAAATTGTACCGTTAAAAAGGTATGTGTCTTGTGTTACTATGCCTATATTCGTTCTAAGGTAGCTTAAGTCAAATTCACGCACATCTGTGCCGGATACCTTAACGCAACCTTCGCCAACGTCATAAAGGCGGGGTATTAAGCCTATTATGGTTGATTTTCCTGCACCCGAAGTACCCACAATAGCATACATTTTACCGCTCGGCACAGTAAAGCTTATGCCGTTAAGCACAGGCTTATTGTCAACATAACGGAATTTAACATCACAGAATTCAACTGTACTGTCAGCAAGGTCGGGAGTTTTTGGATTTTCGGGATTTTCAATCTCGTGACTGCGGTCAAGGTATTCGAAAATTCTTGAAAATAACGCCAGTGAGCGTACGAAATCAACCTGCAAATTAAGAAGCATTCGCACTGGTTGATAAAGTCGGTTCACAAGGGCTACAACTACAGTTATATCACCAACAGTGAGCCCTGCGTCAAGACCGCCTATAATTAGAAATCCTCCTGAAAAATATATAAGTAAGGGAGCTATTTGAATAAACATACCAAGCATTACGTGAAACCAACTGCCCGCGCGGTGCTCTTTTATGCTGATTTTAGTGGCTTCGTCATTTACTCTTTTAAACTTCTGGTATTCCGTTTTTTCTTTTGTGAAAAGCTTTACAAGCATTGAACCGCTGACCGAAAGTGTTTCGTTAATCTGTTGGTTAAGCTCGTCATTTTTTTCTTGTGATTCGCTAAGCAGAGTCCAACGCTTTTTACCTACAGAGCGAGTGGGGAATATAAGCAGCGGCAGTACAATAAGACCAACTATAGCCAAACGCCAATCGGTGTAAAAAAGATAAAACACAGAAACGCCAACCGTTAAGGTGTTGCTTACAATAGAAGTCAGCATTCCCGATATTACTACGCTTACGCCGTTAATATCGCTGTTCATACGGGTTATAATATCGCCCTGCTTTTCGTTTGTGAAGAATGAGTGTGGCATATGCTGAAGATGGTCATACATCTCGTTTCGCATATCGTATATTATTTTTTGCGATATCCAGGAATTTATGTATTGCTCTAATACAGAGATTATCTGTGATGTGCTAAGTACCACAAAGGCCAGTATCACAAGCCTTAAAAGTGTAGCTATACTGCGGCTGTCGCTTATAATTGAGTCTACTATTTTACCGGTTATTACAGAGGGGAAAAGTCCTAACACGGCAGAAATTATAAGAGCTACAAAAACAAGCAAGAAATGCCATTTATAAGGCTTGAGGTATTTAAGTATTCGTTTAAGCAAGCCTTTTGTTACCTTTGGTTTGTTTTGTTTTTCTTCTTCTGTTAAAAAGCTTCTCGGTCCGCCCATTCGCATTGGTCCGCGCATTCCGGCGGGCGGTGGATTCATAGGTCTCATAAAAATAATCATCTCCCACAATATTATATTTTAACATATTTTCATAAAAACGTAAAGAATATTAACAAATTGTTAAATTGCATAAAACTTATAAAACTTTTGCTTGACAAATTGTTGACAATGTATTATAATAAAACCAGAAAAAGAAAGGAGGACGAAACAGTATGAGAGAGAGTACTCCACCTGCAAGTTTTCTTAATAAAATGAAAGTGGTGATTCCGATGAAGTAATAAATCCGCCTTGTAAATAACGAAAAGGTGAAACCAATGTATTAATTAAATTTAGAATTATAAGATTCCATAAGGAATTTAATATAAAACCGAAACGGTGATTTGTATGATTGTGAGAAAATACGCATTCAAATAAATTGTTACGGGTGATTCCAATGTACAAATTTAACTTTAACTCAATTAAGGCATAAAAATAAAAGTATTTGAATTTTGTTGTAAAGAAAGCAAATTTAAAATATCAATTAAACCGATTTGGTGATAAAAAAGTCATAAAAAATTGAGAAAAAAATAAAATATTAATAAGGGCGGTTGTGAATAAAACCCACAACCGTCTTGTATTTTTATTTTTTAATATATAAAAGGAGATTTTTTTAATGGGTGAATGGGATGTTGCATTAAGGCTGTTGTTTGCAGTAATGTTTGGCGGATTAGTAGGTGTAGAGCGTATAATTACAAGACACGATGCCGGCATTAGAACACATATGCTTGTAAGTATAGGCTCGGCGGCTGTTATGATATTAAGTGAGCTGTTAGGCGCACAGTACGGCGGTGATATAAGCCGAATAGGAGCACAGGTAGTAAGCGGAATAGGCTTTTTGGGCGCGGGTTGTATAATAGTAAACGGAAATAAAATTAAAGGTCTTACAACTGCGGCAGGTCTTTGGGCTACTGCTTGCATAGGTTTGATTTTTGGTGCTGGATACTACATAGCGGGTATAATTGCTGCAGTAATTATGCTTGTTGCAATGCTTATATTTCATCCTATCAGCAGTTGGGTACAAAAAAAGACAAAGTATGCAGATCAGAATGTACGCGTGAATGTAACCACAAAACAAAATTTAAAGGAAATAATCAATATAGCAGATGAAATAGGACTTAAAACCTTACAGATAGATATTGCCGGAGAAGAAGCAAATATAGTGCTTGAGGCAGTAAATCAGAAACAGGCTATTAAGTTTTGGAATTCTATAGATACAAATAACTCGTAAAGAACTTTTATCACTCAATTTTCATAATATGAAACAGGGGTGATAATGAATGACAAATTGTAATTGCCGTAACAGATTTGATTGTACAACATTGGCGATAATGGCAAGTTTAGTTATAGGCATAGCTACAGCCATACTTCGCTTTACTGCAATAATTACAGTACCTGCTGTTTTTCTTTGGGTAACCTTTGGAATTGCGGTGGCATATCTTGCAGTTGTTCTTGTATCTGCAACAGCTGTAAACAGAGCACGAGTAAACGATTGCGTATGCAATATAGTGCCGTTGTTGCTTTTGGGTATATTGTTTACCATTTTAACCTCGGTTATTTTGTTAGCGGTTGAGTTTGCCGCAACCAGCGTTTTAGGCGCAATAATAACCGGTGCATTGTTGGCAGCATTTTCTTTAATATTTACTTCTGCTGCTTGCCTTGTAAGATGTGTAACTAATGTTTGCTGTGATGAAGATTAGTTTAATTTTAAAAGAAAAACCCTGCCCGAAAGGGCAGGGTTGATTTTATTGGCAAAAATATTAAAGTGTAACAGAAAAATAGCTGTTCTATGCTTGCTGGGGTAATTCTTTTTGATATTTGCGCTTCAATAGCTTAACCACCGTAAAAAAGGCCATAAACAGCATTGTCATAATAACCGTACTAAAAACAGCAATTATCATTTTTTCTGTACTTATTGTGATTGCAGATTCAATAATATGCGTGCCGAAATCGGATATTTTCAATGCAAGGGTGCTTATAAAATTACTTGAACAAAATGCAATAATCAATCCCAGTAGAATACTGATAATTGCAAAATCAATGCCAATCCATAAAAAGCCGTTGCTGTGCATAAGTATAATTATAACCGCAATAAAGGCAAAAGCCGAAATTATAAGCGCAATCGCAATCCAAAACGAAAGCTTCTTTTCTAAAATATGTGAGGTATAAATGGTTTTAACTACATCTCTCACTTCTTCTATTACAGATACGGATTCTTCAATAACAACTTCATTTTTTTCAATAAAGTCATCAACCTCCTGCTTCGTTTTTTCACGATTAAACTTGATATTGGTATTATCTTCGGCAATATCGAGAAATTTATCGGTATTATCTTCTATAAGCTGTTTGAGAAATGAAGCATTAAGCTTTTGTTCCTTAGGAATGTCCAAAAAAATCTGAGTAACCTCATCGGCATAAATTTCAACAAGCTCACCGGTTTGCTTACTTTTCATAATTTTATCGGCTTTCGTTGGGGTGATGTTATACTTAGCAAGTGTCTTTTTAATTGCAGGATTTTTATGTATTACCGTTTTATAATCCACTTCTTGAATAACAATAGCCACTGTTTCGGGTTCTGTTAAAGCAATAACAGAATAATAGAATGGTACTGCTACAACGCCTAAAATAAAAACTATACTCAAAAGGGTGCAAGCGGTAATTTTTAAGAATTTTAATACTGATTTTTTCCTCATTTTATTACCACTTTCCTTTTTATTTATTTGTCAATTAAATTATAGGTTCGCTTCAAGTTAAGAATTTAATTCTTGTAACCTTATCAAATGCAGTCTTACTTAAAACATTCATTTTTATTATTGTAACATTTTTCTATTGGTATTTTTCAAGATATAGATATATACCTTGAAAAATAAAATTCTCATATTGTTTAATCTTATTTTATACTACTTTCTACTACTTGTCAATATTTTTCTATATTTTGTCATATAATACAAAAAAAGAGGTGGTAGCTTTGAAGCCATTAAAAGAAAAGATAAGCATTACTATTGACAATGATATTTTGGCAAAATTAAAATACGAAGCAGAAAATGATGACCGTTCTCTATCGCAGTATATAAATATAGTATTAAAACAGCATGTAAAAGATATAGAAAATAAAAACAAGCCGTGATTTTAACGGCTTGTTTTTATATTTAAAGCATAACAGTGCTTTGAGTGCAGCTTTTGAAAATTGGTAGAAAGCTGCTTTTTGCTTTTTGTACTTATTAGCATAGAAATAATAATTTCTTATTTATCCCATAGATTTACTGCTTCTACTCTTTTCTCAAGTTCTTTTATTAATATTTCAGAGTCTTCAGGTGAATTTTTTTCCTCCTTAGTGCTGGTGAACAGTTTTACTCCCAAAAATATCAAACAAAAAGCCAAAATCGGAAGATAATACGTTTTAACATTACTGATAATTATGCCGATAATTGCAAAAACAGCCATCAATAAATCTATTACAAGAAAAATTATTTTTAAAACATTGGTAGTTTTGCTAAACGCAGTATAATAGGTCACATAAGTTTTACCGTCTTGTTCCACAATCTGTGCATAAAGATCGGTAGAGTTATCATTTTCAATATGCCTTGACGGTGGATTAGAGATAATGATTTCGCCATTTTTTTGACAGTAAAATTTAATTGGTTTTTCTTCGCTTGTTTCCTCCCTACAAAAGCCTTGCATTTGCATAAACTTATCTATTGCATCTGCCTTTGTAGTAAAAAGTTCATATTTACCTTGGCTGATTTTATTCACCTAATCACCGCCTTGGGTATATTGTAGCATAAAAACGGTGAGGGTGCAATAATTATTCATTATTCATCAGCGAAGCGACTTCATTTTTCATTATTCATTTGAAAATCCGTTCTCTTTTAATGAATAATGAATGATGAAAAATGAATAGTGAATAATACAAACAAAAATCCGCCCTCTTTCGAGAACGGATTTTCGTTTGGGACCGACACTCAAAATGGAACCGGTCTAAAAACCTGATTTTCTTTAATTTTTTAATTCTATTTCATCTTTGTCCTTTGGGAAGTATATCTTTAAAGGGGAATTTTCAGCAATGGTCTTGAGTTGCGCATACTGACTGCTCGGCATAACATGGACAATCGCAAAGCTGTCCGCACGGCATCGAAGCAGTTTATCAAAAAGCGATTCCGGGGAGAAATGCGCACATTCTGTTATTACCAAATCAGTTTGTCGTGAATATAAAAATTCAGGAAAATCAATGAGCGAAGAATTTAAATCTCCGGTAATACAAATTTTAACGTCACTATTCTCAATCAAAAAACCAAATGAAGCAATTTCTCCGTTTTTTATATGCTTCGTTTTAAAAGCGAAAACCTTTAAAAGTCTGTCGGAATAAAACTCACCTTCGTCTATTAACAAAAAACGCACCCTTCCGTTTTTAAGAGCACATCCCTGAAGTTCGCAATAGCTTTTTAATAGATCCGCCACCATCTGCTCCGACACGTAAACGGTAAAATTCATATTAAAATAATCTGAGAGATTAAGCATATCGAAGATTCCGTTAAGATGGTCGCCATGAATATGAGAAATGAATACAGCCCTTATTTTCGATAAATCATAACCACATTTTATAAGAATATCGAGAACGGGTGCCCCTGTATCAAATATATATAAATCTTCATTTTCTTCAATCAAAAAGCTCTGCTGATGTCTGTCTTTGCTTGGCGCACCGTAGCTTGTGCCTAAAAATTTAATTTTCATAAAACCTACCGCCTAATCGCTTTCAATTATTCTATACTCACCGCTTCTTAGTATATTAACTAAATCGATATGGGATTTGATTTTTTTGTTTGTTATAATCCCACCCTTAGCAAGATGCGAAACCTCGTGAAAATCCGAACCGGAAGTAATCGGTTTATTGTAATGATGCGCAAATATCTTTGCCATTTCGTTACGGAACTTTTCGGTACCGCCATTATATCCTTCAATGCCAAAAATGTTATGTGGAGAACATACCGTCATTTCATTTCGGAATGGGTGCGCTTGCACAATCAGCGCATTATCCGGCAGTACAGCCGACAGTTCTTTAACGCTTTGCAATCTGTTCAAAAGAGGCAACTCATAAAAATCTCGCTCTTCTAGGCCGTACACAAGATAATCGTTAATGGTATTGTCAAGACGAACCTCAGCACCACAAAACACCGTAAAGCCGATTTTCTCAGCTTCATTTCGTGCAGAATAATATCCGCGCAGATATCTGTTGATAATACTTTCTTTTTTTCCTGTGCTGATTTCGTCCTTAAACCAGTCAAAAAACAGAGCAAAATAATGGTCTGTAATAACTATTCCGTCATAACCCGCGTCTTTATAAAGCCTTACAATTTCCGCCCCACCGACCGCTGCCACTTTATCGCATTCAGCCGTATGAATATGCAAGTCATATCTATACATAATTAAAATTCCTTTTTCATACCGTCGAAAGCAACCCGGATGCCGTGCTTGCTCATTTCAGCGGCCAACTCCTTATGCCCTGTATGTAAAGTCCTTGCCATATGGCTTATGCAGAATTCTTTGATGTATTTCTCAAGGGTATTTTTCATCATAATAACCATATTCAGACTTGAATGCTCGAATATACGATAATCTCCCTCTATAAAACCGATCGTTCCGTCAAGTACAGCAAAATCTATAGGACTGTGCTTAATGATTTCTGCCACCTCGTCATACATAAGCCATGCAGAGTCAAGCCCGTAAAAGATACGGCTTTTGGAGTCAGAAATAATATAATGATTAACCGGTATTTTGTGATTTCCTTTTAACGCAAGGATCTCATACTTGCCTATTTTTTTAGATTCTCCCGCTGAAAACTGAATAAATTCAGCACCATTTGAAGTCAAAAAGTCAAGCGTAGCTTCATCAAAATGATCAGAATGTGTATGCGTGTTAATCACATAACGAATTTTCTTAACATCTACTTGAAACTTGTTAAAAGCCTCAAGAACACAAGGACCGGGATCAATAATAAGTTCATCATCAACAAGTAACGAGGCATTTCGTCTGTACTCAGGATTGTCATAATCGCAGGTTGGACTCCAATCACTTGCGCCTGTACCTAAAAACAAAATCTTCATATTATCACCGCCTTAGGTGCATTATAGCATAAAAGTGGCGGAGTTGCAAGGGGAATGATGCATCGCCTACGGCGATATGATGCATTTGCTTCGCAAATATGATGTTGCTCGTTGCTCTCGCAATGATGCGATGTTTGCCAGTTCATTAGGCGAAGCCGACATCATTCACGAAGTGAACATCATTAGCGACAGCGACATCATTTGCCGAAGGCAAACATCATTCCAAAAATAAAAGCAAGTCTTTCGACTTACTTTTATTTTTGTCATTCGTGTCCGAAAAAGAACTGGTTGAAAACCTGATTTTCTAATAAAATATTACATTTATTTATCAGTCATATCCTTTAAATAAGCTTCTGTGCGACAAGACATAAAATTATAATAGCATTGTTTTGCATGAATAAATTGATATACCATCATAAGTATTGGTCTAAGTTCTGGATTATCATTCTTACAATATATTGTTACCTTGTAGTCATCAAGCAATAAAGTTTCTTCTCGCAATAAACCATTTCTTCCGTTTTATTTTTTTATCTTTAAAAGCGTATAAGTATAGTTTTAATTTCCCAAGGTTTGATATCCGTGGTAACTTCATTATCGTTAAAGGAAACTTCATCAATAATATTTTCGTTCAAATCAGTTTCGCTCGCGCTCTTTACGTCTTTTAGGAAAGTAAGTTTAAATCTGCCGTTTAAGCCGTTAACGTCAGAAAGACGCACAATGAGTCCGTCGATATCCTCGGCGGTTTTTACAGCGGTTATCTGCACCTTGCCTTCAACCTTCATAAGCTGTCCGTTAAGTGGCAAACTTCCCTCACCTGCACGTGCAGAGCAAGAAGCAATAGGATGTATAAACTCTGTTGCCATGCGGTAAAGTGTAGTATTATCACTATTTTCAAGAACACCAACGCCAAGGCGTATATTGTGCTTGCCGTGTTCCGGGAATGTATCGGGATAATTAGTAGCTCTGATTAAAGAAACAGCAACAGCGTTATCTGCGCCTCTATAGCCGTATTTTGAATCGGAAACGAGCATTACGGCAGGTTTTTCCTTTTCGTTTCTTATAGCAACGGCAAAAGAATTTGCAGGAACGTCCTGTTTGATTTCTTCACGGTCAATAGTTCCAAAAGGTACGTCGTAGCGATAGTTAGAAACAGCATAACCGACAGGCACAATAAAGTTGAGTTGTGGGACTTTTTCGTAATCGGGAGACTCTTGGAAATTAACGTTAATATCAAAATCAAGCACAGAACTTGAATCGTTAAGTATTACCGATACGTTTAATTTCGAACGCTGTCCAAAACTAACGGCATACTTTATAACCTTTCTTACCGAGCCGAGATTCACTTCGTTGACCACTACGTTTCTTGTTTCGTTGATATTTTCAATGCGCATAGCATCGCCAACACGCCAAGCAGACATTCCGTGCACAAGATTTTCTTGAATCAAACGGAAAGTAGCGGAAGGTGCATTTATCATATTTTCACCTGTTTTTTTATCAACAAGGGAAAGTAACTGCATTGTTTTATGATCAAATACAGCACAAATCTTATCGTTTTCCATAACGATATTACTGTCGTCATAGTATTCATAATAAACGTGGCCGGGTTGGAAGGTTGAAGCCTTATACTCTGCCGCATCCTTTAAATCAAGCACGTAGGTCGCATAACCCATAGCAGGAACCTTAACGCGAACGGCAAAGGTTTTGTATTGGTGGCTCCAATAGGTCTTGTTGTCAGCAACGCACTTGTTGACAGTAACTTCACCGTTTGCATCGGTAAATACAGCGTGAGAAGCTGAATAATTCCAATCCCATACAGTAATATCGGTTACTCCGTCAAAGTCGTACATATTGCTGTTAAACAAGTGGAAAATACGTTTCTTGCCACAACCTCTTTCACAGCTCGGCATTTTATAACGGCTAATTTCGTCGGTTCCAAAACCAACAGCCGCGCCTTCACTTACAGTTTCATCAATTTCTTCAACTTTTATTGAAGAGGTATCTATTGCTGCGGCAATTTCGCGCATAGAACGGTTAGCGTTCGTCTGAACTGTAGCCATAGCAAGCTGAAATTGACCGAGAGCGTGTTCACGAGTATCAACTACACCTGTACCCGGAAGAATATCGTGGAAATGATTAAAGAGGATTTTCTCCCAAGCCTTGCCGTAGCTTTCGCTACAAGACTTACCACCTGCCATTACGTTAGCGGCGGCACTTATCATTTCGGATTCATACATACGGTCCTCGGCAATTCGGTTGGCCATTTTAATACGTGATTGAGAAGTATAACAACCCGTAAATATATAGTTAGACTCACCTTCCATAATCGGAAAATTCTCGCGGTATTTTTCGATTTCTTCAAAAAATGCTCCGTAAGTGCTGAACACAACTGTAGGCATAATCGGCCAAGTGCTTATGTCCATTAAACGTTGAACGTCGCGTCTTGTCGGTCCGCCGCCGTGGTCACCTACACCGTAAACCGATAAGAACGATTTAATGGAATATTTAGCGCAAAGCTGAGGAACTTTGCGGAACATTTCGGGTTTTATATCGTAGTTATACCATTCGGGCTCACGCCAAACAAGCAACTCTAAGCCTGAACGGGAACGCCAACGGTAAATAAATTCTTCTGTCTTCTTACCGCGACAATGATAATAATATTTTATTCCGCCTTTTGCGCAAATTTCCGGCACACTGATATTATGACCGAAGGTATCGGGTTCAAAGTCGAGGTTAAGGGATTCAGCAGGAATACACAAAAGCTTTGACAAATAACGTTTGGAATATAAAATATGACGAGCAAGAGATTCTCCGTTAGGCATATTTTTATCCGTTTCTACCCACGTAGTCGCAGTAACTTCCCATCTGCCCTCGCGAATTCTTTCTTTAATTTCTTCGAGCATTTCGGGAGCGTATTCTTCTAAAATTTGATAGGTAGAAGCCTGCGACTGACCGAAAGTCAGTTCGGGATATTCTTTCATCAAATCCAATACTGTTCTAAAGGTATCAATAGTTACCGCGGCAGTTTCCTGAAATCCCCACATCCAGTTCATATCAATATGTGCGTGAGAAATACAATGAACCTTATAAGATTTAGCAAGACTTGCTATAGGCATAAGCATCTGCTCTGTCGCCTGCGCAACAGATTGAGTTATAACACCACCATCAGCATTTGCGCTTTCAATAAGCGAATCCACAGCGCCCTCAACTAAAGCATCATAACTGTGCTCGTTAGCGGCTGATACAGCAGAAGCATACGCGATTTCGCCCAAAATGCGTTCTGCCCACTTTCCACTGCCATATCCATTAAGTTTTAATATTTTATCTTCCAAAGTCATAATTTCATTCTCCTTTGAAAAAAAGTCCGTTAAATAAATTAACCCTTTTCACTGTGAATTATAACACGCAAAATTTCTAAAATCAATACATTAGTAGAATACTGTAAACAAAAGTGTATTTTATATAACCATTTCGCTTTTCTCCAATAGAAAAAGCACTTTTAAAAAGTGCTTTTTAGTATAAATATTAGCCGTAAATATTGCTTCCTTTATATCCGTCGCTGATAACGATGCCGTTATTGTTTTGATGTTTTAAAAGCCATGCAAAAACTTCGGGATTAGAAAAAGTATCACTCCATGCATCGTGGTCGTTTTCGGGATAAACAGTCAGCTCTGCTTCCCCACCGCATTTTTTAACAGCCTCAACCATTTTTTTCGATTCTTCCAAAAGAACAACCGTATCTTTTGCGCCATGGAAAGCCCAAGTGGGTACGTTACGAAGCCTGCCGCCGTTCCAATACATTCCGCCGCCGCAAATAGGCACAATAGCTGCAAAATATTCGGGCATACTCATTGCCAACTGCCACGTAGCGTAGCCACCCATACTATTCCCCATTAAATATATACGTCTGTTATCCACAAAAGGTAGATTTGTGATTTCTAACACAAGATTTTCGAGATGTTCCCACAAATCAAACCACGTATTTTCCGAACACAAAGGAGCAATGGTAACAAAAGGAAAATCTTCATACTTATCAGTAATAGGAAAGAATAAATTAGTCTTTAACAGATTTGTTTCTTTACCTCTTGTACCTGCGCCGTGAAGAAATAAAATCACGGGATATTGCGTATCTTTAACAAAGCCTTTTGGATATCTTATTAAATATTTAAGTTTACCTAAATTATGTTCTTCCATTAAAATCACCGCCTAAGTGTATTTTAACATAAAAGTGGCAAAGCCGCAATAATTATTCATTATTCGTTAGCTGTGCGACTTCATTTTTCATTATTCATTCGGAAATCCGTTCTCTTTTAATGAATAATGAATGATGAAAAATGAATAGTGAATAATACAAACAAAAATCCGCCCACTTACGAGAACGGATTTTTGGGAAGTTTGAACTTAATGACACGAATTAAAGGGCTCTGAAAACTTAGATTTTTATCCGATAACAATCAGATTTCTAATGTATTGGCATATTCTTGTAATATGTGATTTATTTGTTCTTCGTTTTCATAAAAAACATCATCGCATTGTTCTAAAACTTCTTCTGCTTTTTCATCATCTTCTTTTTCTTCTAATATCAAATGTGCCTCATATGCTTTTTGAAGATTCTCTCTTAAAAGCAGTGTAAGAATTTCTTCCAAAGCAGACATTTCTTTTTTCAAATCACTTACATTATCTACATTGCAAAAATACTGACTGTGACCACCGTTATTAATTTCACTTTGATAGGTCATTAGTTCAGTATAAGGTGATTTTGTTTTTTCTTCTGTCCACAATTCCCACATCTTATTCCATTTAAGTTGTTCTTCTGTCAATTCAACTTTCTTTTTCTTGAAAATATCAAATAAACCCATAAAATCAACTCCTTGGGTGAATTATAGCATAAAAGCGGTGTGGGCACAATAATTATTCATTATTCGTTAGCTGTGCGACTTCAACATTCATTATTCATTTGAAAATCCGTTCCCTGTTAATGAATAATGAATGATGAAAAATGAATAGTGAATAATACAAACAAAAATCCGCCCTCTTACGAGAACGGATTTTCGTTTGGAGCTGCTAACCAGATTCGAACTGGTGACCTCATCCTTACCAAGGATGTGCTCTACCACCTGAGCCATAGCAGCATCGACAACGTTAATTATTATAACGGCTAAACGTTAAAAAGTCAAGCATTATTTTATATTTTTATTAAAAAGAAAAAACTCCGTTCTTTCGAACGGAGTTTTAAGGCTTTAATTATTCGTTGATAGCGGTTACAACGCCGGAACCAACGGTACGGCCACCTTCACGGATAGCGAAACGGAGACCTTCTTCGATAGCGATAGGAGTGATGAGTTCAACATCCATCTCTACGTTATCGCCAGGCATACACATTTCGGTACCTGCAGGAAGAGATACAACGCCGGTAACGTCAGTAGTTCTGAGATAGAACTGAGGACGATAGTTGTTGAAGAAAGGAGTATGACGTCCGCCTTCTTCTTTGGTAAGGATATAAACCTGACCATGGAACTTGGTGTGGGGGTTGATAGAGCCGGGCTTACAAAGAACCTGACCACGCTCAACGCCTTCACGATCTACACCACGAAGGAGAGCACCGATGTTATCACCAGCCTCACAGTAGTCAAGAGTCTTACGGAACATTTCCATAGAAGTAACAACGGTCTTCTTTCTCTCTTCGGTAAGACCGATGATTTCAACTTCATCACCTGCGTGGAGCTGACCACGTTCAACACGGCCGGTAACAACGGTACCACGACCGGAAATGGTCATAACGTCCTCGATAGGCATAAGGAAGGGCATATCAGCCTTACGATCAGGAGTAGGAATGTAAGAGTCAACAGCGTCCATGAGTTCGCCGATAGGAGCGTAAACAGGATCAGCAGGATCTTTAGAATCAGAATCGAGAGCCTTGAAAGCAGAACCCTTGATGATAGGAGTATCATCGCCGGGGAATTCGTACTTGTCGAGAGTCTCACGGATTTCCATTTCAACGAGTTCGAGAAGTTCTTCGTCGTCAACGAGGTCAGTCTTGTTCATGAATACAACGATGTAAGGAACGCCAACCTGACGAGCAAGAAGGAGATGTTCCTTGGTCTGAGCCATAGGACCGTCAGTAGAAGCGATAACGAGGATAGCACCGTCCATCTGAGCAGCACCGGTGATCATGTTCTTAACATAGTCAGCGTGTCCGGGGCAGTCAACGTGTGCATAGTGACGAGCATCAGTCTCGTACTCAACGTGTGCGGTATTGATTGTAATACCACGCTCTCTCTCTTCGGGAGCCTTATCGATGTTTGCATAGTCTTCGAAAGAAGCCTGACCCTTTAAAGAAAGATACTTAGTGATAGCAGCGGTAAGAGTGGTCTTACCATGGTCAACGTGACCGATAGTACCAATGTTTACATGGGGTTTGGTACGTTCAAAATGTGCCTTTGCCATTGTGAATTCCTCCTAAAATTAAATTGATAGCAATGCTATACATAGTTTAACAAATTTATTATAAAATTTCAAGACTTTTCTTTAGAAATTAGTCTTTCTTTGTACGAGAAGAAATAATCTTCTCAGCAACGCTCTTAGGAACGGGCTTATAACCATCGGGTTCCATTACGTACTGACCACGGCCCTGAGTCTTGGAACGAAGGTCGGTAGCATAACCGAACATATCTGCGAGCGGAACGTGAGCATTAATCTGCTTAACGTTTCCACGGTCTTCGAAGCCGAGGATTTCGCCACGACGAGCGATAAGGTCACCCTGTACGGTACCGAAATATTCTTCGGGAACGTTAACAGCAACCTTCATTATGGGTTCGAGAAGCACGGGGTCAGCTTTTCTTGCAGCTTCTTTGAATGCCATAGAACCGGCAATCTTAAATGCCATTTCAGAAGAGTCAACTTCGTGGTAAGAACCATCATAAAGAGTAACCTTAACGTCAACAACAGGATAGCTGGCAAGTACACCTGCGTTAAGAGCGCCCTTGATACCGGTATCAACTGCAGGGATGTATTCCTTAGGAATAGCACCACCGGTTACAGAGTTAATGAATTCATAACCCTTACCGGACTCATTAGGTTCAAGAATAATCTTAACGTGACCGTACTGACCGGAACCACCGGACTGACGTTTGTACTTAGTTTCGTGGTCAACCTTCTGACGAATGGTTTCTTTATAAGCAACCTGAGGTGCACCAACGTTAGCTTCAACCTTAAATTCACGAAGAAGTCTGTCAACGATAATTTCGAGGTGGAGTTCACCCATACCTGCGATAATGGTCTGACCGGTTTCTTCATCGGTGTAAGCCTTGAAAGTAGGATCTTCTTCTGCAAGTTTTGCAAGAGCGATACCCATTTTTTCCTGACCTGCCTTGGTCTTAGGTTCAACTGCAACACGAATAACAGGCTCAGGGAAGTTCATAGATTCAAGGATAACAGGGAACTTTTCATCACAAAGAGTATCACCGGTAGTGGTGTTCTTAAGACCAACTGCTGCAGCAATATCACCGGAGTAGCAGGTTTCAAGGTCTTCTCTGTGGTTAGCATGCATCTGAAGGATACGTCCCATTCTTTCCTTATTGTCTTTCACGGAGTTATATACGGTAGCGCCGGAATCAACGGAACCGGAATAAACACGGAAATAACAAATCTTACCAACGAAGGGGTCGGTAGCAACCTTAAATGCAAGAGCTGCAAAAGGTTCTTTATCGGAAGAATGACGAACTTCAGGTTCATCTGTATCGGGGTTAACGCCCTTGATAGCTTCAATGTCGGTAGGAGCCGGCATATAGTCAACAATAGCGTCGAGTAAGGGCTGAACACCCTTGTTACGATAGGAAGTACCGCAGCAAACGGGAACCATCTTATTATCGATAGTAGCCTTACGGATGATTTTCTTCATCTGTTCAACGGTAGGTTCTTCGCCTTCAAAGTATTTTTCCATAAGCTCATCGTCCTGTTCAACAACAGACTCGATAAGAGCGTTACGGTACTTAGCGGCAAGTTCCTTCATATCGTCAGGAATTTCTTCCTCACGTACGTCTTTACCCATATCGTCATAATAAATTTCAGCAACATTGTTAACGAGGTCAACAATACCGCGGAAAGTGTCTTCAGAACCGATAGGTAACTGAATCGGAACCGCATTACACTGTAAACGGTCCTTTACCATGTCAAGAACATGGTAGAAGTCAGCACCCATAATATCCATTTTATTAACGTATATCATTCTGGGTACTTTGTATTCGTCAGCCTGTCTCCATACGGTTTCAGACTGAGGTTCAACACCACCCTTTGCACACATAACGGTTACGGAACCGTCAAGTACACGCAAAGAACGCTGAACTTCAACAGTAAAGTCAACGTGACCAGGAGTGTCGATAATATTGATACGATGGTTTTTCCAGAAGCAAGTTGTAGCAGCAGAAGTGATGGTAATACCTCTCTCCTGCTCCTGAGCCATCCAGTCCATGGTGGCACCGCCATCATGGGTTTCACCCATCTTGTGATTCTTACCTGTATAGAAAAGAATACGTTCAGTAGTGGTGGTTTTACCTGCATCGATGTGAGCCATAATACCAATATTTCTGGTCATTTCAAGAGATACCTGTCTTGGCATAACTTAAACCTCCATAATAATATCAGTAGTATAAGACTACCATCTGTAATGTGCAAATGCTCTGTTAGCTTCTGCCATCTTGTGAGTGTCTTCACGTTTCTTAGCAGCGCCGCCTACACCGTTAACGGCGTCAAGGATTTCGGCTGCAAGACGCTCTTTCATTGTTCTTTCAGAACGAGCACGGCTGTAAGTAGTCAGCCAACGCAGACCAAGAGTCTGCTTTCTTTCGGGACGAACTTCGAAGGGAACCTGATAGGTTGCACCGCCCTTACGAACGGCCTTAACTTCGAGCTGTGGCATAATGTTTTCCATAGCAGCATCGAATACTTCGAGAGCTTCTTTCCCAGTTTTTTCTACAATAATGTCGAAAGCACCATATACAATTTTCTGAGCTACACCCTTCTTACCGTCTAACATAATGTTATTGATAAGACGAGTAACTACCTTAGAATTGTAAACCGGATCCGGCAATACATCGCGTTTAGCAATAATACCTCTTCTTGGCACTTTACTTCCCTCCTTCATAATGATGATATCATAGGTACTCGAGTGACAAATTCCCGTACGCACCAAGCAAGGCGTATAATAAATATATATACACCGCTGCTTGTACTATGCAGCAGAGATTCGTCTTTTACTTACCTGCCTTAGGACGCTTAGCACCGTACTTAGAACGGCTCTGCATTCTCTTGGCTACACCCTGTGCATCGAGTGTACCACGAATAATGTGGTAACGTACACCAGGGAGGTCTTTTACACGTCCGCCACGGATCAAAACAACGCTATGTTCCTGAAGATTGTGACCAATACCGGGAATGTAAGCGGAAACTTCGATACCGTTACTAAGTCTAACTCTGGCGATTTTACGAAGCGCGGAGTTCGGCTTTTTCGGAGTGGCAGTTTTAACGGCTGTGCAGACGCCTCTCTTCTGCGGAGAATCGTTGTCAGTAAGCTTGCGCTTCATAGAGTTGTAACCCTTTAAAAGTGCAGGAGCCTTTGCTTTCTTCTCTACATTTTCACGTCCACTACGAACCAACTGGTTAAACGTAGGCATAACACACCTCCTCATTCAAAAAATGTATATGACGCAGACAGGGTCTTCCCTGCCTGCGTTATATCTATTTCACCATGCAAAACATAGTTTCGCATACTATTGAATTTTAACACCAAAATTACTGCTTGTCAATAGTCTTTACACATTTTTTTGAAAAAATGTAAAATTATTCTGCAACAGCAACAGTTTCAGCTTCATTTTCTACTATTTCTTCGGTTATTTCAGGTTCTGCATCCTTAAACTTCATACCTGTACCTGCAGGAATAAGTTTACCGATAATAACGTTTTCCTTAAGACCGAAGAGAGGATCAACCTTACCCTTAATAGCAGCTTCGGTAAGAACACGTGTTGTTTCCTGGAAGGAAGCGGCAGAAAGGAAGGATTCGGTAGCAAGAGAAGCCTTGGTGATACCGAGAAGCAAGGGCTTATAAGAAGCGGGTGCAAGACCTGCCTCGCCTGCTTCAAGGCGTGCGTTAATAGCCTTATTGGCTGCGCGAACTTCTTCTACGTCATAACGTACGTTCTGGAGAAGCTCTGTAGAACCGGGGTCGGTAATAAGATACTTCTTCATCATCTGACGAATGATAACTTCGATATGCTTATCGTTGATATCAACACCCTGTGTACGGTATGCGTTCTGAATTTCAGCAATAATATAATGTTGAACAGCTTCGGGGCCCTGAGCCTCAAGAATATCCTGAGGATACTTGGAACCTGAAATAAGAAGCTGACCGGGAAGCACGTAATCGCCATCCTGAACAAGAGGATTAACACCGTAAGGAATAGCAACCTTTTCTTCGGTATCATTATTACGGATGGTAATAATCTTGCTCTTCTTTTCGTCAGCAACAGTAACCTGACCGCCGATTTTAGCGATAAGACCGCAGTGCTTAGGACGACGCGCTTCGAAGAGTTCTTCAACTCTGGGAAGACCCTGAGTAATATCTTCAGTACTTGCAATACCACCGGTATGGAAGGTTCTCATTGTAAGCTGTGTACCGGGTTCACCGATAGACTGAGCAGCAACAATACCAACAGCTTCACCTGCAGTAACGGGTTTACCGGTTGCAAGGTTAGCACCGTAACACTTCTTACATACACCGTGGTCAGAAAGACAACTGAGTATAGAACGGATTTCGATTTCGGTAACGCCTGTGTCACAGATTTTCTTAGCATCGTCAGCGGTAATAAGAGTATTACTGTCAACGATTACTTCACCTGTAGCAGTGTCAACAAAATCATGGAGGAGGTAACGACCGATAAGACGTTCCTCAAGAGGCTCGATAACGTGATTACCGTCCTTGATTTCGGAAACCATAAGACCTTCGGTAGTCATACAATCGTCTTCACGAATAATAACGTCCTGAGATACGTCAACAAGACGACGGGTAAGATAACCGGAGTCAGCGGTACGAAGAGCGGTATCGGCAAGACCTTTACGAGCACCACGTGAAGAAATGAAGTACTCAAGTACGTTAAGTCCTTCACGGTAGTTAGCACGAATCGGAACTTCAATAACCTTACCTGCGGTATTTGCAATAAGACCACGCATACCTGCAAGCTGACGAATCTGACTCATAGAACCACGGGCGCCTGAGTCTGCCATCATAAAGATGGGGTTGAATTCATCAAGGTTATCTTTAAGAGCATCAGCAACATCCTCGGTTGCTTTGTTCCAGATTTCAATAACGTGACGGCTACGTTCGTCGTTACTCATAAAACCACGGCGATACTTCTTGGTCACCTTATCGATTTCGCTTTCAGCAGCACCCATAATATCAGCTTTGCTTTCAGGGATAACTGCGTCAAATACAGATACTGTAATTGCGCCCTTTGTAGAATACTTAAATCCTGTTGCCTTGATGTTATCAAGAACAATAGAAGAATCGCTTGTACCCTTAAGAGCAATACATCTGTCGATAATTTTGCTAAGTTGCTTTTTACCCACCTTATTCTGAATAATATCGTCATTACTCTGAACGAAGGTAGCCTTATCATCTTTAAGTTTAAAGGTCCATTCAAGGTCAAGTTCGTGTCCCTCAACGTCACGCTTAACGAAACCTAAATCCTGAGGAATAGATTCATTAAACATAATGAAACCAACGGTACACCAAACAAGACGAGAAAGTCCGTCTTCGCGGGTATAACGAACGCGGATAGGAGCGTGAAGTCCTACGTCACCGTTCTGATAAGCCATAACAGCTTCATCTTTATTACGGAATACCTTATTTGCGCCGTGTTCTTCAGCCTTAACGATAGTAAGGTAATAAGAACCAAGCACCATATCCTGAGTAGGAACTACTACAGGCTTACCGTCGGAAGGCTTGAGAAGGTTGTTAGCAGCAAGCATAAGGAAGCGTGCTTCAGCCTGAGCCTCAGCGGAAAGAGGTACGTGAACTGCCATCTGGTCACCGTCGAAGTCGGCGTTATAAGCAGTACATACGAGAGGATGAAGTTTAAGAGCCTTACCTTCAACGAGAACGGGCTCGAAAGCCTGAATACCAAGTCTGTGAAGTGTAGGAGCACGGTTAAGAAGAACGGGATGTTCTTTAATAACGGTTTCGAGTGCATCCCAGATTTCACCGCTTGCGCGTTCAACAGCTTTTCTTGCAGCCTTGATATTGGGAACCTTCTTTTCTTCAACAAGACGCTTCATAACGAAGGGCTTGAAAAGTTCAAGTGCCATTTCCTTAGGAAGACCGCACTGATACATTTTAAGTTCAGGACCTACAACGATAACGCTACGACCGGAATAGTCAACACGCTTACCGAGAAGGTTCTGACGGAAACGACCCTGTTTACCCTTAAGCATATCGGAAAGAGATTTAAGAGCACGGTTATTGGCGCCTGTAACAGCCTTTCCGCGACGTCCGTTATCAATAAGGGCATCAACTGCTTCCTGAAGCATACGCTTTTCATTACGAACGATAATGTCAGGAGCGTGAAGTTCAAGAAGACGCTTAAGACGGTTATTACGGTTAATAACACGACGATAAAGGTCATTAAGGTCACTTGTAGCAAAACGACCGCCGTCAAGCTGAACCATAGGACGAATATCAGGGGGAATTACGGGAAGAACGTCAAGAATCATCCATTCAGGACGGTTTCCTGAAAGACGGAAAGCTTCCAAAACTTCAAGACGCTTTAAAATACGTATTCTCTTCTGACCGTTTGCGGTTTCAAGTTCCTGACGAAGTTCTGCGCAAGATTCTTCAAGGTCGATTTCACAAAGAAGCTTTTTAATAGCTTCCGCGCCCATTTCAGCAACGAAATCGTCCTCATATTTTTCTCTCATATCACGGTACTGCTTTTCGTTAAGAAGCTGTTTCTTTTCAAGAGGAGTATTACCGGGATCGGTTACGATATACTGAGAGAAATAGATTACCTGTTCAAGAGCTTTGGGCGAAACGTCCAAAGCAAGTCCCATACGGGAAGGAATAGTTTTAAAATACCAAATATGAGATACAGGAGCTGCAAGCTCAATTGTACCCATACGTTCTCTACGAACCTTAGCGCGAGTTACTTCAACACCGCAGCGTTCGCAGATTTTACCCTTATAACGAATACGCTTATACTTACCGCAGTGACATTCCCAGTCTTTAGTAGGTCCAAAAATGCGTTCGCAGTAAAGTCCCTGCTGTTCGGGTTTAAGGGTTCTGTAGTTTATAGTTTCAGGCTTGGTTACCTCGCCATACGACCAACTTCTGATTTGTTCAGGAGACGCAAGGCCTATTTTTATAGACTCGTACTCAATATTGTTATCCATTCGCGTTTCCTCCCTTAATTATTTTCATCGTCAAACTGTGAGAAATCTTCCTCGGTTAATTCCTCGGTAATTTCATCGCCGTTTTCATCCTGAAGAGTATATCCGTCAAGAGCACCTTCAAGAACAGTTTCTTCTTCAAAAGCCTCGTCACTTACGGGAACAAAAGGCAATCCTATATCCTCGTCCTCTTCAAAGGTCTGCTTAAGGTCGATTTCATTGTTATCAGCATCAAGCACCTTAACGTCAAGAGCAAGAGACTGAAGTTCCTTAATAAGAACCTTAAAGGACTCGGGAACGCCTGCCTTAGGAACGTTTTGTCCCTTAACGATGGCTTCGTAGGTCTTAACACGTCCAACAACGTCGTCGGATTTAACGGTAAGGATTTCCTGAAGGGTGTATGCGGCACCGTAAGCTTCAAGAGCCCAAACTTCCATTTCACCGAAACGCTGACCACCGAACTGAGCTTTACCGCCGAGAGGCTGCTGAGTAACGAGTGAGTAAGGACCGGTAGAACGTGCGTGAATCTTATCGTCAACGAGGTGATGGAGCTTGAGATAATACATATAACCAACGGTTACAGGGTTATCAAAACGCTCACCGGAACGACCGTCGTAAAGGAAGGTCTTACCGTCAACTACCTTAAGAGTTCCGTTAGCGGCAAGTTCTGTAAGAGCTGCTAAATCGTTTCTTACTTCATCATCAACACGTCTGATATCCTTTTTGCCATCTTCCAAAGTAACCTCTTCAACAAGAACCTTACCTGCAAGGGGTTCAAGGAATGCCTGACTTTCAGAATTAAACATTATATCACGGCATACACCTGCATCAATAAAGGACTGAATAATATCGGATTCGTGAGCACCGTCAAATACAGGTGTACAAATCTTCCAGCCAAGTTTACTTGCAGCATAACCTAAGTTAACTTCAAGAACCTGACCGATATTCATACGTGAAGGTACGCCGAGAGGATTAAGAACGATATCAAGAGGAGTACCGTCGGGCAAATAAGGCATATCTTCACTAGGCAGAATACGGGATACAACACCCTTATTACCGTGACGACCTGCCATCTTATCACCAACAGAAATCTTTCTCTTCTGCGCAATATAGCAACGTACAACAAGGTTAACTCCGGGGCTTAACTCAGAGGAATTATCTCTGTCAAACACCTTAACGTCAACGATAGTACCGTATTCGCCGTGAGGAACTCTAAGAGAGGTATCTCTTACTTCCCTTGCCTTCTCACCGAATATTGCACGAAGAAGTCTTTCTTCAGCGGTAAGTTCGGTTTCACCCTTAGGAGTAACCTTACCAACAAGAAT
This sequence comes from Oscillospiraceae bacterium, assembly GCA_015065605.1. GTDB lineage: Bacteria > Bacillota > Clostridia > Oscillospirales > Acutalibacteraceae > SIG607. Next base: position 52,362 of record SVPZ01000007.1, on the reverse strand, counting down.
ATCACCTGCGGTAACCTCGGCACCTACACGGATAATTCCGCGTTCGTCAAGGTCGCGAAGCGCATCTTCACCAACGTTAGGAATATCACGGGTAATATCTTCGGGTCCGAGTTTAGTATCTCTCGCCTCAACTTCATATTCTTCGATATGAATAGAGGTGTACATATCTTCTCTAACTAATTTTTCATTAATGAGAACAGCGTCCTCGTAGTTATAACCTTCCCAGGTCATAAAACCGATAAGAGCATTTCTACCAAGGCTGATTTCACCGTTGCTGGTAGCAGGACCGTCAGCGATAACTTCTTTAGCCGCAACCTTCTGTCCTACGTTTACGATAGGCTTCTGGTTAATACAGGTACCATGGTTAGAACGCAAGAACTTAATAAGGTTATACTCGTCAACCTCACCGTTTTCGGTCTTGATACGAATTGTATCGGCAGATACTGATTCAACGGTACCGGCACGCTCTGCAAGAACAACAACGCCCGAGTCAACTGCGGCTTTATATTCCATACCGGTTGCAACGATAGGACTCTCGGTTTTAAGAAGCGGCACAGCCTGCTTCTGCATGTTTGAACCCATGAGTGCACGGTTGGTATCGTCGTTTTCAAGGAAGGGTATCATAGCGGTAGCTACGGAAACAACCATCTTAGGAGATACATCCATAAAGTCAGCATTAGATGACTCTATTTCAATAAATGCATCTCTGAAACGGGTAGTAACCTTAGGATTAATGAAATAGCCGTTTTCATCAAGAGGTTCGTTAGCCTGAGCTACGTAATAATCGTCTTCTTCGTCAGCGGTCATATATACAACTTCTTCGAGAACTCTGCCCGTTGCCTTGTCAACCTTTCTGAAAGGAGTTTCAACAAAGCCGTATTCATTAATACGAGCAAAAGTAGCAAGATAAGAGATAAGACCGATGTTAGGACCTTCAGGAGTTTCGATAGGACACATACGTCCGTAGTGGGTATAGTGAACGTCTCGAACTTCGAAGGATGCGCGGTCACGGGAAAGACCGCCGGGACCAAGTGCAGATAAACGACGCTTATGAGTAAGTTCGGAAAGTGGGTTAGTCTGATCCATAAACTGAGAAAGAGGTGAAGAACCGAAGAATTCCTTAATAGCGGCAACTACGGGACGGATGTTGATAAGTGACTGAGGAGTAGCGTTGTCAACGTCCTGAGCCTGTAAGGTCATCTTTTCACGAACTACACGCTCCATACGGGAGAAACCGATACGGAATTGGTTCTGTAAAAGTTCGCCTACGCTTCTGATACGACGGTTACCGAGATGGTCGATATCGTCGGTTACGCCTACGCCGTAATTAAGGCCAACGAAATAGTTGATGGAAGCAAAAATATCATCAATTGTAATGTGTTTGGGAATAAGATTGTCCGCATTTAAAGCAATAGCTTCGCGAATAGCCTCTTCCCCTTCGTTATTTTCAAGAATATCTTTAAGACACGCAAAAGAAACGTTCTCGTTTATGCCAAGATCGGTAACGTCAAAATCAATATAATCCTTAATATCAACCATACCGTTAGAAAGAACCTTAACTTCACGGCTGTTTCCTTCGGGATCAACTGCATAAATATACGCTTCATTAACACCCTTACGCTGAATGGTATTGGCAAGTTCCTTAGAAATAACGGTATCAGGCTCTGCAAGAATTTCTCCTGTTAAAGGATCAATTACAGGACGAGATACGGTATGACCTGCAATACGCGCACCGATAGCGAGTTTCTTATTATATTTGTAACGACCTACTCGAGAAATATCATAACGACGAGCATCGAAGAATAACTGCGCAAGATAATTCTCTGCGCCTTCAACCGTAACGGGCTCACTGGGACGCAGTTTCTTATAAAGTTCAATAAGAGCATCGGCTTTAGTAGCGATACCGTCTTGTTCCATCGTTGCCTGAAGGCACTCGTTGGCACCGAAAAGTTCGGTAATCTGTTCATTGGTTTCAACGCCTAATGAACGAATAAGAACTGTAACGGGAATCTTACGGTTTTTATCGATACGAACGTAAACGATGTCGTTCATAGAAGATTCGTATTCGAGCCAAGCACCGCGGTTAGGAATAATGGTGGACGTATAAAGACGCTTACCGGTTTTAACATCGGCGGTTACGTCATAATACACACCGGGAGAACGAACGAGCTGAGAAACGACGGTACGTTCAGCACCGTTAATTACAAAAGTACCCGACTCTGTCATTAACGGGAAATCTCCCATAAATACTTCGCTTTCTTTAATCTCACCTGTTTCATTATTTAAAAGACGAGCAGTAACGCGAAGCGGAGCAGCATAGGTGGTATCTCTAGCCTTGCACTCCGTTACATCATACTTGGGTTTTTCGTCGAGACGATAGTCAATAAAATCAAGCACAAGATTACCGGTATAATCGGTAATAGAGGACATATCGCGGAATACTTCCTTTAATCCCTCTTCGACAAACCATTTGTATGAATTCTTCTGAATCTCAATGAGGTTAGGCATATCAATAACTTCATTGATCTTGGAGAATGTCATACGAGTGTTTTTTCCCAGTTGTACAGGTTTTACCTTAACTGTTGACTCCATAGGTTTTAAATCACTCCTCCAAAAAATTACGGATAAAACCGCTTTAACCTTAGTGGCATAAAATGACTATAGTAATATGATATACTATGATTTTGGCATACTATTAGCCATAATATCCCATCATTAGCGAATACTAATTATATTACACTTTGTAAAGTAAGTCAAGCCTTTTTTTGAAAGTTCTTAAAAAAATATTACCGCACACCAAATTTGGTATGCGGTAACGGTATTTTTATTTAGTTTGGCTGTTAGCAAGAACTTTTTCCACAAGTGTTTTTACTGCCTGCTCTTCTACATATATACATTCAATGTAGTTAGCGGTATATTGCTTTATTAATTCTTCCTTAGTTGTGCCTGATTCTTTAGCATATTCTTCTGCTTTTTCATCAACTATATTAGCAGGAACTTTAAGTCCGAGTTCATCAAAGCAAGCGTAAAGAATTATTTCGGTACCAAGAACTTCCTTTTTGAAAGCATTCTCATCAAGAGTGTTGGAAGCCAGAAAATCTTCAAAGGTCATATTATAATACTTAGCCATTTCGGTGTAGTAGTTTTTATAATAACTATACGTGTTACCTTCTTTATCATCCGGTATTTCGAAGGTGGAATTTTCTACCACGTAATTTACTACGTATTGCTCATCGGTACGTTTTTCAAGGTCTGCCATATATTCATCAGCAGTTTTAAAGCCTGCTGCTACGGCAAACTCATCATTAACTTCAGCATAGGGGCGTTCAACGTAATTAATGGTTACGGTAAATACTGCCTTTGCTCCGGAAAGTTTCATTGTCTTAGAACCTGTAGCAAGGTCGGTAGAATCGCCGTAGTCTGCAGGAAACGTAACCTTTATATCTACGGTAGAACCTATCTTTACGCCAATAAGTTGATCTTCAAATCCTTCGATAAACTGACCCGAACCTATTTCCAAGGTCTGATCTTTAGCAGTACCTCCCGTAAAGGCTACACCGTCAACCTTGCCTGCATAGTCGATATTTGAAATATCGCCCTTTGCAACCTTTCCTTCAGTAACCTTCTGGGTGTAGGTAGCAAGGTCATTCTGCATCAAATTAGTATTCAATTTAATGTAATCGGCAGATTCACGGTCAATTTTAATTTCATCAAGATTGCAAAGTTCAACGTAATCTTTAAGACCCTTAGTATAATTATAACGCTCAATAGTTCCGCAACCGGTAAGAGATATTGCCAAAATAAGTACTGCGAGTAAAATTCCTAATATTCTTTTCATTTCTTTTCACATTCCTTTTATTGATTATTTTCAAGTTTGCCTGTTGAAGAAGCTTTTAAATATGCATTTATAAAACCGTCGATATCTCCATCCATTACGGCATTAATATTTGAATACTCAAAACCTGTGCGGTGGTCTTTAGCAAGAGTATAAGGCATAAATACGTAGGAACGTATCTGTGAACCCCATGCTATTTCCTTTTGAACACCCTTTATATCTTCAATTTTATCAAGGTGTTCCCTTTCCTTTATTTCAACAAGCTTTGATTTTAACATTCTAAGACAGGTATCTTTATTTTGGAACTGACTTCTTTCGGTCTGACAGGCAACAACTATTCCCGTGGGAATATGTGTAATTCTAACAGCCGAAGAAGTTTTATTGATATGCTGACCACCGGCACCACTGCTTCGGTAGGTATCAATTTTCAAATCTTCTTCCCTGATGTCAACCTCAACGTCGTCGGTAATTTCGGGCATAACCTCAAGAGAAGCAAAAGAAGTATGTCTTCTTCCCGAAGAGTCAAAGGGTGATACTCTTACTAATCTATGAACACCGTGCTCACTCTTTAAATATCCGTAAGCGTTAATACCTTCTATTGTAAGAGTAGCGCTTTTAAGACCTGCTTCATCACCGTCAAGGAAGTCAATCATAGAGGTTTTAAAGCCGTGACGTTCAGACCAACGGGTAAACATTCTCACAAGCATCTGATTCCAGTCCTGAGCCTCAGTACCTCCTGCACCTGCATGGAAGGTAAGAATTGCATTATTCTTATCATACTCTCCTGTAAGTAAGGTTTCAAGACGTTGCGCTTGAAGACTTTGTTCGTAAGCATCAAGTTCACTGTTTATATCTTCAAGCATTGATTCGTCTTCTTCTTCGTTTGCCATATCGATAAGAATAAGAATATCATCATAAGAAGAAACGAGTTTATCGTATGCCTCAACCTTATTTTTAAGTGCGCCGAGCTTTTGCAGTACCACCTGACTTTTATCAGGATCATCCCAGAAGGTTGCTTCGGCGGTTTTATATTCAAGCTTATCAATTTCCATCTTAGTGGAATCGTATGCTATCGCGTCTTTTAAATCAACCATATCGGTATAATGGGAAGTAAGACGCTGTTTAAGTTCTTCAAAAACTAACATAAATACTCCTTATTTCATAATAGCAAATGCGTGCCATTCTTCACGCACAAGTTCTTGTTTAATTTTAAAGCCGTTATCAATAATACTCTTTCTTACCTCATCAGCTCTTGGTGCTATAATTCCCGAAGCAATAAGGATACCGTCAGGCTTCATATATTCACCTACGTTACTAAGTAATCTTATAACAACGTCGGCAACAATATTGGCGCATACTATATCAAATTTCCCATGTACCTTTTCTGCAAGGTCACCGTGGATATATTCGATTCTTTCTTCTACCCCGTTCATAACGGCGTTTTCATTAGCAACCTTTACGGCGCATTCGTCAATATCAACACCGATAGCGTTTTTTGCGCCGAGAATCACGCCTGCAATACTTAAAATTCCACTTCCGCAACCGATATCAAGTACGGTATCGTTTTGATTAGTATATTGCTCTAAAAATTCAAGACAAAGCGAAGTGGTCGCGTGGGTTCCCGTACCAAACGCGGCACCGGGATCTATTTTAAGAATTTTTCTTTCTTCTTTATTCTCATATTCTTCCCATGCAGGAACAACGGCAAGACGGTTTCCGATAAGCGAAGTATGGAAGAATTTTTTCCAATATTCGTTCCAGTCAATTTCGGCAACGGTGCCAAGTTCTACTTCAAAACAAATTTTTTCCGCAGTAAAGCGTTCCTTTAAATACGCAAGGGATTCTTCAACGTTATCGGACTTATCCATATAAATATGAATCAGCGCAACGTTTCTGTCTTTGTTTAATAAATCCTCATCAATAAGGTCGATATGAGCGATCTCCCAAGACTGAATTTCTATATCGGAATAATCTTCAATATAAATACCGTAGGGCACCGTCATATTAGCAATAGCAGACGCGACCTCACACTGCGCCGTAGGTACTTTTATAATAATTTCAAACCAATCCATTTTATACTCCCTAAAAATATATGTATGTATTGTAACACAAAACTTTAATTTTGCAAAGTATTTTTAATAATGTTGATTTATTTTTTTATATATAGTATAATGGTATAAATTATGGATGGAGGGTTTCTATGATTTACCACAGTTCAGAAACTGAAGAAGTAGTTTTAAATTTTCAGGTAGATCCGTCAAAAGGATTGCCTACAGGCGTAGTTGACCAACGCTATGACGAACACAACGAAAACATATTAAAAAAGACTCAAAAAACTCCAATTTCAAAAAGCATTGCGGAGCAAATAAAAAATCCGGTTAATATCCTTCTTATTGTCAGCACGTTTATTTCCTTAATAGTAAATCTCGTTTATAAAGAAGGTACGTGGTTAGCGCCTTTCCTTATCATTCATATGTTGGCGCTGAATATCGCCATTACTATTTTCTTTTCTAAGGAAAGCGAAAAATCTGCAGACAGACTTGCCGCGATGAATATTCCAAAAGTTAAGGTTCTTCGCGACGGAATAGTAAAGACTGTTGATTCAAGGTTTATTGTACGAGGCGACGTGCTTATTCTTGAAACAGGCGACTATATTTCAGCCGATGCAAGACTTATCGAGGCAACCAACTTCCGCTGTGACGAAGAATTTGTGACGGGAGAAGCAACCACCTACGTTAAAGATGCAAACGCCATACTTTCACAAATCACTCCCATTAAAGAAAGAAGTAATATGGTTTTTTCAGGCAGCAACGTTTTATCAGGTCACGCCAAAGCGGTTGTTACCGAAATAGGTATGGAAACCGAAATCGGAAAAGCCGTAACTATTTTAGAGTCTTATAACAGTATAAACACAAAGCTTAAGGACAAGCTTAATTCCATCGGCAAGGTATCCTCCATCATACTTATTATATTATGTATTGCCGCTTTCTTTACCAACGTTATTATAAATTTCCGTTCACAACAGGAATTTGCAGTAACCTTATCCAACTCTTTAATTAATTCGGTAGTTCTTTTGGTATCAGTACTTCCCGAAGGACTTCCCTTAATCGCCGCTTCCGCTTTAGGTATTTCTGTAAACGTTCTGTATAAAAGCGGAATGATTACCAAAAACTATAGCGTTTTTGACGTATTGCCTGAGGTTTCCGTTATTTGTTCCGACAAAACAGGAACCTTAACCAAAGACACAATGAAGGCTGAAAAACTCTTTAACGGTCAGGAAATCATTGACGTTTCCGAAGCCTTTAAGGACAGCAACAGCATTTCTATTCTACGTCTTGCCTCTCTGTGTACCTCTCAGTCAAAGGACGACGTTGATAACGTTATGTATAAAGACGCAACCGAGCTTGCGATTATTGATGCATATAAACAAAATGTAATCACGGAAGAAAGAGATATACATACAAACTACCCCCTGCTTTGCAAACTCCCCTTTGACAGTGAAAGAAAAATAACCGTTACGGTAAATATGATTAACTCAGCGCCCGTTGCTATTATAAAGGGTGCTCCCGATTATCTGCTTTCTGTTTGCGGTGTTAATGAAAATAAAACAATTATGTCTGCCGTAGAGGATTTTGCTCTTGACGGTATGCGTGTAATTGCCGTAGCGTATAAGCCTTTAAGTGAAATTCCTGCTAATCCCGAAATCAGCGAATTCGAAGAAGGTATGATATTTGCAGGACTTATTGCCCTTAGCGATCCACCCCAAGACGAAAGTATTTCACTTATCAAAGACTGTAAGAAGGGCGGCATAAAAACCGTTATGATTACAGGTGATCATATTACAACCGCAAGAGCAATTGCAAAAAAACTCAGAATATTAAACGACGACAGCGAAGCCATTAGCGGTGAAGAAATCGCCGAAATGACCGATCAGGAACTTAAAGAAAACATAAATAAATACACAGTATTTGCAAGACTCTTACCTAATCAGAAGTACCGAATCGTTTCCGCGTATAAAGAAAACGGACTGACCGTTGCCATTACAGGTGACAGCGTAAACGACGCTCAGGCGCTCTGTGTAGCCGACGTAGGTATAGCAATGGGTAACCGCGGCACCGACGTAGCAAGAGGTGCTGCCGACATAATAATGAACGAAAACTGTTTTTCTGCCATAACCACCGCCATCAGTATTTCACGCAGTCTGATAAGTACCATAAGAAAGGCGCTCGTTTATTTAATAAGTTCCAATATCGGTGAACTGTTATCGGTACTTATTTGCCTGTTTTTCTTTAAGTCCTTTCCCCTTTCCGCCGCAGCATTCTTGTTACTTAACCTAATCACCGACGCCTTCCCTGCTTTAAGTATTCTTTCAGACGGAATACATGAACGTAAACCCTTTGGCAAATTAAAGGAAAGTGACAAGCATTTATTTAAAGGCGAAGCGGTTATAACCATAGCAGTACAAGCTGTCGTTACAGCATTTACCGCCATTCTCACCTATGGAATATTCTTAAAATCAGGTCAATCGTTAGCTTCCACCATGATGTTTACAGTTTTGGTTTCATCTCAGTATCTAAATATGGTAACCTCAAAATTCGAAGCATTATTCTTTAAAAACAGACACTTTAAAAATATTCCGTTAACTGCAGTTATCTTCGGATTCGCAATAGTAGCCATCCTCATTGTAACCACACCCGTTAGTTCGTACTTCGGTATGACAGCGCTCTCCTTAGGTCAACTGATAAAAGCGATTTTAATTTCCACAATAGTTTTCGCTTCGGGAGAAATTACTAAGCTTGGTTTTATGCTTTATAAAAAATTAAAATAACGAAAAAATAAAAACCGCGTTAAGCGGTTTTTATTTTTGGAAATATTTATAAATATTTTCTGCTGTTTTTTTGTCTATACCTTTTACTTTTGTAAGTTCTTCTATTGTTGCGGATTTTATCTTCTTTAAAGACTTAAAATGTTTAAACAATGTTTCAACCCTTTTCTTTCCTATCCCCTCAATAGAAAGCAGTTCGCTTTTTACCATACTGTTACTGCGCTTCTTTTGATGATAAGAAATTGCAAAGCGATGAGTTTCATCCTGTATTGCATTAATAAGAGTAAAGGTTTTACGCGTCGGTTTAATTTCTATCTCGCCGTCTTCCGATGCAATTGCTCTCGTTTTGTGTTTTGAATCCTTTACCATACCGTAAAGCGGAATATTAACGCTATATTTTTGAAGAACGGGCTTTACGGCTGAAATCTGTCCTTTACCACCGTCAAGCAAAATAAGATCAGGAAGAACCGAAAACGCCGAGTCTTCGCCCTTTAAATATTCCGATAATCTTCTATCAATAACCTCTGCCATGGAACGATAGTCATCCTGTCCAACAAAGGTTTTAATTTTAAACTTTCGATAATTCGCCTTAAATGGCCTTGCATCACGGAACACAATCATAGCGGCCACGTTTTCGCTGCCCATAGTATTTGAAATATCGTAAGATTCAATATACCTCGGCGCCTTTTCAAGTCCTAAAAGTTCACCCAGTTCACTTATCGCCTGAGTTTCCTTACCGGTACGTTCAATCCGTTTAGAAAGTACCTCGTTAGCATTACTAAGACACATACTGATAAGTTTTCTCTGCTCACCCTTTTGCGGAACCGTCATTTTAACATTTGAACCCGACTGAGAATTCACCCACGCTTCTATCATTTCTTTTTCTTCGGGAAGTTCGTCTATTATAATACTCTGAGGGAAATCAGCATTTTTATTATAAAAGCGGTATAAAAATTCGCTGTAAATTTCATTCTTGGAAATTACGTCTTCAAATATGAAATGCTCTTGGTCACAAAGATGCCAATCTCTGAATTTAAAGAACTGAACGCAAGCCAACTCACCGACTAAGGCACAAGCAAATACGTCCTGATTTTTATGAACCGACGATATAACCTTTTGACGCTGTGAAATTTTAGATACCGCATCAATTCTGTCACGAAGTTTTGCCGCATATTCAAAATCAAGATTTTCTGCCGCTTCCTCCATTTTTTTATAAAGTGCTTTAACTTCACTTTCACTGTATCCGCCGTTTTTGATAAACGCCACGGCGCTGTCAACCGCTTCAAGATATTCACTGAGTTTTATATTTGCTCTGCATGGCGCAAAGCACTTGCCTATATGAAAATTAAGACAAGGTTTACTTGGTTTATCAAAAGAACGGTTGCAGTCAGGCAGTTTAAATATTTTTCTTGCTTCCTCTACGGCGTTTTTAACGATCATACCGCTGTGATAAGGGCCTATATATTTACCGTCTTTGGTTTTTTGCTTAACCCATTCTATTTTCTTCCACTTATCGTCGGTTATTTTTACGTAGTGATAACCTTTGTCATCCTTAAGAAGAATATTGTATTTCGGTTGATTTTGTTTTATAAGCGAATTTTCGAGCACTAAAGCCTCGAATTCACTGTCACACAGAATATACTCAAAATCATCTACGTTATCAACCATTTTTCTGACCTTAATACTGTGATTAGTGTCAGAGCCAAAATACTGTGTAACTCGGTTTTTAAGTGCTTTAGCCTTGCCTACGTAAATAATCGTCCCGTGTTTATCCTTCATTATATATACACCCGGTGTAAGCGGCAAGGAATTTGCTTTCTTTTTAAGAATATTTCTTTTATCCATAGGCAAAACTGCACCTACCTTTCCTTTATATTGTAATATTTTCTTTTTTCTTTTTCAAGAGTTGATTTTTTTATCAAAAAGGTTTAAAATTATAGTGGTGAATTTTATGAAGAAAATATGTGCTATATTTTTTATAATTATTTTTTCTCTTTTGTCAGGTTGTGCAGAAAAATCAGAATTTTCTCCCCCGCCCTACGCAATTATAGAAGAGCCTACCGAATATACGGTACGCACCGCCGACGGTTACAGAGATTATAACTATAAAAAGAACGAAAAAGAAATCATTTACTACGGAAATAAAAAAACAAAGGTTTTCCACTACAGCGACTGCAAATACTCTATGAAAATAAACGAAACCTCAATTATTTTCGACCGAAACAGAGATATTCTTGTTTCAAAGGGTTACACACCTTGTGGCTATTGCAAACCTTAACATTAATTTTGAAAGGTATATTCTATGTTTATTATTAACTGCGAAAATTTGTCTATCGGATATAAAGACAAGGTTATTCTCAAAAATCTCAATTTTTCTATAGGTGAAAACGATTATCTTTATATTATCGGCGAAAACGGCAGCGGTAAAAGTACGCTTATAAAAAGCCTGTTAAAATTGCTAAAGCCTATTTCGGGAAAAATCGATTATTGCGCAGGTCTTAAATCCAAAGAAATCGGATATTTGCCTCAGCAGAGTTCAATACAACGCGATTTTCCCGCAAGTGTTGAAGAAATCGTTTTATCGGGTTCCATTAACCGTTTAGGGCTGAAACCCTTTTATACCCCTAAAAACAAGAAAAAAGCCCGTCATAATATGGAACTTATGAAGATAGAGGATATAAAAAACGAAAGTTATCAAAATCTTTCGGGAGGTCAGCAACAACGCGTACTTCTTGCCCGAGCGCTTACAAGCGGAAGCAAAGCGTTACTGCTTGACGAACCGGTTACGGGACTTGACCCAATAGCTGCTTCCGATATGTATTCTTTAATTGAAACCATAAATAAAGAATACCGCATTGCTGTTATTATGGTATCTCACGATATGAACGCCGCCTTAAAATATGCAACTCATATTCTGCATTTAGCAAACGACGAAGTGTTTTTCGGTACGGTTGACCAATACAGAAACAGCGAAATCCATAAAAGATTTTATGGAGGTGGAATTTATGAATGAGTTTTTCAACGTTCTTTCTTACGCCTTTATTCAGCGAGCGTTAATAGTCGGTGTGCTGATATCTCTTTGTTCCGCGCTACTCGGTGTTAATCTCGTTTTGAAACGCTATTCTATGATAGGCGACGGTCTATCCCACGTTGGCTTTGGCGCCTTAGCCATTGCGGCGGCGGCAGGACTTTCTCCATTACCGATTGCCATTATAATAGTTATTATCTCCGCTATTTTGCTTTTAAAAATGACCAACAGCGGTAAAATCAAGGGGGAAAGCGCAATAGCGGTAATTTCCGCTTCTGCCCTCGCTATAGGCGTTATTACCGTTTCGGTAACGGGAAGCAATACCGACCTATCCAACTATATGTTCGGCAGTATTCTTGCCATAAGCAATTTTGATGCAGTTCTTACGGTAATACTTTCAATAATTATAATTGTTATTTATATTCTTTTTTACAATAGAATATTTGCCATTACCTTTGATGAAGACTTTGCAAAGGCTACCGGCGTAAAGGTTTCTCTTTTTAATACCGTTCTTGCAATTCTTACCGCTGTTACGGTTGTTGTGGGAATGCGTTTGATGGGTGCTTTACTTGTATCATCCCTAATTATTTTTCCGCCGTTATGCGCAATAAAGCTTTGTAAAAACTTTAAAGGTGTAACCGTTCTTTCTGCAATACTATCGATTGTATCATTTTTGGCGGGATTGTTTTTATCCTACGTTCTTTCCTTCCCCACAGGCGCAACGATAGTGATTACAAATTTAATTTTATTGATTCTATCCCTTATTATTAAAGCAATAACCAATAAAATCAATCTTAAAAAAAGCAAAAAAACTCTGTGATAATTTCACAGAGTTTTAATTTTATATAGTTTCGGCAATAACCGCTTTGATGGTATGCATACGGTTTTCTGCCTCTTTGAAAACTATAGAGCGTTCGCTTTCGAACACTTCATCGGTAACCTCCATAGCATCAAGATTAAACTTCTCGCCGATTTCTTTACCGATACCTGTATTAAGGTCGTGGAAGGCGGGAAGACAATGCATAAATACTGCGTTTTGCGCCGCATTATCCATAAGAGCTTTATTTACCTGATAGGGATAAAGTTCTTTAATTCTTTCTTCCCAAACGTCATAGGGTTCACCCATGGAAACCCAAACGTCAGTATAAATAACGTTAGCACCCTTGGTGGCTTTAATGGGATCGGTTTCAAAGTTAAGGGTTGCACCGCTATTTTCTGCAAGTTGCTTACAAATATCAATAAGGTCCTTTGCGGGCATATATTTTTCAGGTGCGCAAGCGGTAAAATTAAGTCCCATAAGAGCGCAACCGACCATCAAGGAATTGCCCATATTATATCTTGCGTCGCCCATATAAACAAAATTAATACCCTTAAGATATCCGAACTGTTCTTTAATGGTTAAAAAGTCGGCAAGAATCTGAGTGGGATGGAATTCGTTGGTAAGACCGTTCCAAACGGGAACTGAAGAATACTTTGCAAGATCTTCAACTATTTCCTGACCGAAACCGCGATACTCAATACCGTCATAAATGCCCGAAAGAACACGGGCTGTATCGGCAATACTTTCTTTTTTGCCAATCTGAGAACCGCTTGGATCAAGATAGGTAGTACCAATTCCCAAATCGTGAGCAGCGACCTCAAAGCTGCAACGGGTTCTCGTACTTGTTTTTTCAAATATCAAAGCAATATTTTTGCCTTTAAATTCGTCGTGCAATATTCCCGCCTTTTTCTTTGCCTTATATTCTGCCGCTTTATCGATCAAATAAGAAATTTCCTCTGCACTGAAATCAAGCAGTTTTAAAAAATCTCTACCCTTTAAATTCATAATAATCCTAAATCCTTTCCCAAGTTAATTTTCACAAACTTCTTTAATAACACAAAGTGCCTTCTTAAGAGTATCCATAGGTATATTAAGCGCCGGCAATAGACGTACCTTAGTTTTTGCGGTAAGAACTAAAACGCCCTTTTCCATACACTCTTTAACCACATCGGCAGCAGGTTTCACGGTTTCAATGCCAAGCATAAGTCCCATACCGCTTATACCTTTTATGCCTTTAGCGTTATTTAAAGTATCAACTATAAGACTATGTCTTTCTTTAACACCATTTAGAAGTTCATCATCAATACGGCTTAAAATATTGACTGCACCTGCGCAAGACACGGGATTTCCACCAAAGGTTGAACCGTGACTCGAAGGTGTAAGCACGTCCTTTACCCTTTCAAAAAGCATGGTAGCGCCTATTGGCAACCCACCTGCAAGTCCTTTTGCAGTTGACACTATATCGGGAATAAACCCGTAATTCATATAAGAGTAAAGTTTGCCCGTTCTTCCGTTACCCGTCTGCACCTCGTCAACGATAAGAAGAATATCTTTTTCTTTCGCAATTTTAGTCAACTCGTTTACAAAGTCCTTATCAAGAGGTACAACCCCTCCTTCGCCCTGCACTATTTCAAACATAATTGCGCTCGGCGAATACTTTTCAACGTTTTCATAAAGCAGTTCAATATCGTTAGCAGGAGTATATGCGAACCCTTCGGTAAGAGGCAAAAAGTCTTTATGAAAAACGTCCTGTCCCGTAGCCGCCAAGGTTGTTACCGTTCTTCCGTGAAAACTGTTTACAAGTGTTAATATAATCGGTTCTTTAACACCTTTTACGTCAGCGGCATACTTTCTGGCAGTTTTTATGGCGCATTCGTTTGCCTCTGCTCCCGAATTGGAAAAGAAAACCTTGCTACAGCCTGTACGTTCGGAAAGCATTTTTGCAAGAGTTATACAAGGACTGCTGTAATAAAGATTAGAGGTATGCTGAAAGCTGTTTAACTGCTTTGAAACCGCATTCACCCATTCTTCATCACAAAAGCCAAAAGTATTTACTGCAATACCGGTCCCCAAATCAATATATTCTTTTCCGTTTTCATCCTTACAAACACTTCCCTTTCCTTCTACTATCTGCAAAGGGAAACGGTTATAGGTGGAAGCAATATATTTTTTATCGTTTTCAATAAAACTGTTCAATTTATTCACCTTGTTTTCTATAAAACATAGTTCCGATACCTTCATCGGTCAGTGTTTCAATAAGTATGGAATGTTCTACTCTGCCGTCTATGATAAATACCTTTCTAACACCCCAGTTAATAGCGTTAACGCAACATTCAACCTTAGGAATCATACCTCCGGAAATAACCCCTTCATCCATAAGTTGTTTTGCTTCATCAAGTTCTATATGCGAAATAAGTGAATCGGGGTCGTTTACGTCGCGAAGTATTCCGCTTATATCGGTAAGGGAAATCAAACTTTCTGCTTCAAGCGCTCCTGCGATTTTTGCTGCGGCTGTATCGGCATTAACGTTATAAACGTTACCGTCTTTATCACAACCGAGAGTAGAAACAACGGGAATATATCCCTTTTCAATTACGTCAATTATAGGTTTGATATTAACCTTGGTAATATCACCTACAAAACCGAGCGCAGAATCTTTTGCCTCTGCCCTGAGCATATGTCCGTCAATGCCCGAAAGACCGATTGCACTACCGCCTTTTCTTTCAATAAGGTTAACCAAACTCTTATTAACCTTACCTGCAAGTACCATTTGAACAATATCAATAGTATCTTTATCGGTAACTCTGAGTCCGTTAACGAACCTGCTTTCAAGACCTACTTTGCCAAGCATATCGGTAATTTCAGGTCCACCGCCGTGAACCAGAACAACCTTAACACCAACTAAGGTCAGCAATATAATATCGCTCATAACCGAATTTTTAAGGTCTTCGTTTATCATAGCGTTACCGCCATATTTGATAACGACTATTTTTCCGGTATATTTTTTAATGTACGGCAGAGCCTGAACAAGTATTTCGGCTCTGTCTGCGTTAGAAACGTTCATAATCTTTCCTCCGTTTTAAAGGTTAAAATCTCCATAGTGAATATGGAGATTTTTTTATCAAGTACGGTAATCGCCGTTAATTTTAACGTAATCGTAAGTAAGGTCACAGCCCCAAGCGGTAGAACTTGCGTTGCCATCTCCCAAGGTAACAAGAATTTCTATTTCGTTTTCAAGCAAAATCTCTTTTGCCTTTTCTTCCGAAAATTCTATACCACTACCTTCTTTGCAGACCTCGATAACACCTTTGTTTGATTTAAAGGCAACGTCCACTTTATTAACGTCAACGTCGCATTTTGCATATCCTATAGCGCAAAGCACTCTTCCCCAGTTGGCATCAGCGCCAAACATAGCGGCTTTTGTAAGAGAAGAACAAATAATACTTTTAGCAACCTTTTTGGCGGTAAAATCATCTTTCGCGCCCGTCACTTTACATTCAAGAAGCTTGGTAGCGCCTTCGCCGTCTGCGGCAATGCATCTGCAAAGGTAAACAGTTATGGTATTAAGTGCCTTCATAAATGAAGCAAAATCATCATTTTCTTCAGTTATTTCCTTGTTCCCTGCCATACCGTTTGCCATTACGACAACCATATCGTTGGTGGAGGTATCACCGTCCACACTTACCATATTAAAGGTATCTTTAATATCAGAAGAAAGCGCTTTTTGAAGTAAATTTGAAGAAATAGCGCAGTCGGTAGTAATAAATACCAACATAGTTGCCATATCGGGATGAATCATACCGCTGCCCTTAGCAATACCGCCGATTTTACATTCAACACCGCCGATTTCAAAGGAAACGGCAATTTCTTTTACTTTTGTATCGGTGGTCATAATACCGTAAGCCGCCTGTAAACTATTATTACCGAGTTGCGCCTTTAACATAGGAATACCCGCCTTAATAGGCTCTATGTCAAGGGGCTGTCCGATAACACCGGTAGAAGCAACTACAACGTCCTCGGCATTAATGCCAAGTTCATTTGCGGTAAGTTCACACATTTTTTCTGCAACCTCAATTCCGTTTGCATTACAGGTGTTAGCATTACCGCTGTTGCAGATAATTGCCTGCGCTTGACCGTCAGATATATGCTTTTTAGTTACGGTAAGAGGAGCTCCCTTTACCAGATTAGTAGTATATACTGCCGCAGCATTGGCTTTCTTTTCGCTGAAAATAAGCGCAATATCATTTTTGGATTTATTTTTTCTTATACCGCAATGCACACCTGACGCAGTATAACCTTTTGCGGCACAAACGCCTCCACTTATAATATTCATAAAAATACCTCTTATATATTAAGTCCTGTAGTTTGGTCAACTCCCATACAGATATTCATACACTGTATAGCCGCGCCCGAAGCACCCTTGCCCAAATTATCATATCTTGCAACAAGCAGTATTCTTTCTTCGTTACCGAAAACTGCTATTTCCATACTGTCAAGCCCACTTAGTGCATTAGCAGATAAAAATCCGCCTTCGTCGTTAGTTTCTTTGTAATTAACAACGGGACCAACGTATTTCTTTTTGTAAATTTCCTTTATAGTGTCAATGGTCGCACCGTTTTTCAGTTGACTTAAAAAAATCGGAACGGTAACACACATACCGCTATAAAAAGAAGAAACTATAGGAGAAAAAGCAGGAGCGTTATTTAGTTTTGCAATAGCTTTAATCTCTTTTAAGTGCTTATGTTGTTGAGAAACGGCGTACTGACGGGGAGCATCAAGAAGTTCGTCCCTGCCTTCTGCTTCATATTCGGCAATCATTTTTTTACCGCCGCCGCTATATCCCGTAACAGAAGTAGCGCAAAGCAAAGCGTCACTATCTAAAATTCCCGCTTCTATAAGCGGATAAATGAGCGCAATAACACCGCTTGCATGACAACCGGGAACGGCTATTTTTTTAGAAGCAGGTAATTTATCTGCCAATTCCTTTTTAATTTCAGGAAAACCGTAGGTCCAGTCTGCATCTGTTCTATGCGCAGTGGAAGTATCCAAAACAACGGTATTTTCGTTACTGAGCATAGAAACGGATTCTCTTGCCGCATCATCGGGCAAACATAGAAAAACTATATCTGCGCTGTTAATGGCTTCTTTTCTGGAATTTACGTCCTTACGCTTTTCTTCAGGAAGCGTTATTAAAGTAATATCATTTCTTTCGGCAAGACGCTCGTAAATTCTAAGTCCCGTAGTACCTGCGCTGCCGTCTATAAAAACCTTTTTCATTTATTTAAAAACTCCGCAATATATTTAATCTGTTCCTTAACCGACTCATAACCTGTAGAACCGGCGGAAATACGCTTTGCAACACAGGTTTCAAGGGAAATTTCATTATATAAATCGTTATCGAAAAGTTCGGAGTATTCCTTATATTTTTCAATGGGTAAATTTTCAAGAACGGTGCCGTTATCTATACAATATCCGACAAGGGTGCCCACGTGTTTGTATGCAGTTCTGAAAGGCATTCCCTTTTTAACAAGATAATCGGCAAGGTCGGTAGCGTTAATAAAGCCTTTTTGAGCGGCTAAGTACATATTAGCCTTTAATACCTTCATAGTTGCAACCATGGGAGCGAAAATGCTAAGACACTTCTTTATCGTATCGACACTGTCAAAAATTGCTTCTTTATCTTCCTGCATATCCTTGTTATACGCAAGAGGAAGACCCTTAAGGGTGGTAAGAAGCGCCAAAAGATTACCGTAAACCCTACCCGTTTTACCTCTTACAAGTTCTGCCATATCAGAATTTTTCTTCTGTGGCATAATGCTTGAGCCGGTAGTATAGCTATCGTCAAGCTCAACAAACTTAAATTCCCAACTTGACCACAAAATAATCTCTTCGGAAAAACGAGATAAATGCATCATAGCGGTAGCAAAGCAGGACATAAGTTCAATGCAGAAATCTCTGTCCGAAACACCGTCGATACTGTTCATCATAATTCCGTCAAAGCCCAAACGCTGAGCCTCGAAGCTTCTGTCGGTATTATAAGTAGTACCTGCAAGAGCGCAAGAACCAATGGGAGAATAGTTCATTCTCTTAACAGCGTCGTTGAGTCTTTCAAAATCACGCTTGAACATCATTGCATAAGCGAGAAGATGATGGGCAAACGTAATGGGTTGAGCACGCTGAAGATGCGTATAGCCCGGCATTATAGCGTCCTGATTTTCTTCTACCTTATCCTTAATAACCTCGATAAGTTTTAAAAGAAGAGCGAAGATTTCCTCACATTCATCTCTTAAATAAAGTCTTATATCAAGAGCCACCTGATCGTTACGGCTGCGGGCGGTATGAAGTTTCTTTCCGTTATCGCCTATTCTTTTAGTAAGTTCCGACTCAATAAACATATGAATATCTTCGGCATCCATATCAAAAGCAAGTTTACCGTTTTCAATATCCTCAAGAATACCGCTAAGTCCGTTAATTATGTCAGCGCTTTCGTCATTAGTAATAATACCCTGACGCGAAAGCATCATAGCGTGAACTATTGAACCCGTAATATCCTGTTTATACATTCTTGAATCGAAATGAATGGAAGAGTTAAAATCGTCAGCCTCTTTATCGAGAGCCTTGTTAAATCTTCCCGCCCACATTTTATCCATTGTAACTACCTCAAAAAATTAATCTAAATTGTTCTTTTTCTTCATTTTTGCATAGACCTTGGTGGGCAGACCGTAAAGATTAATAAAGCCTGCAGATTCCTTCTGGTCATATACGTCGTCCTCGTCAAAGGTAGCGATTTCACTATCATAGAGAGAATAGGGAGAGGTAACACCTGCGTTAATAATGTTACCTTTGTAAAGTTTAACCTTAACGTCGCCAGTTACGGTTTTCTGAGTAGTCTTAACGAAAGCAAGAATTGCTTCGGTAAGAGGAGTAAACCAAAGAGCATTATAAACGTTTTCAGCAAGTTTCTGCGCAACAAGAGATTTATAATGAGCGGTATCCTTGTCAAGACAAATAGTTTCCAAAATCTGATGTGCTTTATAAAGGATAGCGCCACCGGGAGTTTCGTAAACACCTCTGCACTTCATACCAACAAGACGGTTTTCAACAATGTCAAGAAGACCGATACCGTTTGCGCCGCCAAGCTCGTTAAGTTTGCTTACAAGTGCCACGCTGTCCATTTCAACACCGTCAATAGCAGTAGGAACGCCCTTTTCAAAGTGAATGGTTACGTATGTTGGCTTATCGGGAGCCATTTCGGGAGAAACGCCCATTTCAAGAAAGCCTTCCTTATTGTAAAGAGGTTCATTTGCAGGGTCTTCAAGGTCAAGTCCTTCGTGGCTTAAGTGCCAGATGTTCTTATCTTTTGAATAGTTGGTTTCTCTGTTTATCTTAAGAGGAACGTTATGAGCCTCTGCATAATCAATTTCTTCTTCTCTGGATTTTATGTCCCACTCTCTCCAAGGAGCAATTATAGGCATATCGGGAGCAAAAGCCTTGATAGCCATTTCAAATCTAACCTGATCGTTACCCTTACCGGTACAGCCGTGACAAATAGCGTCTGCCCCTTCCTTAAGAGCAATTTCAGCAATACGTTTAGCAATGGGAGGACGTGCAAAAGCAGTACCTAACATATAATCCTCATAAAGAGCACCTGCCTGAACACAGGGGAATACGTAATCTTCAAGAAACTCTTTGGTAAGGTCTTCAATATAAATTTTAGAAGCGCCTGTTTTAATAGCCTTTTCCTCAAGACCTTCAAGTTCGCTTGCCTGTCCTACGTTACCTGAAACGGCAATAATTTCGGGATTATTATAGTTTTCCTTTAACCAAGGAATGATAATAGAAGTATCAAGACCGCCCGAATAAGCCAATACTACCTTTTTGATTTTACTCTTATCCATTTTTAGTTCCTCCAAAAATTAAAAATTCATTATCGGTATTATACCATTGTTTGTATAAATATGCAAGTTTTTCTGCATAAAATTTATCCCTTTTTAAGAAATACTCTTTTTATTACAAAATATATACAACTTTTTATATTCTGTTTGTTTGAAATGACGAAACAATTATGAATAATATGCATAATTTATGCATAAAATCTCATATTGCTTCAACTATTTCTTTTATTTTATTGATTTTTTGCATAGAGTCATCGGTAATGATAAATTCGTACGGCAAAAATCCAACGTCTAAAGCAGAATTATTTGTTAAAACTTTGTACCAGGTAAGCGCCGCCGCGTATCTTCCGTAATCAAGTCCGAGATGCTGTCCGTCACGATTTAAAGACGGCTGTCCTGCAGAGTAATCAAATTCTTCGGTTTTTCTAAGGCTTTCAATAACGTCGCCCACAGGAATAATATCCAAAGAATACTCTTTAGCAAACTTGCCGTAAGTATAGCGGATATTATTATACATTTCTTCGCGTTTTTGAAGACTTAAATTTTCACTGATTTCATACGCCCACGTTTCGTGAATAAGAAGTTTAGCGTTACTTCTTTCTTTCACAAAACGATAAAGCTCGTCAAAATACGGATTATACGTTTTTTCGTCACCGCTAAGCCAACTAGCCTGCTGAAAGGTAATAAAATCCCAATCTTCTTCCAAAACGACCTCTTCGATAGATCTGTATCGGTCGGTTTTTTTACCGTTTATTTCATAGAGATAAGCAGCATTATTTTCTTTGATATTCTTGAAATGAGTTTCAAGTGAGCATCCGCCGATATAGAGATTGACACAATAAATCTCTTCTTTACCGTGCATAGATAAATCGTGTAAAAAATGCTGTGCGTCCTGTGAAAAACTATTTCCGATAGATAACACTTTTATCATTGCAAACACCTCTTTGTTATTATATAATTGTATATATACAAAGTCAAGGAAAAGGCGGTGAAAATATGGTAGCAAACGACCTTAAATCGTTGAGTGACCCGGAATACCAAAAGTTTCATTCAAAGCTTATCCCAAACGTAGAATCGCAAAGAGTTTTGGGAGTAAGAATACCGAAACTCAGAGAATATGCAAAGAAAATTCAAGGTACCGAAAAAGCACAGGATTTTTTAGAAAATCTCCCCCATTATTACTACGAAGAAAACAATCTTCACGCATTTTTAATAGAACAAATAAAGGATTTTGATTTATGCATTAAAGAAACGGAAAAATTCTTACCTTTTATTGATAATTGGGCAACCTGTGATTCCTTTCGTCCCAAAATCTTTTCAAAGCACAAAGAAGAAATCGAAAAAAAGGCGTTGGAATGGATTAAAAGCGAACAC
This sequence comes from Oscillospiraceae bacterium, assembly GCA_015065605.1. Classification (GTDB taxonomy): domain Bacteria; phylum Bacillota; class Clostridia; order Oscillospirales; family Acutalibacteraceae; genus SIG607. The sequence goes on along the minus strand of SVPZ01000007.1, from coordinate 30,585 downwards.
GCTTATACCAAAAGATACGGTATAGAAGTTTTACTCACTCATTTTTTGGATGAAGATTTTAAAGTAAAGCATTTGGAAACCGTAGCAAAGATACGAAGCAATGAATATTACGTTAAAATGATGGTTGCATGGTATTTTGCAACTGCATTGACAAAACAGTATAAAGATACTTTACCTTTTATTGAAAACAAAACTTTGGACGCTTGGACACACAACAAAGCCATACAAAAAGCAAGAGAAAGTTTAAGAATAAAAAAAGATGAAAAAGAATATTTAAAGACTTTAAAAATTTAAAGACGGGCGTTTGCCCGTCTTTATTTATTGCTTATTGATAATAAGTTCATCTGAAAAGGAACAAATAATTTTATCCCCCGCTTTTATTTCTCCTGACAATATTTTTTCGCTCAAAGCATCTTCTACTTTACTTTGAATGGCTCTGCGCAAAGGACGTGCGCCGTAAACGTCATCAAAGCCTGCCTCTGCCATCTTTTCTTCAACCGTTTTATCAAAAGTAGCCTCTATTTCAAGTTTTTTAAGTCGATTTGCCAAGGATGAAAGCATTTTGCCTGCTATCTGACCGATTTCCTCTTTAGTGAGTTTCGTGAAAACGATAGTATCATCAACACGATTAAGAAATTCGGGCCTAAAGGCTTTTTTCAGTTCTCCGATTACACTTTCCTTAATATCCTTATGCTCGGCTTCTGCCGTATTTTCGGCAAAGCCAAAGGCTTTTTTCTTTTCGGTAATAAGACGGGCGCCAATATTCGACGTCATTATGATAACGGTATTTTTAAAGTCTATTTTTCTTCCCTGTGAATCGGTTAAAACACCGTCGTCAAGAATTTGAAGCAGAATATTGAATACGTCGGGATGCGCCTTTTCAATTTCATCGAAAAGCACTACCGAATATGGATTTCTTCTAACTTTTTCGGTTAATTGACCGCCTTCGTCAAATCCAACGTAACCCGGAGGAGAGCCTATCATACGGGAAACTGTATGCTTTTCCATATATTCCGACATATCAAGTCTTATCATAGCGTTTTCTGCGCCAAACATTGCCTGCGCAAGTGCTTTACTGAGTTCGGTCTTACCAACGCCCGTAGGACCGAGGAATATAAAGGAACCAATAGGACGGCTTTCATCTTTAAGACCTACTCTGCCTCGACGGATAGCCTTACTTATAGCAGTTACCGCTTCGTTTTGTCCGATAACTCTATCGTGAAGCACCTCTTCCAGACGTAAAAGTCGTTGGCTTTCTTCTTCGGTAAGACTTTTTACGGGAACCCCCGTCCAGTTACTTACTATTTCCGCAATAATCTCTTTATCAACCACCGCAGAATTATTTTCATTAAAAGAAAGCTTTTCCTTTTCTTCTTCAAGTTGTTTTTTCAGCTCTTCAGCCTCATCTCTGAGGGTTGCAGCCTTTTCAAAATCCTGAGATTTAATTGCTTCTTCCTTTGTTTTTTCGTTATCTTTTATTTTTTGTTCAAGTTCTTTAATACTGTCAGGCTTTTTATAGGTTTTAAGTCTTACCTTAGAACCCGCTTCGTCAATAAGGTCAATTGCCTTATCGGGAAGAAATCTGTCGGTAATATAACGTGCAGAAAGATATGCCGCCGCCTTTATAGCCTCGTCGGTGATTTTAACACCGTGATGCTCTTCGTATTTGGGACGAAGACCGGTCAGAATTTCTATAGTATTATCAACCGATGGTTCGCCTATCTGAACGGGTTGAAATCTTCTTTCAAGCGCCGCATCCTTTTCAATATTTTTTCTGTATTCGGCAAGGGTGGTCGCGCCGATTATCTGAAGTTCACCTCTTGCAAGATTAGGCTTTAAAATATTAGCCGCATCGGTGCTTCCTTCAGCGCTTCCTGCGCCGATTAAGGTATGAACTTCATCAATAAACAGAATTATATCTCCTGCTTTTTTGACCTCTTCGATTATGGATTTAATTCTATCTTCAAAATCGCCTCTATACTTAGTGCCTGCAATCATTCCCGTAAGGTCAAGAGTAATAACCCTTTTATTACTTACTATTTCAGGCGCTTCGCCTTTGGCAATTTTAAGGGCAAGTCCTTCGGCAACGGCGGTTTTACCAACACCCGGTTCACCGATAAGACAAGGATTATTTTTAGTTCTGCGACACAAAATCTGAATAACCCTTTCTATTTCCTCTTCTCTGCCGATTACAGGGTCAATTTTACCCTCTTTAGCATCTTTGGTAAGGTCGTGGCCGTATTTTAATACGTTACCTTTCTGAGACCCTTTATTCTCGTGCGGTTTTTCATCGTCATCATCTATATTAAGGTCTATATCAGCCGCCTCAAGTGCGCTTGTAACCGCCTCGGTTACGTTAACTCCCATATCGTTTAAGAGTCTTATTGCATAGTTATCGTTTTCGCTTAAAAGTGCTATAAGCAAATGCTCGGTTCCTACCTCACTTTTGCCAAGACTTCTGCATCCCGATACGGCAGATTCAAGAATACGTTTTGCACGTTTGGTAAAATATTCGGGAGAAAGATTAGTATGAACCCCTGCCCCGATTTTAAGGGTAATCAGTTCGTTGATTTTTTCGGCTGTTACGCCGTATTTAGAAAGTATCTCATAAGCGACTCCGCCGCCCACCTTTGCAAGACCTAATAAAATATGCTCACTGCCTATATAGGTGTGTCCCAGCAAAGACGCTGAATTTATAGCGTGGTTTAACGCTTCGTTAGCTTTAGCGGTAAAACCGCTGAAATTGTATTTCATTATATCACTCCTAAGGTATCATTTTTCTTACCTGTTTTGCTCTGAGAAAATCCCTTTCGGAAGGCGTTTTTTCGCCCGTAAACCTACAAAGCATATTTGGAGAGGTTTCGATCAGTATTCTCATAGGTAAGGTTTCGTCAAAAGGAAGAATTCCTTCCGCTATACCGACTTTAATATGGGAAACAAGCTTATACATTTCATCACTTGATAAAAGTCTTTGATTTTTTAGTATGCCGTATGCTCGCCATACAAGGTCCTCAAGTTTTATTCTGTCGGTTCTTTTTCTTTCATTCAATTCTCTGTCAATCAACTGTTTGGTAATTACGTTAAGGTTATCAATCGCATTTTTTTCGGTAATTCCTAAAGTTATCTGATTAGAAATCTGATAAAGGGATGCTTTTGATTTACTGCCTTCCCCATACATTCCTCTTACCGTAAACCCGATTTTGCCTATCGTATCGGCAATTTCGTTCACCGCGCCTGCGCTTTCCATAAAGGGTAGATGAAGCATTACCGATGCTCTGAGTCCCGTACCGAGATTAGTAGGACATTCGGTGAGATACCCTAGCTGATTATCAAAAGCAAAACCGCATTTCAGGGAAAGTAACTCATCAATTTTATCGGCGGTTTCATACGCTTTTTCAAGATTCAGTCCGGGAAGAATAACCTGAATACGAATATGGTCTTCTTCGCCAAGCATTACGCAAACCGACTCGTCCTCGCTGATAATAACGGCTCTTCCCGACTTTTTACTTGCAAATTCGGGACTTATTACGTGACGCTCCACCATTGCATAAACTTCACTGTCTGGAACGTCCTTCATAGAAATATATTTCAGTGATTTAGCAAAGGGGGTATCGCTTTCCAATATTGCTTTTTTAACCTTCTCTGCCACCTGTTCCATCTGCGCATCGTCAAGAAGCGAAGGAAACGGCGTATCTGCAAGGTTACGCGCAAGACGAACTCTGGTAGATACTGCAATATGATTATCGTTATTAGCGCTGTACCAATTACTCATTTTTTCCTTCCTCCTCATAAAGTTTAATCTTATCTCTCATAACAGCGGCTTCTTCATAATTTTCATTTTTGACAAGTTCGCTGAGTTTTTTACGCATTTCGCTTAATTTATCGGTTTTAGATACAACAAGCGCATCCTTGATTGGCTTTTTACCGATATGGGTAACACTACCGTGCACTCGTTTTAAATAAGGCAAAAGTTCGTTTCTAAATTTTTCGTAACATTTAGGGCAACCTGCTTTTCCTGTCTTGGCAATTTCTCTAAAGAAACTGTTACAACAAGGACAACATTCCGCTTTGCTGTTTACCGGCATTGCCATATCACCAAAAACCGATGAAAGCATAGAGGCGAGGCTACCCGACGGGGTGGTAGAATATCCCTCTTTAGCGGCGCACACAGGACACAAATCAATATCCTTAACTATACCGCCAATTACAGAATGTATATGAGTAGTTGCATTATTTTTTCCGCATTTCTGACAAATCATAACAATTCTCCTTTACTTAATCTGAGTTAAAAGTATCTGCTTAATTATTGCCGCTCTGACTCTGTCACGGTAGTCAATAGGTATCTGATGCATGACACCGTTTGATATAGCCGCTAAAATTGCAGTTGCCGCTTCAGGCGAAATAAGAGAAGCACGCAACGTATTTTCAATCACTATTCTAGCAGCCATCGGGTCAATTGCATTTCCTATGGAATTGACAATATGCATAATCGCCGCAGACTGATTCAATTTAACCCTTTTAATACGTATATATCCGCCACCGCCGCGATAACTTTCAATAGTATATCCTTGCTCCGGTGAAAAACGGGAAGATAAAACGTAATTTATCTGACTAGGAACACAGCCCATCATTTCGGCAAATTCATTACGCTGAATAAGGGCGGTATTTTCTTCCGACTCATCAAGCAATTCTATGATTGCTTTAGTTATAATATCACTCATTTTCATAAAGTTTTTCCTCACTTTGACCTTTACTGACCTTAGTATATATCGAAAGTCAGAGAAAGTCAAAGTTCGCTTTCGGCTAATTTTTTCCGATTTAAAGGTCAAATAAGGTCAAAACTAATTTTTTCTTAATATTTCTCGCTTTTTCTCGTTATTGCTCATTTTTTATTTTTGTAACAAACCAAAAGATTAAACATATTATGTAATATAAAAGAAAGGAGGTAAAGATTTATGTGTAATAACTTTTTCGGTGGAAACTGCGCTTGGATTATCGTAATCCTTCTTCTTCTCTTCTGCTGCGGTAACAACGGCATAGGCGCTGGTAACAACGGTTGTGGTTGTGGTTGCGGTTGTAACGATACTTGCTGCTAAAAGAAAAAAGGCTGTCTTGCAAAAGCAAGACAGCCCGTTTTTTAATCATAAAAAAATAAAGCGGTCGTTATGACCGCTTTACAGATAATTATTTGTTGTTGAAAATATCGATAAGTTCGATATACTCTTCTTCGTTGTCGTTGTCAGCTGCAAGGTTACCGATTTTAGAAGCTAAATCTTCTTTTTTATCTTTAGTGTCTTCGCCTAAACCTGTTGCAACAACGGTTACGCGGATAGCATCTTCAAGAGTATCGTCGAATTTAGCACCCCAGATAATAGTTGCATCGGGATGAGCTCTATCGGAAATGATGGAAGAAGCAAGTTCAACTTCTTCAAGACCGATATCTTCAGAACCGGTAATGCTGATGATAACACCCTTAGCATTTTCCATAGAGGTTTCGATAAGGGGACTGCTGATAGCAGCACGAGCAGCTTCTTCAGCCTTATCTCTGCCGGTTGCATAACCAACGCCCATATGAGCATAACCTGCATCAGCCATAATAGCGGTAACGTCAGCAAAGTCGAGGTTAACAAGAGCGGTTTCGTTGATAAGTTCGGTAATGCTCTGAACACCCTGACGAAGCACGTCATCAGCTACGTCGAATGCATTCTTAAAGGTAATCTTCTGTTCGGAAACAAATTTAAGTCTTTCATTAGGAATAACGATAAGGCTGTCAACCTGTTCCTTAAGAGCAGCAATACCTGCTTCTGCCTGCTGCATACGCTTTTTACCTTCGAAAGCGAAAGGCTTGGTTACGATACCAACGGTAAGTACACCGAGTTCCTTAGCAATCTTTGCTACAACGGGAGCAGCACCGGTACCGGTACCACCGCCCATACCTGCGGTAATGAAAATCATATCAGCGGAACTGATAATAGAAGTAATTTCATCGGCGGCTTCTTCAGCAGCAGCTCTACCCTTTTCAGGATTAGCGCCTGCGCCCTTACCACCTGTAGTTTTGTCACCTATCTGAAGCTTACTGTTAGCTTTAGAAAGGAATAAAGCAGCTTTATCGGTATTGATAGCTACAAATTCAACACCCTTAACACCGGCATCAACCATACGGTTAACAGCGTTTCCGCCGCCTCCGCCGACACCTACTACTTTAATCTGAACAACGTCTTCAGCTTCATTTACAATTCCAAAAGGCATTATTATTTCCTCCAATTTTTATATTCTTATATTGAACCATTTAAACACAAATTAATAATAACACAGTTGTTTTTAAATTTCAATACATTTATTTATTTTTTTATAAAATATTTTATCATTTTACATTATTTTTATCTTTAACGAAAAAAGCAGCGTGATTTTCGGGGGTATATTGGCTTAAATTAACCGTTCCCGAAACTTCATAAAGATTCTCATTCTCACACATTTTAAGAAAATGACTCAATTTTTCTTCAAAATAAGAAACGTCACCGAAATTGACCTTCAAGCGATTATCAAAAAGCATTGTTATTTCATAAGAATTCGTTATATCAAGTTCATTAGCTTTTAAACTGAAACCTTCAGCTTTTGCGGAAATCATTTCAATTATTTCCTCTTTTTTAACGTCATTTAATTCGACCGACAGTTTATCTTCGCTCAACTTTGCATCACAAACAATATGTAGCATATTTTCGGGCATTTCGTCATATACCTTCAGCACCCTGTCGTTTTTATCGGTAGAATAAAACTTTTCGTCGATACTATAGGAAAAAACCTCTTTAGCGTCGGTAACCTTAAGTATAATATTTCCGTCAAGATTTTTTTCAACCGAAACTTCATCAACAAACGGTAGCGACCTTCGGATATTGGCGAGAACTTCATTTTCATTTATACGAAGCAGATTTTCACCAATTTCAATTCCGCTGTACTTTACCAAATCTCGACTTTCATAAAACTTACTTCCCGTGGCTTTTATGCTCTTAACAGGAAAAAATACAGTCAAAGAAAGTCCGATAAGCAAAGCAAGTGAAAAAAGGACAAACAAAATAAGAGCTATTCCCTTTTTTCTTTTTCTTTTGCCGTTTTTTCTTTTTTTAACATTCTTAACGTCGCTCAAGTTTACAACTCCTCTATATCTACACCTAATTTTTTCAAATTCAAGGCAAACGATTGATAACCGCGTTCAATGTGATAGATATCGTTCACAACACTTTCGCCCTCAGCATTTAAAGCCGCAATTACCAAAGCGGCGCCACCTCTTAAATCGGTACAGTTAACGTCGGCTCCAAAAAGTTTCTTTTTGCCCTTTGAAGTAACCGTTTTGCCGTTTTGACAAATATCTGCCCCAAGTTTATTAAGCTCGGGAACGTATCTGAATCGGTTTTCAAAAATAGTTTCCAAAAGACTGTTTTCGCCGGGCAAACGTGAAAAGGTTGCTACGATAAGCGGACCTGCATCGGTCGGAAAAGCAGGATATACGTCCGTTACGGTCACACCTGATGCTTTAAATTCAGATGGACACTTCATATATACCCTGTTATTTTTGATTTTCATATAACAACCGATTTTTTCAAAAAAATCCAAAATACTCTGCATATTATAAGCAGGACAATCGGTAATTTCGATACTGCCGCCCGTTACAGCCGCCGCTGATAAAAAGGTAGCCGCCACAATTCTGTCGCTCATAACCGTATGCTCAACGCTTTTAAGACAAGGTACGCCTTCAATTATAACCGTATTTGAGCCTGCGCCTTTAATCCGCGCTCCCGCTCTGTTAAGAAAATCTGCCAAATCACTGATTTCGGGTTCACTTGCCGCACCGTGAATAACTGTTTTGCCTCTAGCGAGACAGGCGGCAATAATAATATTTTCGGTTGCGCCCACACTCGGAAAACGCAAATAAATTTCACCGCCGACAAGACCGTTTGGACAGTTGCAAGAAGTTACACCGTCTTCTTCTTTTATTATTACTCCAAGTTGTTTAAGAGCAGAAAGGTGCATATCTATAGGGCGCGGTCCAAGTTCGCATCCACCGGGACTGCTTATTACCGCTTTTCCCATTCGTGCTATTATAGCGCCCAAAAACACTATAGAAGAGCGCATTTCACCCGCCAGTTCTTTACCGACCTCATAGTTAAAGGCATCGGTTGAATCAACTATAACGGTATTTTCATCTCTGACGCACACACAGCCCAGTTTCACAAGAATCTTAAGCGCCGCATCCACGTCACTTAAATCAGGACAATTATGTATAACGCTTTTATTTTTAATCAGCAACGTTGCGGCAAGAATAGGCAGCGCACTGTTTTTCGCGCCCTGCAGTTTAATACTGCCGTCAATTCTATTCCCGCCTGTAACCTTAAAGGAATTCATATCTGCACCCCGCACATCAAAATACAATCATACTTCATAATATGCGGTTTGCTTTTTTTGGTTATTACGAGTTTAAAAGTTCCATAAGAACCTTATAAATTCGCTCGTTAGCATCATCTATTGCAACCTTTTGTGCATTGATACTCATATCATTCAATTTATTAGTATCGGAAAGCATAGCTTCAACGGTAGAAATAAGTTTTTCGCCGCTGAGTTCCTTTTCTTCAATTACTTCTGCCGCACCTGCGTTTTTGAGTGTCATAGCATTATGGAACTGATGGTTTTCAGCAACGTAGGGAGAAGGAATTAAAATAGACGGTTTTCTGCAAACCGCAAGTTCGCTTAACGTAATTGCTCCTGCTCGGCAAATAACTACGTCTGCCGCCGCCATACATACGTCCATATCTTTAATATATTCTCTTAAATCAATATTCTCGCTTAGCTTTATATCGCTAAGTTTTGCCACCATATCTTCGTATCCAACCTTACCTGTAGCATGAATATGATAATATTTTTCGCTTTCGTTATGATACTTAATAAGTTCGCAAACAGAATTGTTGATTTTTTCAGCGCCAAGACTTCCACCGAAAGAAAGTATCACAGGACGGTTATCAAAACCGAGTTTTGCACGTGCTTCTTCCCTGCTTATCTTGGTAAGTTCAGGTCTTACGGGATTACCTACTATATCGGGTTTCTTATTGAGTTTAAATCTGTTTTCTGCTTCCTTCATAGCAAGCATAACTCTATCAACCTGAGAACAAAGCATTTTATTGGTAATACCCGGATATGCATTCTGCTCGTGAATAGCCGTTTTAAAACCAAGCTTTGCAGCCTGACTAAGCACGGGACCGCTCACGTATCCACCCGTACCAACCACCAAATCAGGATTTAGTTTTTTTAGAAGTTTTCTTGCCTTAACCGATGCCGTAACGGCGCAAACAGCCGCCTTAACGTTTTTAGCAATATTAACAGGGGTAAAACTTCTCTGAAATCCCGAAACCTCGATACTGTAAAAATCGTATCCCTTTTCGGGTACAAGTTTAGCTTCAAGTTTTTTAGCCGTTCCGATATAACTTATTCTTGCATCTGGATGCTTTTCTTTAATATATCCTGCAACAGCAAGAGCGGGATTTATGTGTCCTGCGGTACCACCGCCAGCAAAAAGAATATGCATAATTTTACCTACACTTTCTCAAGATTTGCGCTTCGCGAAATTGAGAGCACTACTCCCATTTCGGCAAGTAATATAATAAGCGCCGTACCGCCGTAACTGAAGAACGGAAGGCTTATTCCTGTGTTAGGAATGGTGTTTGTTACAACCATTATATTAAGAGCAGCCTGAAGTGCCACCTGAAATGAAAGACCTACCGCCATAAGAGATGAAAATTTATCGGGCGAATGCATTGCAATAACAAAACCGCGCCAAATGAGAAGGCAGAAAAGTATCACTATTATCATAGCGCCTATAAGTCCGAGTTCTTCGCTGACGATAGCAAAAATAAAATCGTTGTGCGGTTCGGGAAGCCAGGAATATTTTTGTCTTGACTGTCCTATTCCCCTACCGAGAAGTCCGCCCGAACCTATAGCCAACAGCGACTGTATAGTCTGATAACCGCTACCGGATGCATCTGCCCACGGGTCAAGCCAATAGGTAAAACGGCTGGAGGCATAATCTACAACACCCGTTACCACTACTAAAATAACTGCGCCCGCCGCTACGCCTGCGCCCATTACAATATATTTTACCGCAAGGCCGCCTACTATCATCAGCACTACGCCGATTAAAAGTATAAGAACCGTGGCAGAAAGATGCGTTTCAATTACTACAAGACCGCAAACAACTGCAAGAAGCAATAAAAGTGTCATAACAAACTTGAATTTGTCCATTCGCTTATGATACTTTGCTATAAGATGCGCGAATAAAGTTATAATGGCAAATTTCGCTATTTCAGAAGGCTGAAAGGTTATCGGACCCAGTACAAGCCAACGTTTATGATCCATACCTTCAACCATTGGGGGCAACGCAAGTACGAGTACAAGCAATGCTATCGAAACAACGTAAAGAGGAATTGCCATTTTTCTGTAAACCTTAACGTCAACACGGGAAAGAGCAAACATTATTACAACGCCGACTACGGCAAATATTGCCTGTCTTATAATAAAGTGATAACTGTTATTAAAACGCGCGTAGCTATAGGCATAGCTTGCAGAAAAAAGCATAACAAGACCTATGGAAAGCAGTATAAGAACAAGGGAAAGAAAGCCCATATCGAGCTTTCCTTCTCTGTATATACCCATTTTTTTAAGCAATTTAGCATATAGGCCTTCGCGCATTGTATTCACTCCGTAATTAATATTTTAAAAAATAAATGGAAGAACCGAAGTTACAGCTCCTATAAATCCTACTGCGGAGAAGATGAAAACCACCTTTTCCTCGCTCCAACCCACCATTTCAAAATGATGGTGTATAGGACTCATTTTAAATATACGTTTTTTGGTAAGTTTATAGCAGGTTACCTGAAGAACTACCGATAACGCTTCAAGAAGATAAACTATACCGATAGCGATAAGAAGAATAGGTCTTTCGGTAGCAAATGCAAGACCTACCACAGCACCGCCTAAAAACATTGAGCCTGTATCGCCCATAAACACCTTTGCGGGATGCATATTCCATACCAAAAAGCCTCCGCAAGCACCTGCCACTGCAGAAGCATAAACGTTTACTCCCATTAAAGAAGAAAGTCCTGAAATCAGCATAAAAGCGCAAGCTGCAACAAGTGTTACGGAAGAAGCAAGTCCGTCAAGACCGTCGGTTAAGTTAACTGCATTTACAAAACCGTAAACAAAGAAAAATGCTATCGGCCAGAAAATAAGTCCAAAGCCGCTTGTTATATCTACACTTCCAAAGGGAGTCCAGGTTGATTTCATACCCGAAAGGGCAAGAGATACAAGATAAAGCGCCGTAACAAGTCCCTGAATAAAGGTTTTTTGCTTTGCCGTAAGTCCAAGATTACGTTTTTTTACAACCTTTATATAGTCGTCTAAAAATCCGATAAATCCCATTGCAAAAGCAAGAACAACACCCGACACAAACATCGGAAGTTTTTTACTGTCGGCAAGTTCAGATATAAGCTCTCCTTTTATTATAGCCGAAAAAACAATGCTTATAATAATTGAGCCTAAAACCGCTATCATCATCATAATTCCGCCCATAGTAGGTGTTCCCTGCTTATTTTTATGCCAGGACGGTCCTATGTCGAGTATGGTCTGACCGAATTTAAGTTTATGAAGAAAAGGAATAATCTTAAATCCGAGAAGCGCCGTAATACCAAAAGATAAAAGGGCTGTAATAATAGGTGTAATATCTTTCATTTTTTACACATCCTGTCTTTCCTTTATAGCTTCGTTTACCACTTCACGTTCGTCAAGGTGAATGGTTTTATCTTTTAAAATCTGATAGGTTTCGTGACCTTTACCTGCAAGTATTATTATATCATCTTTTCTTGCGTTTTTTATGGCAAATTTTATTGCTTCTACACGGTTTTCAATAACCGTATATTCAGTATTATGTTTTTTAACACCCACAAGTATATCTTCAATTATACTTATAGGTTCTTCGCTTCTGGGGTTATCGCTTGTCACTATCAGATAGTCTGATTTTAAAGCGGCGATTTCTCCCATTATGGGGCGTTTTGTTTTATCTCTGTCACCACCGCAACCAAAAAGGGTTATCACTCTTCCCTTCTTAAGTTCGTTAAATGTATTCAGAATATTTTCAAGTCCGTCGGGCGTATGAGCATAATCTATTATTACCGTAAAATCAAAAGGATTTTTAACAACCTCTGCTCTGCCTTTTATTCCGTCGCCCGAACAGAGCGCTGATTTAACGATTTCGGGAGAAACCCCAAAGCACAAAGCACTTACTGCCGCCGACATAGCGTTATATACCGTAAATTTTCCGCCCGTACTCATGTTCAGTTGCATTTTTTCTTTTCCGCAGAGAGTAAAGTTTACTCCATCGGCACGATAGTCGATATTCTCTGCAGTATAATCTGCTTTATTTTCGGCAGAAAGTTTTATAACTTTACACTTAAGACCGTTTATAAGCTTATCGCACCATAGGTCGTCGGCATTAACAACAGCCGTTTTACACATAGAAAACAGTTTCTTCTTTGCCTCAAGATAGTTTTCCATAGTTATATGATAATCAAGATGGTCTTGGGTAAGATTTGTAAAAATACCCACCTCAAAATCAATTCCGTAAACTCTTTTTTGGTCAAGAGCGTGAGAAGAAACTTCCATAACGGCGGCGGTACAACCCTTATCCACCATTGTTCTGAACAAAGCGTTAAGTTCGTAACAACTTGGAGTGGTACGTTCGGTAGGCACTATTTCATCACCTATCATATTCTGAATAGTACCGATTAGTCCCACCTTTTCTCCGTTAGCTTCAAGGATATTTTTAAGCATATAGGTAACGGAGGTTTTACCGTTTGTACCGGTAACACCGATAAGCTTTAAACTTTTAGAAGGATTATTAAACCAATTAGCAGTCATTTTTGCAAAGGCAGCATGGGTATCCTCTACCAAAAGGTCTATACCGCTTCCCGTTTCTCGTTCTGCAATTATTACGGCAGCGCCCTTCTCTTTGGCAGAAAGGGCAAAATTATGTCCGTCGTTTACAGCGCCGACTATACAGATATATGCATATCCTTCTTCCACCTGTCTTGAGTCAGCGGTAATTCCCTTTATTTCTATATTGGCAAAATCGCCTTTGACGTTAAGTAAATCCTTAAGCAACATATTTACTACCTCATTTATTCAGGCAAAAAATCAGTAACGTTTCCGTCACGGAAATAAACCGTAACACTTGTTCCTTTTTTCACCTTTTCTCCCGCTTTAATACTCTGACTGTAGGCATAAGTTTTAGCGTTATCAAGAGTATTACCCGCGAATTTGACGTTAACCGAACTTTCTGCAGCGGCTATATTCACCTGATTTACCGTCATATCCTTAAAATCAGGTACTGTAACCATTTCCTCTTCCATTGATTCCTCATCGGTATATAAAATCACAAGACCGCCCGAATAAAGAGTATCGGTAGAGGCAGGAAGCTGAGATATAATCTTATCTCCGTTACCTACAACCTTATAAATAAGGTCAACGTTTGTAATTTTGCTTTTCGCCTCAGCAACACTAAGTCCCGTAACATTCGGAACGGGTATTGCACGTTTAGAAAGTTCTTCCTGACTGTAGTGAGGCTCATAGCCCATATAAGGAAGAATTTCTGCCAAAATTGCACTTGCAACAGGCGCTGAAATAGTACCGCCGTAAATACTGCCCGCCGTAGGTTCATCAAGTAACACGAGTATCACTATTTCCGGCTTTTCGATAGGTGCAACTCCAACGTAGGATGCTACGTAAAGACCCTTTTGATTAGTTTCATTCATAAGGTCGATTTTTTCACTTGTACCGGTCTTACCGCCTGTTCTGTATCCCGCAACGTAAGCATTTTTAGCGCCACCGTTAACAACGACTTCCATAGCTTCTCTGAGTTTTGCCGACGTTTCATTTGATACAACCTGACGCTTATAATCATTGGAAGCAGACTCTATAACGTTTCCGTCGCCATCTACCACCTTATCAACAACGTGAGGTTTTACAAGGTATCCGCCGTTAACCGCCGCAGAGGTTGCGGCAAGCATTTGCATAGGTGTAATTTTAAAGGTCTGACCGAAGGATGCCGAAGCAAGTTCAACAGGGCCCATTTTCGATTCTGAATAGTAAATAGAGCCCGTTTCACCAGGTATATCAACACCCGTTTTTGTTGTAAATCCAAAGGCTTCGAAATATTTCGAAAAGGTTTTGGTGCCAAGCGCCTGACCTATAGTGATAAATGCAGGGTTACAAGAGTTACTCATAGCGGTATAAAGGTTCTGAACACCGTGACCCGTAGTTTTATGACAGTCGTAAGGCTGACCTGCAACCTGAGTATGACCTACGCAGGAAAATGAAGAATTTGGTGTAACTACATTTTCCTCTAATGCGGCGGCGGCAGTAAAGATTTTAAATACCGAGCCCGGTTCATAGGCGTCAGACACCGCCTTGTTACGCCATTGACGGTTTCTCAGTTCGCTGAGTTTAGCAGTTCTTTCTTCTCCCGTCAAAGAATCAACGGTCAGCATATCACTTTTAGAAAGAGTAAAGGGTTTATTGGGGTCAAAGTCGCCCGTTACCGCCAAACCGAGAATAGCACCGGTATTGACGTTCATAACAACCGCTACGCCTCTTTCGTTACATTTATTATCTTCAACAGCCTGTTTTAACTGTTTTTCCGCAACGTACTGAATATAGTTATCAATGGTAAGCACAAGTGAATTTCCCTGTTTTGCTTCCTCTACCATTTCGTAAGTAAAGGGCATATCTACACCGTATGCAGTTTTAGCGGCAACCACTCTGCCGGGTTCTCCCGTAAGGGCGGTATCGTAATAGCTTTCAATACCCGCAAGGCCCTGTTCATCATCTCCCACAAAGCCAAGCACAACCGAAGCAAGATTATTGTTCGGGTAATAACGCATTGTGGTTTCATCAAGACCTATATATTTTGTAAGTTCGTAATCTTTGTTAGCGGTTATAAATTCTCTGACCTTATCTGCAGTAGCCTTATCAACCTTTTTCTGCACCGTTACGTAGTAGGATTTTTTGCCTGTATCTTCATATATTTCCGCTCTATCTACAGAAAGAATGGAAGAAAGACCGTCGGCAATAAGGTTTTTAACCTTTTCCTTTTTTTCAGGGTCACTTAGTTTATTAATTCCGTTAGGGGTTATATATACAGTCCAGGCGGTAGTGCTGGTGGCAAGGACATTCATATTTTTATCGTATATATTTCCTCTGGGAGCAGTTATAAGATTATCGTAAAGTTGTTGTTCGGAAGCAAGGCCCTGATACTTTTCGCCTTTAATAAGCATAATATACGAAAGTCTGAAACCGGCCACACCAACGGTAATTATTATTACGCAAAGGAGTACAGTAAACATTCTTTGAAGCATCATTTTATTAGGTTTACTTGCCATAATCATCCTCTTTTCATATACTTTTAAAACGCTTGAAACGAGAGCTGAATTTTCAACTCCCGTATCTTTATTTATATTATACCGCACAAAGTTCTATGCGGCAACTCTTATTTATTTGATGTTAAAATTTTACCGTCCGCGGTTCTTGCCATATTTTTATCGTTTACACGAATATACACTACTTGATTCTGGTCAAGTTTTCTCATACCGAGTTTTGTTGCCTCTGCTTCAAGGTTAATATACGAAATTCTGTTTTCGTATTCCATTTGTAAAGCAACGCATTCGCTGTGTTTTTCATTAAGCAAGGTTTTTGCTTCATTAATATTATTATTAAGTTCGTTAACACTGATTCTCATACATAAATTAGCGCAAAGTGCGCCTACCAACACAATTGCAGAAAAAATAGCAAAAGCGCTGTTTGATACGTTAAGCTTCGCCGTCTTTGCTCTGCTGTTTTTCTTTATATTCTGAGAAGGCATTTTTATAACGTTATCTTTTTCTACGGGTTCAGGCTTTGCCTTGGGCATAAACATCTGAAAATCGTATGCTAAAGCGTCGTTATAATACTTTAAATTGTTCATTTGCCTCATCCTTACAGTTTTATTATAGTTCTCAGTTTCGCACTTCTGCTTCTCTGATTTTCCTTTAATTCTTCACTTGAAGGGTCAATTCCTTTTTTATGTATTACCTTTCCGCGAGGAGCTTTCCCACACACGCAAACGGGTATATCGGGAGGACAGGTACAGCCCACGGTAAATTCCTTGAATTTATGCTTTACCATTAAATCTTCTAAAGAATGGAAGGTAATTATTGCAAGTACGCCGTCTTTATTAAGTAAATCAAAAGCATCGTCGAGAACGCTTTTTAATACGTCGAGTTCACCGTTTACTGCAATTCTCAATGCCTGAAAGCACTTTCTTGCAGGATGACCGTCACGTCTTGCCGCCGCAGGAACACTGTTTGCGATTATCTGAGCAAGTCTTACGGTGCGCTCAATAGGTTCTTTTTCTCTTTCTTTAACTATTTCTCTTGCTATCTTCATGGCGAATTTTTCTTCGCCGTACATTCTGAATATATCGGCAAGTTCGTAAACCGATAAATTATTTACAAGGTCGGCTGCGGTTTTTCCTTCTTTACTCATTCGCATATCAAGAAAAGCATCTTTATGATAAGAAAAACCTCTTTCCCCTTCGTCGAGCTGATAGGAAGAAACTCCAAGGTCTAAAAGTATTCCGTCAACCTTTTCTACACCCTCACCGCCAAGAACCTTTTTCATATCCGAAAAATTGCTTTTAATTACCTTTGCGGGAAGTCCTTTAAGTCTTTCGGTAGCAACCGCTACTGCATCAGGGTCTTGGTCCAGAGCATAAAGCATTCCGTTTTTTAAACGTTTGGCGATTTCCTTTGAATGCCCTGCTCCGCCTGCGGTACCGTCAACGTATATTCCGTCGGGTTTTATATTCAGTTCTTCAATAGTTTCATTTAAAAGCACCGAGTAATGTTTAAACTCCATATTGCTTCACCTTAAAAGTTAAGTTCTTCCATAATAGAAGCAACAGACTCGGGAGTATATTTTTCGTTTTCTTCCTGCCAGAGAGTCGTATTCCATATTTCAAGGTTTGTATCCATACCGATAATATGAGCCTCACTCTCAAGCTCAGCATATTCTCTAAGTACGTTGGGAATAAGTATTCTTCCCTGCGCATCACATTCAACGTTAAAAGCGCCGTCGTAAAGAAAACGTTTGACAACACTTGATTTAGTTACGGGAAGGGTGCCGATATTTTCAACCAACTTTTCCCACTCGGCAAGTGAATAAACGCAAAGGCATCTTTTGCCGTATATACCTTTACAGATGATAAACTCTGCACCGAGTTCATCACGCATTTTAGAAGGAATGAACACTCTGCCCTTCTTATCGATATTATGTTGATATCCACCGTATAACACAGAGCCTCACTCCCTTCATTTTCACCACTTTGCTACACTTCAATGGATTTTTACTCCACTTTCAACCACTTTTATTGTTATTATAGAGCAATTTTATATAAATTGCAATAGTTTTTTTAAAATTAGTGAAATTTTTTATAAATTTTTCAAAAAAAATAAGCGATACGAAGAAAATTCTTCGTATCGCTTATAAAAAAGGCAAAATTATTTTGAAATTGTATCAAGCATATGCTTTTTAAGTTTTTCTACGTCAATATCATAAGCATAAAGTATTTTTTTACTCTCGTCATTAAATACCCAGTGCATATCTTCACTGACTGTAGGACGGTTTTCTACCCTGTACTTTACAAGTTCTTGGTTTTCTTGCAAAAACAGCGCAGGTGCTAATCCATCCCAGATAATACGTTTCATATTTTTAAACTTATAAGCATCAGGCGCCATTTTGTGAAGATAATCGAGGATATATTCACATAAAGCATCTTTACCGTCAAAAGCCTCAACACACTCGTCGGTTGTTACCAAAAGTTTACTTGCTACACCCATACAAGGAACAAGAATTAAAGGAGCAGAGCTTTCAAGAACTATTTTAGATGCAGCAAAGTCGCTTTTTAAATTGTATTCGTTGGTATCTTCATATTCAAAACTATGACCGCCCACCCAAACAATCACAATATTTTTGCTTATTGACGGGTCGATTAGCAAAGCAGTTGCTATATTTGTCATTGTTCCTATAGCAAATACGTAAAGAGGATTTTCTTCGCTATAGTTCTTTGCTCTTTGAACCAAATCGAGCGCAGATTCGCTTCTTTCGGGATTATTTACGTCAAGACGTCTGTTGCCACCTCTTTTTATAAGTGAATATTTATCACTGTTTCCCGTAACGTCAAGCAAATCCTTTACAGCGTTATATCTGCAACCGTACCAATGTTCATCTGCAGTAAGGTCAAGATAAAAAGCCTTTATATCAAAAATATCTTCTTTGAGCATATAACCTATGGCGAACTGTTCGTCACATTCCATATAATAACCCACTGCAATAGCGGTATCTACTACTACGTCAAATTTTCCCTTGGGTAATTTAAGATTATTCATAGTTTTTAATCCTTTCAAATATATCTTTTTTTATTGCTTCGCTGTTTATATCGCTGACGTAAAGAATTTTTCCATCATTTTTGCCGAAAAGCCAATGCTTATCAAAGGTAAGCCACGGTCTTTCGGTTATTTCGTAGGTAACCCACTCGGGATGGCTGAGGAGCGCAACGGGAACTGCATCCCAGATAACACGCTTAAGATTTGGTCTATACTCCTCTTTACACATAAGCCCCATACAGTAAATAAGATAATCGCCTATATCGTTTTTACCCTGCCATTGTTCGACACATTCGTTATAAGACATAACGAGTTTTTTAGCAACGTCAATACAGGGCACCAACATTATGGGCACGTTGGTTTCCATAATTACCTTTGAAGCCACCAAATCCTTTGCCAAATTGTATTCATCGGTAATAGGCTGTTTAAAATCGTGACCAAACAAAGCCACCAAAACTATACGTTCCTCTAAAGTGGGATCAATAAGCAAAGCATCAGCTATATTGGTAACAGGGCCTATAGCTATTACGTAAAGAGGATTTTCTTTACTGTAGTTCTTGCTACGCTCAATAAGGTCAAGCGCCGCTTCGCTTTTTTCGGGGTCATTTACGTTGGTTCTTTTTGTACAGCCTTTGAAAATAACGGAGCTTAAATCTTCTCTGCCGCAACGGTTAACAACTTCCGATATACCCCTTACAGAGTCATCCCCTGCCATATAAGTATAAAAAGCCTTTACGTTAAACTTATCAAAGGTAAGAAGATAGGCTATTGCATATTGGTCATCCATTTCCCAAATGCTGTCTGCAAAAGCATCTGTATCGATTACAACGTCGATTTTTCCTTCGGGTATAGTTAAAACTTTATTCATTTTAATTTTCCTTTCTGAAATTCAAAGGGGTCGTACCATAAATTTCTTTAAACTGTTTTCTGAAAAAAGACTGATTTGCATAGCCTGTTTCTTCTATTATTTCACCAACACTCATAGTTGTTTTAGTAAGAAGTTCTGCGGCTTTTTCACATTTCTTTTTCTGCAAAAGCGCTGAAAAAGTAAGTCCTGTTTCTTTTTTTATTATAGTGCCTGCGTATTCCTTTGTATAACCTAAAATCTCGGCTATTCCCTTAAGGTTGGCAGTTTTTAAATTTTCTTCAATATAGGCTTCAATTTTTTTAGAGGTTAGTCTTCGTTTATCAAGGGAAAGTTCCTTAAGGTTTATAAGCGCCTCCTTTACCTCACTCATATAAGGAATAGACGGGGCGGCGCCCATTTTAGAAACGGTGACAGCTGAAGCGCAACTTGCAGTTTTAAGCGCCTTTTTAATACCCACACCGTCGCATATTGAAGCAAGAAAATATCCTATAAAGGTATCCCCTGCCGCAGTTGTATCTACAGCCTTTACGTCAAATGCCGACTGATGAATAGTCTCATCGTTATGACGGTAAACGCTTCCCTCTTTTCCCAGCGTTAAAATCACCGTAAGATTTTTAAATCTATTGCATATATAGTCAAGACACAACTGCGTATCGCTTATACCCGTAAAGCCCATAGCCTCGGTTTCGTTTAAAATAAGATAACCGATTTTTGAAAAATCAATACTTTTAAGCGATTGCGTAAAGGGTGCAGGGTTAAAGGCAATAATCATACCCTTACTGAAGGCTTCGTCTATTATATAATGAACGTTACTTATTTCATTCTGCAAAAGAAGTATATCGTCTTTACCGAATTTTTTAAGAACGCTATCGATAATTTCTTTGGTCACAAGGGCGTTTGAACCGGGGTAAAGAAAAATACTGTTTTCACCCTGACTGCTGACCTGAATTATTGCATGTCCGTTTTTAGTGTCAAGTTCGGTTACGTTTGATATATCAACACCGCTGTCAACCAGAACCTCTTTCAGCATACCGCCGTCATTACCAAGACAACCTGCGTGAAAAACCTTTGCGCCTGCTCTTGCAGCGGCTATAGACTGGTTAAGTCCCTTTCCTCCCGCAAAAAGTTCGAGTTTGCTGCTGGAAACAGTTTCACCGGGAACAACGATATGTTCTACCGTATAAACGTAATCAATATTACAAGAGCCAAAATTTAATATTCTCACTTATCTCACCTCTTTAAGCATATTATATAACATACTTAAAAAATAATAAAGGTCTGTTTTTTATCAAAAACAGACCTTTTAAAAGATTTTTTATATACCGAACAGTTTTTTAGCATTAAGTCCCAACATCTTTTCCTTTTCACTATCGGTAAAATCGAGAGATAAAAAGGTTTCCATTTCTTTAACGGGAGACCACATAGGATAATCGGTTCCGAAAAGAATTCTGTCAGCGCCGTACTTCTTCATAATGCTTTCAATTTCAGTCACCTTTCCAAAACCAAAGCAAGAGGAACAGTCAACGTAAAGATTTTCGTACTGACTCAGTTCACTGTAGGCTTCGCTCCATATCGACCAACCTGCAAGATGAGCGCCTATGAATTTAAGTTCCTTAAAGCGTTCAAGAATAGGCTTTACACGGTTAGGATTTGAAAAATCATATCTGTAATCCCCCGTATGCATAAGGAGAATAAGACCGTTTTTCTCACAAAGCTCGTATATCTTCATACAGTTATCATTATCACAGGGAAACTGCTGAATATCGGGATGAAGCTTAACACCCTTAAGCCCAAGTTCCATAAGATGTTTAACGTCGCCTTCTATATCAAGACTGTCGGGATGAAGAGTTCCGAGTCCCGTAAGTTTTTCCCTATCCTTGCTCACGGTTTCGGCAATAAATTCATTTATGCTTTTCACCTGTTTTGGCGTGGTAGCAACAGACTGAACTACAAAATGGTCAATTCCTGCACTTTCGCCCATTTCGAAAAGATTTTTAACGGTACCGTCACCCTGAGCAACGGTATCGTAAAACCTATCGGTTCCCGCCACTGCTTTTTGAGCAATTTTTTCGGGATAGATATGACAGTGCGAATCAACCGCAAAAAATTTATTTTCTACCATTATTCAAGACCTAATTTCTTTGCGGCATCTTCTCTCATTTTATATTTTAATATTTTTCCTGCCGCGTTCATCGGGAATTTATCAACAAAATCAATATAACGAGGAACCTTATGACGCGCCATATTAGCGGCGATGTAAGACTTAATTTCTTCTTCGGTCATAGTTTCACCGTCTTTAAGAATAATACAAGCCATAATTTCTTCGCCGTACTGTTTATCGGGAACACCGATTACCTGAACGTCGCGTACCTTAGGACAGGTGAAAATAAATTCCTCAATTTCTTTAGGATAAATATTCTCTCCGCCTCTGATAATCATATCCTTAAGACGTCCCGTAATAAGATAATTACCGTCGGGTCGTCTGCAAGCAAGGTCACCCGTATGAAGCCATCCGTCTTTATCGATAGCGGACGCAGTAGCCTTGGGCATTTTATAATAGCCCTTCATAATATTATAACCACGCGCTACAAATTCGCCGTTTACTCCGTCAGGACAGTCTTCGCCTGTTTCGGGATCGATTATTTTACATTCTACGTTAGCAAAAGCGCTTCCTACCGTTTCGGTTCGCACTTCAAGAGAATCGTACCAACTGCTCATAGTACATCCGGGACTTGCCTCGGTCTGTCCGTAAACAGATACGATTTCCTTCATATTCATAACCTCTGTCGCCTTTTTCATAAGGTCGGCAGGACAGTTAGAACCCGCCATAATACCAACTCGCATATAAGAAAAGTCGGTCTTATCAAAATCGGGATGTTGCATCATAGCAATAAACATCGTAGGAACGCCGTTGAATGCGGTAATATGCTCGTTATGAACGCAAGAAAGCGAAGGCTTGGGTGAGAAATACGGCATAGGATACATAGTCGTGCCGTGAGTCATAGAAGCAGTCATAGAAAGCACCATACCGAAACAATGGAACATAGGAACCTGAATCATCATTCTGTCTGCAGTAGATAAATCCATATGGTCGCCTATATACTTACCGTTATTTACAACGTTATAGTGGGTAAGCATAACACCCTTGGGGAAGCCAGTAGTACCCGAAGTGTACTGCATATTACATACGTCGTCCTTGTCAACCAAGGAAGCCATTCTGTAAACCTCGCTTAAAGAAACCTCGCTTGAACGTGCAACGGCTTCATTCCAGGTCATACAGCCCTTTTGCTTAAAGCCTACCGTAATTACGTTTCTTAAAAACGGAAGTTTTTTACTGTGAAGGGTCTGCCCTGCTTTCATATTTTCAAGTTCGGGACAAAGTCTTGCAATAATTTCACCGTAATTAGTATCCTTACTGCCTTCGGTCATAACAAGAGTATGAGTGTCGGACTGCTTTAAAAGATATTCAGCCTCGTGAATCTTATAAGCAGTATTAACCGTAACAAGAATTGCACCGATTTTAGTGGTTGCCCAGAAAGCAATATACCACTGAGGTACGTTGGAAGCCCATACGGCAACCTTGCTTCCTGCCTTAACACCCATAGCAATAAGAGCACGTGCGAAGGTATCGACGTCATCTCTGAACTCACTGTAGGTTCTTGTGTAATCAAGAGTAGTATATTTAAAGGCGTACTGGTCAGGGAATTCCTCAACCATCTTATCAAGCACCTGAGGGAAGGTTAAATCAATAAGCAAATCCTTTTTCCAAACGAATTTACCCGTATGGGATTTATTATAGTAAAGGGTTGATTCGTTACGTGAAATATCACCGTACTGCTTCAAGAAGTTTACGAACTGCGAGAAGATTATCTCCATATCGTCAAGCTCTTCACACCAAGCAGGGTCCCATATAAGAGAAAAATAACCGTCGTAGTTTACGCTTCTGAGCGCCGACATCATTTCGTCAATGGGAAGTTCGCCTTCACCGATAAGACAATGCTCGTAACCTTCCTCGGTTTTAACGGCATCTCTGATATGAACGTGTTTAACGTATGCTCCAAGATTTTTGATAATCTGTTCGGCATCCTCCTTGCCCTCAAAGAAGGCAGAATACATATCTAAAAGCGCAGAAAGACTGTCACTTGCAAAGCGTTCGAGAACGTCGCGAAGAAGTTCGGTATTTGAAAAGATACCCGAGGTTTCAAGAAGAAGCGCTATACCCTTTTCCTCTGCCAAAGAAAGAGTTTCTTCGACTATACAAACGGTATTATCAACCGAAGCGTCTTTATCGTCAGAATGAGAAGCGTGCAGACGGATAAAAGGAATATGCAAATTACTTGCAATATTAATACATTTCTTGATTTCTTCTACGCTTTTTTCTTTATCGTTTATATCCCCGATATTACATATAGTGTCAATACAGGGAATCGATAACTTCTTTTCATAAAGTTTTCTTAAAGTAAGAGGGGCGTTATGCTCACTGAATGCACCGTTTTTATCTGTAAAAAGGTCGTTATACACGTTATGAAGTTCAATACCCTGAAACTTAAGTTCATTTGCAATTTCACAGAATTCATCAAAAGAAATTCCGTGCCAACCCTTAGTTGAAAAAGAAAATTTCATAGGTTACGCCTCCTCGTAAACGATTTTATTTACAGCGCTCAAAAACGCTCTCATACTTGCACCGATAATATCGGTAGAAATTCCGTTACCGCTATAAAGTTTTCCGTTTGCTCTGAGTTTTACAAGAGCGCTACCCATTGCTTCCTTACCCTCGGTAACAGACTGAATCTGGAAATCGTCAAGTTCAAAGTGTGTGCCTATAATCTGTTCAATTGCTCTGAATGCGGCGTCAACAGGGCCGTCGCCTATAGCAATTCCCTGAATTTGTTCGCCGTCTTTTTCCAAAGTAATCTGAGCGGATGAAGAAATAATATTTCCGTTATTAACAATATAGTTTATAAGCTTATAGGTAGCGGGAACCTGCAAAGCAACACTGGCAACAATAGCCTCAAGTTCCT
The DNA here is from genome assembly GCA_015065605.1 of Oscillospiraceae bacterium. Lineage (GTDB taxonomy): Bacteria > Bacillota > Clostridia > Oscillospirales > Acutalibacteraceae > SIG607. The sequence continues at coordinate 6,181 of SVPZ01000007.1, read as the reverse complement.
TTGAGCCTACGCGCTTTTTATCGGCAACCCTTAAAAATTCCTCGTAAACCTTTGCGCTATCCTCTTCGGAAAGGTCGTAACCGAGTTTTAATACTGCAGTCATAACGCTTTCTTTATCGAAAGAAGCATCCATATCTAGGTTGTTATCGTTATTTTCAACGGCTAAAACGTTATTTTTACCGTTTTTGGTATTTTCGTTAATCCAATTAATTTGCTTAACTATGCGGTTAAGCTGAGTGTATTTAATAGAGGATGAAAATCCAAAGGACTCACCGCAGTTTTTAATCATTTCCGCAAAAAGTTCAAGAGGAACTGCGTTAGTACCAACTGCAGTTTTAACGGCAACTACTCCCTTTTTAACCGCCATTGAAGCACAGGCAATAGCCATACCGTTTTTATTGTTGCAATAAACTCCAACGTCTATATCAGAGTTTTCGCAAACGTTTGCGGCAAAATCGGCAAATTCATCGGGAAGCATAGTTTCGGCGGCACTGTCATAAAGAGAAACTGCCGTTGCACCGCTATTTACCGCTACGTCAATTGCCTTTTGAAGAAAATCCCCTTCGGCTCTTGTAGCGTCAATAGCGCAGAACTCTACGTCTTCTACCTTTTCCTTTGCAAGAGAAATAAGTTGTTCAATAAACAAAAGCATTTTATCGGGCTTTTTATGACAAACATATTCCATACCAACGGGAGATACAGGAAGTTCTATTCTTATTCTTGCTTTATTAGCAGTTGATAAAGAAACAGCCGCATTATCAATGCTCTCTTTAGTCATACCGCCGTTTACGGAAATAACACTGTTTTTAACAAAAGAAGATAGTGTTTTAACAAGAAGAATATCGGTTCGTGTATTAATAATAGCAGGTAACTCAATAACGTCAACGTTAAGATTTTCAAGTTGTCTTGCTATCTCAATTTTCTCCTTAAAACTAAAACTTGCCTCTTCGTTTAAAAGTGTCGTGTCGGCGATAGAGATTTTTCTCATAATAAGTACTTCCTTTCTAAAGTTAAAAAGTCCCTGAAACTATATTAGTTTCAGGGACGAAAAAAATTCGCGGTACCACCCTAATTACCGTATAAAACGGTCACTCTGTAAGGCTCAAACAAGCCTTTTGCCTTGATAACGGGACACGCCGTAGCCACTTACTTAGTTTGGGTGGCTCTGCTCCGGAACGAGACTTACTTTATTTCGCCGTATTGACTCGCACCATCCGTCAATTCTCTGAAACTAGCCTAAATAAAGAATAATTCCTTCATAGCATTTAAAAATTTTTAATAATTATAGCACCCGTCGTGTGTTTTGTCAATAGTTTTTTTGTATAGGGTCTAGGAGCTAGGTTCTAGGGTCTAGGGTCTAGGTTCTAGGGTCTAGGGTCTAGGAGCTAGGGTCCTAACCCCTATCCCCTATTTTTATAAAAAATTTTCAAAAATTTTTTATAAAAATCAAAAGATGTCGGTGAATGTCGCAAGTTGCGATGTTATAATAATAGTAGAACAGTTGTTCGTGCTGTTCTATTTTAAAAAGAAAGGATATGATATTATTAATAATTTAAAGGTTCACGAACTAACCGAAAGTCAGTTATTAAGCGAGGACTTTCTTTCTTTCGTTCTATCAAAAAAGGACGAATATTTAAAAGCAAAATTAATTGAAGAAATCAAGGACAGAGCAAAACTGCTCGGCTGTAAAGGAAAAGCCGAAAGTTTAATCAGCGCTTTGGAAAAATCAAGAAAGGAGGAAGAAAAAATCAGTCTTCGTGAGTATATCGATTACGGTTTTGACCTGATAAGACGTGAAGATAATTCGGTTGCCACCACCTTGCCTAACTTTGAGGACATAGTGGAAAACGACCCACATTTTGAAGATTTGCGTTATAACACCCTGTTAAATGCCGTAACAAAACGGGAAGACGGAAAGGATAGATTATGGACTGACGCCGACGACAGCCTTGCCTACGGTTATATTTCACGCGTTTACGGAATTTACAACACCGCTATGTGTGATAACGCCATATTAAATATTGCGCTTACGAGAAAATATAATCCACTTGAACTAATTATTGAAAGTATAACGTGGGACGGAAAGGAACGTATAAAAAACTTTTTAAGCGATATTTTAAAGTGTGAAAAAAGCGACTACGTCAGCGAAGTATCCCGTCTTATCTTTGCAGGTGGAATACACCGAGTGTTTGAGCCTGCCTGTAAGTTTGACTCTACCCCCGTACTAATAGGTAAACAGGGCGAAGGCAAAAGTACCGTTGTTCGTTGGCTGGCCCTCGAAGAAGAATACTACAGCGAGGTTTTTTCCATTGAAGGCAAAGACGGACTTGAAGCCATAAGGGGTAAATGGATATGCGAACTTGGGGAACTTATCGCTGTTACAAAATCAAAGGAAGTGGAAGCGGTAAAATCCTATTTAACAAGGCAGAGCGACTACTATAGGCGTCCCTATGAAAAGAGAGCGCAGGACTACAAAAGGTCGTGCATATTTATAGGCACTACCAACCGTCAGCAATTCTTAACCGACAAAACGGGTAACCGAAGATTTTTACCCGTAACGGTAAACTGCACGGGCGAAGAAATTTACGATAACGAAAAATTCATAAAGCACTACATAAAGCAGTGTTGGGCAGAAGCCTACGCCCTTTATCAGATAGGCGCCCTCTCCCCCACACCTGACAGAAAGTTAATTTCCGTCATTAAAGAAAAACAGGAAGAGGCAACAGAGATGGACTATAGAATTGATTTAATCAGAGAATATTTAGAGAGCAAATCAAGAGTCTGCGTACTTTCCATTTGGGAAAACGCGCTAAAAGAAAAATACACCCACCCCACCCGAAAAGACAGCACCGAAATAGGACTAATAATGCAACAAATGGACGGATGGGAGAGGAGTAACAGCACTATTTACATTGAAAACTATGGCAGAAGCAGAGGTTGGGTATTAAAACAATAACTATTTTACTACATTGTTTACACGAATGTTTACATATTGTTTACATCGTTGTTTACATCAAAACCCTTATAAATAAAGGCTTTTAGCCCAAATGTAAACAATGTAAACAACATTTCTATAAAAGATTTATTTTTAAAAAAATATTATATTTTTTATATTAAAAAAATAAATATACAAAGTAACGTTTTTATGTTTACATTGTTTACATATACGCAAAAAACGGGATGTCGAGAATAGGATCTAGGGTCTAGGATTTAGGAGCTAGGGCTACACATCATCCACCGCATACGCGGTCCCCCCTCCTTTGCACAAGGAGGGCAAAATAAAGGCTCCCTTGTGTAAAGGGAGCTGTCACGAAAGTGACTGAGGGATTGTTATGATTTACACAATTCTCCCTGTGCAACAATAACTACACCTCATCCGACTATTTCTTTTCCCTGCACCCTAAAAAACGGACTCTGCCGAGTCCGTTTTTCACTTAATTCCTTATTCGCTTTTTCTTAATCAGTTTTACTTCTACTTCTACTTCCCATATTGCCTTATTTCCTGCATATGAGCCTTTACGCTCAACAACTTCAACATAAAAAGTTTTTATTTCACCGTCTTCTAAAATAATGTTTGTAAAAGAATTTCCTTTATCTGAATATTTATCACGCTCAATGAAAATACCATCCACTCGGACTTTTGAACCAAGCGGTGCAGTAATCCTATCTCCGCTTTCAATTATTGTACCATCGCATTTGAATTTCTCAATCCATTCATTGCCAACTTTATTATTCTCAATACATCGCGACCTTATCAATATTTCATACACTCCATGAGTATATTCTATCTGACAGGCGCTCAATGATATCACCATGACAACGAATATAATCACACTTATGATTTTTTTCATAATATACCCCTATTAAAACAAAAAAGCGCACTCCGAAGAGTACGCCGAAAAAGTGTTTGTCCTCGGTTAATTGCGACATCAACCGAATTATCCCACAGAGAGACAGAGGAAAACACCTTTTACCAAGGTATCTTTCTCTCTGAGGATGCAATTATTCAGTTGATGTCGCAAACATATTGTACCATAATCAAATATAAAAGTAAAGAAAAAAAGCGGAAAATCAAAGCCCTCTTTGTAAAGGAGGGCAAAATAAAGGCTCCTTTGTGTAAAGGGAGCTGTCACGAAAGTGACTGAGGGATTGTTAGGATGTCGGCAAGCGCCATCCCCTACGAATTGCCAACAAATCTCTACGGTGACGTTGTAGGGGCTGATGCCCACATCAGCCCGTTATATACAAATTACCATCAAATCTCTACGGCAACGTTTGTAGGGGCAAACGTCCTCGGTTGCCCGAAGAGAAAACAATCCTCCCACCGACATACGTCGGTCCCCCCTCCTTTGCACAAGGAGGGCAAAATAAAGGCTCCCTTGTGTAAAGGGAGCTGTCACGAAAGTGACTGAGGGATTGTTAGGATGTCGGGGACGCCATCCCCTACGAATTGCCAACAAATCTCTACGGCTACATTGTAGGGGCGGATGCCCTTCATCCGCCCGTATTAGATGTCAAAAATGGAACAAAAAAAGAACGCTATAAAAGCGTTCTTTTTAAATTATTCAATGGGAAGTGTCCACTCGAAAGTATCAGGGAGTTTGCCCCACTGAATACCTGTTAGGGTATCGTAAAGGTGCTGTGTAACCTCACCGATATTGCCGCCGCTGACCTGATGCTTAATTCCCTTATAGCAAAGTTCACCGATAGGAGATACAACGGCTGCAGTTCCGCAACCCCAAGCCTCTTCAAGAGTGCCGTTTTCCATAGCCTCTTCAAGCTCGTCAATGCTAAGCAGTCTTTCGCTTACCTTATAGCCTTCTTTACGAAGAACCTCAAGGCAGGATTTTCTTGTAATACCGGGGAGAATAGAACCCGAAAGCATAGGAGTAACGATTTCGCCGTTAATCTTGAACATAACGTTCATAGCGCCAACTTCTTCGATATACTTTCTTTCAACACCGTCAAGCCAAAGTACCTGAGAATAGCCCTGCTGTTCTGCTCTTTCACCTGCTCTGTTACTTGCGGCATAGTTACCACCGCATTTAGCATAGCCTGTACCGCCGCGAACTGCACGAACGTCCTGATCTTCAATCATAATCTTAACGGGGTTAATGCCCTCTTTATAATAGCTTCCAACGGGAGAAGCGATAATTACGAAGGTAGCATTGTGAACGGCGTGAACACCGAGAGTTTCGTCGTTACCGAACATAAAAGGACGAAGATAAAGAGAAGTTCCATTTGCGCTTGGAGTCCATTCCTGTTCCATTTTAACGAAAGCGGTAAGCACTTCAAGAGCAACGTCTTCATCTATCTGAGGAAGGCAAAGTCTTTCGGCAGAGTTATTCATTCTGCGAATGTTTTCAATAGGACGGAAAAGCTGAACCTTGCCGTCTGCTCTGCGGTAAGCCTTAAGGCCTTCAAAAATTTCACTTCCGTAATGAAGCACGGTGGAAGCAGGATGAAGAGAAAGATTAGCAAAAGGAATAATTCTTGCATCGTGCCAACCTTCTTCACGGGAATAATCCATCATAAACATATGGTCGGTAAAGTATTTACCGAAGCCGAGCACACTACTGTCGGGTTTTTCCTTAGGACAGGTAGTTTTAGTAATAGAGATATTCATACCTATTCTCCTTTATTAGTTTTCAGCGCCGATTTGCATTGCTTTTCTGTTGATATCAGCCATATCTGCTCTCTTTGCAGAAATAACTTTAGAAAGAGCCGCATCTACACTCTCGGCAGAATAGTCGTCAAGTTCCTTTAAAACCTTACCAACGATAATCATATTAGCAAGTGTAGGCATACCGTTTTCACCTGCTAAACGGGTAGCGGGAATATAGAATACCTTAACGTCGTCACGTTCTACCTTTCTTTCAATAAGAGAGGAGTCAAGGAAAATCATACCACCGGGTACTACGGTTGACTCATACTTATCAAGAGAAGGAAGATTCATTGCAATAAGAACGTCGGGCTTGGAAACGATAGGAGAACCAACGGGTTCGTCACTTATTATAACGCTACAGCTTGCAGTACCGCCTCTCATTTCGGGGCCGTAAGAAGGAAGCCAACTTACCTGTTTACCATCCATAAGTCCTTTATAGGCGATAAACTTACCGGAGAAAAGAATACCCTGACCGCCAAAGCCTGAAAATAAAAACTGTTTAGTAGCCATTATGCT
>SVPZ01000047.1 GCA_015065605.1 Oscillospiraceae bacterium | reverse complement strand
CCATGAAAACAGGTTTTTTGCTTGATTTATACACATTTTATTCTATTTCTGTTAAAAAAATATCCGAGACTCACGGATTACCGTGAACCTCGGATTTTTTAGACTGTTTTTTTACAGCCCCTTTTTAGGGAGTATGGTTTGACATATAAAAATAATATGTTATAATAAATTTGATATATCATTAGATGAAAAAGGGGAAAATACAAATGAGAAAACTGGCTTTTCCTTACGGACAAACTCATATGGAATATGAATTTGATAAAAAAGAACTTATCGGTGTGCTTACTTCATCAATTGAAGAATACAAGCCATCGGCTGACGGCGCGACTCTGGTTCAGGAGGCGTTGGCTAATCCTGTTGGCAGTGAAAAACTCTGCGAACTTAGCCGCGGTAAGAAAAAGGTTGTTATTATTGCCAGTGACCACACCCGACCGGTTCCAAGCAAGGTTATTATTCCCTATATGCTCAATGAAATCAGAAAGGGAAATAATGATGCTGATATAACCATTCTTATTGCAACGGGCTGTCACAGAGGCACCACCAAGCAGGAACTTATAAATAAATTCGGTGAAGAAATAGTAGAAAACGAGAAAATATATATTCACGATTGCGACGAAAAGGAAATGCTTGTTAATATCGGCGTTTTGCCTTCGGGCGGTCAATGTGAAGTAAATAAACTTGCCGTTGAAGCCGATTTGCTTGTTAGTGAAGGCTTTATTGAACCTCATTTCTTTGCAGGTTTTTCGGGCGGCAGAAAAAGTGTTTTACCCGGTGTTGCCGGCAGAACAACCGTACTTGCCAATCACTGTTCCGAGTTTATTGCGCATAGTAATGCAAGAACGGGAATTTTAGAAGATAATCCTATACATAATGATATGCTTTGGGCGGCAGATAAGGCAAAGCTTAAATTTATTGTAAACGTTGTGCTGAATGCAAAAAAAGAGCCTATTTATGCCGTTGCAGGTGATTTTGAAAAGGCTCATAAAAAAGGCACCGATTTTATCGCCTCGCTTTGCGGAGTTAAAGCCGTACCCGCCGATATTGTAATATCCACTAACGGCGGATACCCATTAGATCAAAACGTATATCAGGCGGTAAAGGGTATGACTGCGGCAGAGGCTACCGTAAAGCAGGGTGGCGTTATTATAATGCTTGCAAAATCCAACGACGGTACGGGTGGTGATCATTTTTATCATCAACTTGCCGATGAAGAAGATATAAATAAAACAAATAACGAATTACTTGCGCGTTCAAGAAATGAAACTTTGCCTGACCAGTGGATGACACAAATTCTTATAAGAATTTTAACTAAGGCAACCGTTATTTACGTATCGTCTTTTGATGAAGAAGTTATTAAAAAAATGCATATGATTCCTGCAAAAAATCTTGATGAAGCAATAAATTTGGCTAAAAAAACAGTCAATAAAGAAAAAGTTACGATAACCGCCATTCCCGACGGCGTATCTGTGGTTGTTAAATAGGTGATAAAATGCGTATTGTAGTTGCAATTGATTCCTTTAAGGGCAGTCTGTCCTCCTTACAGGCAGGTTCAGCCGTAAGGGATGCTGTTCTTAAATTGAACGATAAAAACGAGGTTATTATAAAACCTTTGGCAGATGGCGGCGAAGGAACAGTTGATGCATTGGCTTCGGGCTTTAATTCCGAAATTATAGAAATTGACGTTAACGGGCCCCTTATGAAAAAAGTTAAAGCCAAATACTGTATTTTAAAGGAAACGGGCACCGCCGTTATCGAAATGGCTGCCGCTTCGGGTATTACGCTCGTTAGCGAGGATGAAAAAAATCCCCTTAATACTACCACCTTTGGCGTGGGTGAACTTATAAAGGATGCGATTAACCGCGGATGCCGTCGCTTTATCGTAGGAATAGGAGGAAGCGCTACTAACGATGGCGGCACGGGTATGCTTTCTGCTCTGGGAGTGCAATTTTTAGACAAAAATAATAATCCTATTGCTCTTTGCGGTGAAGGTCTAAAAGACTTATATAAAATAAATACCGACAATATGTTAAGTCAGCTTAAAGACTGTACCTTTAACGTGGCTTGTGACGTTAAAAATCCGCTTTGCGGTGAAAACGGTTGCAGCGCAGTTTTCGCTCCCCAAAAGGGCGCGACAAAGCAAATGATAAAGGATATGGATTTGTGGCTTAAAAACTATGCAGAAATTTCCAAAACCGTATCAGAAAGAGCCGACGAAAATTACGAGGGCGCGGGTGCCGCAGGTGGACTTGGTTTTGCTTTTTTAACCTATTTAAACGCTTCATTAAAATCGGGAATAGATATAGTTTTAGACGAAATTAAAATTGAAGACGATATTAAAAATGCCGATATTGTAGTTACGGGAGAGGGAAGACTTGATTCCCAAACCGTTATGGGTAAAGCGCCCATTGGCGTAGCAAAACTTGCTAAAAAACACGGCAAAAGAGTAATCGCCTTTTGCGGTTGCACAACAAAAGATTCAGAGGTCTGTAACGACCACGGTATCGACGCATTCTTCCCCATACTCAGAACCGTTACCACCTTAGAGGAAGCGTTAAAGGTAGAAAATGCTTACGAAAATCTAAAAGCAACCGCCTATCAGGTGTTCAGACTTATTTAAAAGGGGCTGTAAAAAAACAGATTTTCCTTTTGACGGTGAGTTGATTGATAGCCAAAACCTTGGCTCCCTCTGACGAGGGAGCTGTCACCGAAGGTGACTGAAGGAGAGAAAAGCCTTTAATTCACTGCTTTTTTACTCTCTCCCTCCGTCTTTTTGCCTTGCAAAAATCCACCTCCCTCGTCAGAGGGAGGCAAGGTATTCACGTTCCAAAAAGCTTGATAAATCATTAATATACATATCTAATTAGATAGTAAAAACGTAAAAATGCGGAAGAAGTTTGAATTTTTCACTTCTTCCGCACTCTTTTTTATTTATTTAGCTTATTTTATGCGTGTTTAAGGACGTTGAGTTTTTTTACAGCCCCTTTATTTTGTGTTATCATAAATATATTTTGCTATATTTTCCGCTATCATATAAAAGGAACTGCCGACGGGGTCATTTGTCATTTTTTTAAGATAACTTCCGTCTTTTACGGATTCTATAAGTTTTTGGTGTATTTCCTCCCTGAACTTAGTGTGCTTTTTGGCAATTTGCAAAAGGGATACCACCGTAAAAGAAAAATGCTGATAGTAAACGGAATTTAAATTTTCTACAATAGAAAGCTTATAATTTGGCGCAAGAAAAGTGTGATACATTTTTTTGCCGTATTCCTCAGGTTTTAAAATATCGTAAAGTTCGCCTAGAATTTTTGTGTCGTGAAATCTTCCCAAAAGACAAATTGCTATTACGCTTCTCATCTGATTACTGCGACGGCAGTCAAGGAAGTGGTATGCGCTTCTGTTTTTTACAATTTCGCGAAGAGAGGTAACAGAACGCTCATCCTCTAAAAAGCCTAAAGTGACGGCGGCATTCAGGCGCAGGTTTTCGTTATCGCTGCTTAAAAGGTCGGCTAATTTATCGGCGACTTTTTCTGCGCCAAGAAGTTTGCAGGACCATATAGCAACTCCGGGGCAATCGGAGGACAATGCTTTTTTGATTTCTTCAAAGTCGGTTAACCACTCAACTGCAACGTATGGAGTAGGACTGTTTAAAGTCACGAAGCCGCGCAAAGCATTGGGTTCGGGGTCAAAACAGTTGCGCTTAACGATAAGGCTATGCATTCGGTTATAGTCGGTATCCATTACCGTGTTCTTATTCTCTTTAACGGCAAGAGCTACAGCAACACCCGCCGCTTCACCTAAGCGGTACATATCGCGGTTCATTCGTACGGCAGAGGAAACGTAACTGTCAACACCCAAACAGCGTGAAACACTAACAAGCCTTTTCCAGCCTTTTGGTACTATAGCGCCGAGGGGCACCTTGATTTTAAAGGTTATTGTGCTTAAGTTACTTATAACGAACCAATCCTGAAATTCTTTGGAATCAAAGGCGCGGTCACAACCGTGCTTATCAATATCCGAATAGGCGCAAAACAAAGTGTTTTTCCAAGGGGTTTCATATAAAACGTCCTTTAAGGTTACCGTCTGCTCACCCATTATGGTCATACCTTCGCGGTTACCTATAAGTGGCGCTACAAATAAAAACCGTTCTTTTTGGGGGTTAATATCGGCAAGATGTTTTCCGTGAGCGGTTATGGTAGCTTTCGTAAAATCAGCATCGTCGTAGGGGTTTATATAACCGCTGTCATCGTTGGTTCGACCAAGATTATTATCCTTGTTTTTGAATATGCGAACACTGGAAAAAGGCACTATTGCGCCGTCGGTGGAACGTCCGTAACTTCCCGTTATTCCTAATGCTCTAAGCACAAAACCTTCGCTTGTACTGTCACTTAGAAATTTACAACCGATATCGGTAAGTTTTCCGTTGTTTAAAAGGCGAACACCGATAATTTCCTGATTTTCGGCATAAATTCCCACTATTAAAGTGTTAAACTCGATTTTCACCTTTTCTTTTATAAGAGCCTGTTCGATTCTTATCTTTTTGGCGTCGGGATGATTAAAAAAATTGCGATAGGTTTTTGAAACGTATTTGGCGGTAGAGTTATCAATTTCTTCAAAGCGTCCGCCTTTGTATCCGTTATAGTACCCGTTAACCGACCCCTGAACGCCCATACCGCCGCAACAGGTTCCGCGTTCAATACCCAAAACTTTAAGTCCGTTTTCGGCGGCGGTTAATGCCAGAAAACTTCCTGCAGAGCCAAGTCCTGCAACAATTAAATCAAAATTATCGGAAAATTCAGGTTTTTCGCAAAAGGTGGCGTGGCTTACGCCGTTAATCATTTCGTAATAAAACATAAGATTACCACCCTTTCTTCTCAGCTAAAAAGCAGCCTGCATCAAAGGCCGAAATAGGATTTTCAAAGCTATGGGGCGCTATCCATAAGGGAGCATCACCGTCTTTTTCAGTTCCTTGAATATCGAAATTAAAGCCTATGGTATCTATTGAAAATTCGCCGTTTTTGAAAAGATTTTGCCATGTGTTTTCAATATAAAGCCGAGCATCAGAAAGGGAAGTGTCGGCATTAAATTTAAAGGAAATAAAGTATTCGTTTGGTAAAAATCCTTTTGTAAGCACTAAACCTGCGTCCTTTAGTTTTTTTACGGCATCATCTGTTAAGCAGGTACAAACTACGTGCAGATATTTTTCTTTAATTTCAATTAAATTTCTTGCCGTATTGCGAAGAAAGGAAGTGTCGATAACGTCTTTTGCAAATACCGTGTGAATTCCCGTATTTGTAAAATACGTTACCTTGTAACCGTCTTCGAAGGGTAGGCATTCCATAAGACGCGCGTTTAAGATAATCTTTTCGTGTAAGCCAGAGTTGACGGCAAATTTACAAATGGCGGTACTCATTGTCAAAAGGTCGGCACCCGACTCGGATATTATACCGTTGGCGCCAAAAAAATCGTATAGTTCCTTTGTTTTTGAGTTTTTGAAAATTGCATTTTCCAAAATAGGTCTAAAGGACAAATGATAGTCGCTGCCAAGCATTTCGCCTTCTTCAAGTAGAAGAATTTTTTTACCGATTGAAGCAATGCCTAAGCCTGAATAGGAGGCTCCGATAACGACCGCGTTAAATCTTTCCATTTCGTTTTCTCCCTTCGTTTCAATATAAGATATTTTCCCGAAAATATTTTATCATATTAAAAAAATAATTCAATACTTTCTGATTATAAATTTTATAATAAATATGTTTACCAAATAGTGATTTTATGGTATAATACGTCTGTAAATTGACCTATTTAAAATCAGAGGTGCAGCTATGCAAAACAAAATAATCGAAGAAATTATAAAAGAAAAACTTGTGGTAATAGTTCGCGGTGTGGAAAGTGACAAACTTATTTCTGTAGCCGAGGCTATATATAAGGGCGGTATTCGTTTTATGGAAATCACCTATAGCGCTGACGGGAGTATCAGTGACGAGGAAACCGCTGAAAATATAAAGAAACTTAACGAGCATTTTAAGGGCAAAATGCATATAGGCGCAGGTACCGTGCTGCGTGAAAAACAGGTTGAACTGACCTATAATGCGGGTGGCGAATTTATTATTTCGCCCGATACCTATGAAGCAGTTATAAAGAAAACCAAAGAACTTGGTATGATTTCCATGCCGGGCGCTCTTACTCCAAGCGAGATTCAGTCTGCGGTAAGGTACGGCGCCGACTTTGTAAAGCTTTTCCCCGTTACTAATCTGGGCGCAGGTTACGTAAAAGCCGTAAAAGCACCGCTTTCTCACGTAAAACTGTTGGCTGTAGGCGGAATTAACCTTGATAATATAGATGAATATCTTGAGGCAGGCGTTTGCGGTTTTGGGCTTGGCACCAATATAATTGATAAAAATATGGTAAAAAATAACGACTTTGACGGTATAACCGCTCTTGCGGCAAAATACGTGGAGGCGGTTAAATAATGGCTTCTTATATAACGGTAGATAGCGGAACTACGAACACAAGAGTTTCCTTGGTGTTTGACGGCAGACTTATTGATACCTTGAAATTCGGCGTTGAACCAAAGGAAAATGAAAGTCGTAAAGATTGTCTTACCCGTCTTCTAAGAAAGGCAATTGCTAACGTTTTAGAAAAAAATAAAATGCAGGAAACTCAAATTTCCCGTATAATTGCCAGCGGAATGATAACAAGTGAAATAGGACTTATTGAACTTGAACACGTTAAAGCCCCTTGCGGTGTAAAGGAACTTTCCGAAAATCTTTATGAAATAACTATTGAAGAAATCAGTAAAATCCCGTTTGTTTTTATAAGGGGCGTAAAATATATTTCGGATGATAACGTTGATATGATGCGCGGTGAAGAAACCGAAATTTACGGCATAAACCCCAAGGCGAATACCTTGTACGTTTTGCCCGGTTCCCATTCAAAACTTGTTTTAATGGATAATGAAAACAGAATTTCTCATTTTTCCACCTGCCTTACGGGTGAAATGATAGGCGCTGTTGCAAATAATACCATTTTAAAAGGCTGTGTTGATTTAAGTAAAAGCGCAACCGACGAAGATTTTTTGCAAAAAGGTTATCTTTTCGCAAAAGAAAACGGAATTAATTCGGCGCTTTTTAAGGTGCGTTCCTTAAAGAAGTTTTCAAGAACCGACGATAATCAGACCTTAAGCTTTTTTATGGGCGTTATGTTGGCGTGTGAAATTGATAATATAGTTAAATCCTCAGCGCAAAGAGTGGTTATAGGCGGTAAAAATCAGCTCAAAGACCCTACCGCATTCCTCTTAAAACAAAACTCTCGTAAAGAAATATTGACCGTTAGCGAGGAAGAGGCAAGTAACGCTACCGTAATTGGCGCAATAATGATTTATGAAAATTCTTTATTATAACAAAGAGAGGTTTTTATGAATATTATAAAACGAGCAACGGCTTTTCTTTTGGCAGTAACGCTTTCGGTACTTATTCTTCCTAATATAAAGCCTACAGCAACGGAGGATACCTTTTTTATTGATATAAAAGGCAGTGTGAATTACGATTACGCCTTTGAGGTTTTAAAGCAGTTAAACAGTCTTCGCAGCAGCTTGGGCCTTGCTCCCTTAAAAATGGATTATACTCTTATGGAGGATGCGATGCTTCGCGCGGCGGAATCGGCGGTATATTTTTCTCATACCCGACCAAGCGGTAAAAATTGCTTTACCGCATTTACCGACCCTTCTTATACAATGGGTGAAAATATTGCTATAGGTCATCGTAGTCCTACTGCAGTAATGAACGGTTGGAAAAATTCATCGGGTCATTACCAAAATATGATAAAAGATTCTTATACGTCTGTCGGAATAGGTTGTTATATGACTGCTGACGGAGTATTTAGTTGGTCACAGCTTTTTAACGGTAATACGGCAAAGGAAAATACGGTTACGGGCACAAAGGATATTTGCTACAGTATAGAAGCAAAACGGGAGTATCTGGGATTAAACCTTTCTTTTGACAAAAAGGCTTGTCCTATTAAAATCGGTTATACCCTAAAACTGAAAATTGACCTTCGTAACGTTGAGTTTGATTACGTAAGCCAAATGACCGAAAACTCTTCCTATATTTTCACGTCGTCAGATCCTGACGTTATTGAGTTCGATTCAAATGGGATTGCGACGGTTAAGGCTGACGGAATAAGTGATATTACCGTTTCAGCAAAAAACTCAGGCGCGTTGCTTTTCAGCTTTCAGTACCAAACAGGTCACGTATTTACTGATTGTTGCGATACGTCTTGTGATTTTTGCGGCGCAACGCGTAGTGCTCCCCATAGCGCAAAGCCTTCCCCTTGTGATGAAGACAGAATTTGCGCTTTTTGCGGAGAAAATATGGGGAAGGGAACCTCTCATAAATATAGCGGAGCAGGGGACGAATATTGCGACCTATGTAATTTTAAAAGGGAACTTATTTACATAAAAGGCGATGCTGACGGTGACCAAAAGGTAACCACCACTGACCTTGCAACCCTAAAACTGTATCTGGCGCAAATTGCCGAATTGGAAGAAGTATCAAAAAAACTTTGCGATCTTGATGGCGATAAAAACGTAAATACGGTTGACCTTGCAATGCTAAAACTTAAATTAGCGGGAATAGAATAATTTTGCTTTACTTTTTTAAAAAATACATTATAATTAAGATTATAAATACTTTGTAAAAGGAGAGAAATTATGGAACTTTTAAAGCTTGAAGAAATGACGGTTGAACAAAAGGTAGGTATGCTTTTGTGCGCACGTCGTTTTTGGAAAAACACCGATGACGTTGACTTTATTTTAGAACTCGTTAAAAAAAGAGCGCTTGGCTGTGTTCAGGCACCTTTTAACCAGCCTGAAATAATCAAAAAAATAAAGGAAACGGCTGACTATCCGATTATTCTTGTAAACGATACCGAAAGAGGTTATCCTACCTCTCCGCGCCCAAAAGTACCGCTTATTTCTCTTGCCGCAACAGGAAATAAAGAGTATGTGCGTTCCTTTGCAAGATGTCTTGTAGCGGATGCAAAAGCTGATAACTGTAACGGTACTTGGGGACCTGTTATTGATATACTTAACAGTGATGGTCCTTGTAGAGTTTCACGTGTTTTCTCCGACGATCCTCAAAAGGTTGCAGAGTATGCCGAGGAAATTGCAAGAGTATATAATGAAAATCATTATTTCTCTTGCGGTAAGCACTATCCCGGTAGCGGTAAAGTTGGGGTAGATACCCATATGATGGGAGCATATAATGATTATACCGAAGAAGAATTAATTGAAAGAAATTTGGTTCCGTATATTCACCTTTGGAAAAAAGGCTTGTTGCCCAGCATAATGGTAGATCACAGCACGTATGTAAATATTGATCCCGAACGTCCTGCATCCCTTTCGAAAAAGGTTATTGATATTATAAGAAATATGGGCTATGACGGAGTAATGTTTTCCGATTCCTTTGCTATGATGGCAATTCTTCAGGAATTTGGCGAAGAAAAACTTTACGGTATGGCTGTTAATGCGGGTATTGATATCGTGCTTCCTAACTATATGACACCCGTCAGAGAAACCTATGAATTGTTGCTCCAAAACTATAAAGACGGCGCTTACACCGAAGAACGTCTTAACGAGGCAGTGCGCAGAGTGCTTAATCTTATGGAATTTGTAGCAACCGAACCCGAAACACCCCTCGTTATTACTAAAGAAGATGAAGAAAATCTTGCCGCTATTTCAAGAGATTGCATAACCGCAGTATGCGACGAAGGCTTAACTGCCGCTATCGGTGACGTAAATAAAAAGCGTCTTTTCATTGTACTTACCGAAAATGATTTTGAGGTTTTAGGTGAAGGCGAAGAAATTACTGTAGGCAAATGGTACTATCCTAATAATATTGCCCAAAAGATTAAAAAAGAATTTCCGAATTCCGAAGTTGTATTCCTTAAAGAATTTTCAAGCGCGGCAGAGAATGACAAAATACTTCGTACTGCAACCAAATATGATGAGGTTGTTTGCGTAACGTTTTGTACTACAACCTGTTATCTTGGAACAGATAGCTTAACACGCCGTACAGAAGCTGTTTTAAACGCTCTTGCTTTCTCTAAAAAGTTAAAGACAATAGTTCATTTCGGCAATCCTCACGCTCTTCTTCCCGTAATGCACGTTCCGAGAAAGATTTTCGGATATATGATTACCGAATCCCAAGAATACGCTATTGATATACTCGCAGGAAAACTCGAAGCAAAAGGAACACTTCCCTTTAACATTCAGTATAAATAAAAATAATTTTACAAAAAGCAGATGTTTAAAAGCATCTGCTTTTTTAAGGGGTTGATGTGGGCATCAACCCCGATTTGCTGATGATTGCAACAATAAAAGCGGCAAACGGTGTAATGGATGATTTATATAACATTTTTAATGAAGAAATTAAATAATTTTATAACCTGAATTGTAAAAAAATAAATTCAGGTTATTTTTTTGTTGAAAAATAGAAAAAAATGCAGTATAATGATAGTGCCAAACTAACTGAATAATGTGTGAAAATGGGTGTGTTTTCTTTTTAATAGGGATAATTACGCTTCATTTTGGTTATATCTATAATTACTTAGAATTTGATAAAAACGCAAATTCCCGGTGATTATAGGTATGTGCGTTTGCACCCATTTCACATTTGTTAGTTTGGCGACTATCGGAGTTTGCGCTTTTTGTGCGGTTACTTCGGTAGCCGCACTTTTTATTTTTAGGAGGAAAAAGAAATGGGTTTATTTGACAAGATTAAAAAAGCATTTGGTGGTTTAAGTGCAACGGATGAGGAAAAGTCAGTAGGCAAAAAAATTGTTGAAGAAAATGCAACCGAGAAGCAAGAAACAAAGAAACAAAAAAATGGTGCTAAAGAGCCGACAGCAGTGACAGTTAATTATGAAATTGTTACGGATTTTGAATTGGAAGAATTAGAAGATGGAACATACAAAATAATAAAATTTATAGGTTTTACTATGCCGGAAAATTTAATAGTTCCTGTGCAAATTGGCGATAAAAGAATATCCCAAATAGGTGATGGAGTTTTTAACACGTTCCCGAATATTAAAAATGTAGAAATCCAAGAAGGTATTTCATATATTGGAGAGTCTTGTTTTAAAGAATGTAAAGAATTAGTGAAAGTTTCTTTGCCTTCTGAATTATCAGTAATAAGTAAAGAACTTTTTTGTGAATGTGAAAAATTACAAGAAATTAACATTCCTCAGAATCTTATTTCAGTAGAGGATAAAGGCTTTTATGGATGTAGTAGATTAAAAATTGCTGCATTGCCGGAAACGATTGAAAATATTGGCAATAACGCATTTTATGCTTGTCATAATTTAGGAATAGAAGAAAATGATTATCAGTTAATATTGCCGAAAAATTTACAAACTATTGGGGAATCGGCTTTCGAAAAATCCGGAGGGTATAGATATGTCTTTATTCCCGCCAGTGTTAAAAGAATTGATAAGTATGCTTTTAAAGAGATGGGAACTTATGAATGTGAAATTGTAATTGAAAGAGGCTGTAGTGCAGAGTTGCCTTTAGGAATATTCTATCAATTATATTTGCAAAAATTAAGCATTCCGGATTCAGTGACCAAAATTGGTGGTATTTTTATTGCGAAAGATACTGTATATTCATCAAAGTTTGTTAAAGATGAGTATGGCAGACAAGTATATGATGAATATGGAAAAGAAGTAATAAAAGTTAATACTAGTGAAGATTATATGGAAGAGTTTTCGGAAGAGTTAATAATTTGTTGTGAACCTGGTTCTGCTGCAATGGATTTTGCAAGAGAAAATAATATTCAGTGCGAAAAATACGAAAACTGATATACAAATATTTTGAGGTTTATGGTTAAAGACGTTTTCAATACTTCTAAAATAAAATCAATTTTAAAAGCATTTGTCGTGATTGCGGTTTTGCCTATTTTGATAGTTGGTGGTATTATTGCTGTATCTTTTGTGGCGCCGTATTGTTTTGGAGATATATCACATCCGTTAATGGGAATGATTGCGACGATAATAATGATTCCTTGGGGAATACTGTTTGTAATTGTGTTCTTTTTAGGGTGTGGTTTAACCCCTTCGTTCGTAGTCATACCTACCGGAAGAGGTGGTTATTCTGTACGAAGTGGTCATAGTCGTAATGGTAACGGTATAGCATTTCTTTTTAATATAATTAAGTTTATTTTATTAGTGCCAACTGCATTATTAATATGGATTATAGTATCAATTATTATTTTATTTAATGAAAAGTTGCAAATAAAGATAGACGAACAGTATGAAAATTTTGTTTTAAAATTAAAGGAATGGTATAAAGTTGGTATAGTGTTTTTTGTAGTGGCACCTTTAATAGTGCTTGGTTTTAACACTATAGAAAACATAGCATATTCTCCTAAGAACATACAAATAGAATGTGTTGATTTTCATTACAACAAAACTCGGGAACAACATTCGTTTAACACCGGTACATATCAGCAAATAGACGATTATTATTTTGAATATACCATTAATCCTAACGGAAAAGATATAACAGAGATAAAAGGTGAGTGGGTATTTATTAATAAAAATACTTCTGAAAGTTTCACGATAGATGCAGGGACTTTCGTGCCGTTTGATTGGTATTGGAAGATAGAGGATAAAAATTTTGAACATAAATTCAATACGACAATAAGCATATCCAAAGAAGATAAGGAACAAATAGGTCTATCTTCTGATAATTTAGACAACCTTAAAATAGTTTGCAAAATTAATTATATAAGTTGTGAATCAAACATTCCTATATTGGGCGATTTCTTGTTTCCAACTGTTGATAATGAATATAAAGGCGGCTATGAAATTGTTGTAAAACCATGATTTAAGAGTTCTTTGATTTAATAGACTCGAAAAAGCGGGCAATATAATATACACTCAAAAGCAGGTGTTTAAAAACATCTGCTTTTTTAACGGGTTGATGTGGGCATCAACCCCTACAAAGCGCCAATTAAGGTGTGCGGTAACGCTGTAGGGGATGATACAAAATCATCCCGTTATTTATATATTTTTAATATTAAATTTATTTACCTTTGGTATGTTTTGTGGTATAATAATACAATATAGTGGCAGAAATAAACCAAGCCTCCTTTGTAAAGGGAGGTGGCAAAACGAAGTTTTGACGGAGGGATTAAAAATTAAATACAATTATAATAAATCTCTTGTTAACGTCGGAAGAATGCTTCGTAAAAATATGACTAAAGAAGAACGCCATTTGTGGTACGATTTTTTGAGAGAACAGTCTGTCAGATTTATCAGACAGAAAATTATCGGAAATTATATAGTTGATTTTTACTGTGCAAAAGCAAATCTCGCTATTGAACTCGATGGTTCACAGCATTATGATGAAGCCGCCATAATTAAAGATAATGAGCGAACTAAATACCTTGAAAGTCAAGGATTAAAAGTAATAAGAATATCAAACAATGAAATCAACAATAATTTTAGAGGGGTTTGTGAGTTTATTTATGCTGAAATTGAAAAATCAACCCATCTTTAAATCCCTCAGTCAGCTTCGCTGACAGCTCCCTTTACAAGGGCGCCTAATAAATGAAAGGAGTGAGAATGTAGTGGATAAATTTAAACTTGTTTCTAAATATAGTCCCACGGGCGATCAGCCTGAGGCTATTCTAACATAAGATTTGACCTGAAAACCGCGATAAAATGCCGTTTTTAGGCGCTTTTTAACACAAGATAACACGTAAACACTATATAAATCAAATGACTTTGTGACCTAAATTCGTGTAGAGCAAATTTAGGTCACTTTGATTTTGTGAATAATAGGGCGGTTTTAAGATTTTCTTAATTGTGCAAGAAATGACAAGACTATTTTAAAATTATATGTTAATATTAAGTCAAAAGGAGGGATTTTTATGTTTGAAGGGCTGCAAAAAATCAAGGATGTTTTAGAGCACATAGAAGAAAACATAACATCGGATTTGGACTATAAGGTTTTGGCATCAAAAATGGGATTGTCTGTTTATGAATTCAGAAGAATATTCTCGTTCGTAATCGGACTGCCAATAGCAGAATATATTAGAAAACGCAGATTATCCCTGGCGGCATTTGAAATAACTAAAAATGAGAAGGTTGATATGCTGAAACTAAGCGAAAAATACGGTTATTCGAGTCAGTCGGCGTTTTCCAAGGCTTTTAGCGAATATCACGGTATCGCTCCCACAGTACTTATGAAGGAAAAAAGAGACGTTACGCTCTTAACGGTTCCAAAATTCGATTTAAAAATAAATGCAAGCGAAAATATAAATTTCAGTGTAATAAAAAGAGAAAAATTTTATATTCAGGGTTTCTCCGGAGTATCAAGCATAACCGATAGCTGCTGCTGCGAAAATGTTTGGAACAGTTTTTATGATAGCGGAGCGGACAAAAAAATAGATTCCGACAGAATTTTTGTTTCGTACAAGAACGAAGGGGAAAACGTTTTATGCACAATCGGCAGTTTAGCCGATGAGCTGCAGAGAGAGCTTCCGTTTGAAGAAATCCCTGAATCCTTGTGGGC
>SVPZ01000006.1 GCA_015065605.1 Oscillospiraceae bacterium | reverse complement strand
TATAGCACTTGTTATCAATATAACAAAAAAGAAATAACCGCCCTGTCTCCAAACTGTGCGGTTAATTTCTTTTAACTAATCTATGGGACAACCGTCTGCTTGGTAGTCCTTTTGTATCTTTATTATAACAATTATAATCGCAGTTGTCAAGCACCTTATGTTAAGGTGTTTTTTTATCGTCACCATAAAAAATACTTTCAAAAGTTGTATTTAATATTTCTTTAATTAAAAGAATTTCATCGGGATATAAATGTCTTTGACCTACTTCTATTTTTGCAACAGCACTCCTTGTAATATCGCAACCATTCAATTGCAATTTTGCAGCAAGGCTTTCTTGCGTCATATTTTGTTTTTCTCTAATATTTCGGATATTTTGACCGATTTTTAATTCAATTTCAACATTCATAAATCAATTCCTGTTTGCACTTATTTAAGAACAAAGTTCTTGACATTATTATAAGCTTGTGCTACCATTTTATTGCACTTATATAGGTGCAATAAAATTTTCAAAGGAGTTCTTAAAAATGGCAAATATGTTTTCGGGAAATCTGGAAAAGAAAATACCACGGAATTTTAAGGAATGTTATGAAACAGATAGCATTACACGAAATCTTTGGAGTTGGTGTGAATGGTTAGAAAAATGGGGCAAAATTCTATTTTGGGTTTTAATTATAGGCGGTTTAATATTATCTGTATTCAGTTCAATTGTTGAAAAAGAAGTAATTGTAAGAGAAGCATCCTATTATAGTGATGCCCAGACTGAAATTCGCAAAACCTTTAATTTTGAATTCTTTCTTTCATCATTATTCGATACCGCTTTGTATGCATTTTTGGAATATCTTGCATATCATTTAATTGCACTATTAATAGGTTCATTAGCCACAATAGTTCAACACACAAAAATCACAGCAAATATAACACTATATAATTCTGCAAAAGCCGAAGGTATTAGCGATGATTATGAAGGAAAATCCGATGAAGAACCAAAAGAAACTGTTGAAAATGACGCTAATAATTTAGAGCAGAATAATTTCTCTGAAATTCTTTCAAAAATCCCAGACTCAAACATAGGCAGCACATGGGAATGTAAAAATTGCGGTTCTAAAAACCCTCAAAATTCCATCAGTTGTAAAACTTGCGGAAATTATAAATAAACACGCAGGTAAGTTTTTGTTTGATATCCGTGCCGAAGGCACACCTTACCTATTCCCTATTCCCTATTCCCTAAAAAAGACGGCATCAGCCGTCTTTTTTGCACTGCGTTCCATCGTGTTTTATT
This sequence comes from Oscillospiraceae bacterium, assembly GCA_015065605.1. Taxonomy (GTDB): domain Bacteria; phylum Bacillota; class Clostridia; order Oscillospirales; family Acutalibacteraceae; genus SIG607. The sequence goes on along the minus strand of SVPZ01000006.1, from coordinate 82,786 downwards.
TCATAGTTTTCCTTTAAAATCAAATCCTCAATAAACACAAATTCGTACCCATCGTCTTTAAGGGTTTTTAATATGTTTGGAAGTGCCGCAGGGGTATGGTCGGCATCGTTATGGAATAGTACGATAGAACCGTTTTTAACCTTTTTAGTCACCCTTTTATAAATGCTTTCAGGTGTGGCATTATCCTTCCAGTCAAGGCTGTCAACGTCCCATTGAATACAGTACATTCCCACGTTTTCAACCGTTTCAACTACGTGGTTATCATAGTCACCGTAAGGTACGCGTATAAGGGTTGGTTTTCTTCCCGTTACCTTTGCGATTTTTTCGTTACAACAGTCAATTTCATTTTTTATTTGTTCGCTGCTAAGCTTTGTCATATACGGGTGCGTATTGGAGTGATTTTCCACTCTATGCCCTGCGTCACTTAGTTGCTTTACCGATTCGGGATATTTATCCACCCAAGCGCCCACGACGAAAAAGGTTGCAGGAACGTTATAATCACTTAAAATTTTAATCAGTTCTTCCGTATCATCGTTGCCCCACGCCGCATCAAAGGAAATCGCCACCTGTTTTTTATCACACTCAACGCAGTAAATAGGCAGTTTTCTTTCCTGCCCTGCAAAAGTAACCGTTGTGCCAATAATACAAACTGTAAGCGCCAATAAAAGACTGCAAAAAAGAGTTATATGTTTTTTGGTTATTATAATACTTTTCATAAAAAACGCCCTCCATACAAAATGTATGAAGGGCAGTTTAAATTTATTCTATTAGTTACATTCAGCCTCAAGGGGACCTGCAAGGTCTTTAAGGAAGAAGAGTTTACCGGGGATGGTAGGAATGTATGTAGAGGTAATCCAAGGAGTCTTTTCGTGACGGAGAGTCATCCATAAAGACATACCCTGCCACTGCATACCTCTGCCGAGAGTACCGTCAGCGCCGCCGATAGCGTAGTCAGCCTTTAAGAAGAGGCCGGGGCCGATGGTGTTAGCTCTGCAAGGAACAAGAGTAGTTCTTGACTTAAAGCTTGTAAGAGCATTCTGCTCAACGGTTAAGGGATGAATCTTAGCGGCGATTCTGTAAGGAGCGGCTTCCCATTCAGCAGCGCTATTATACTCACCGGCAAACTGAGGCTCCCAGAATGCGATATGGCACATTCTTCCGATACCGTAAACAAGAACAAGCTTTGCACCCTCTGCCTTTAATGCATCTATCTTTGCGGGATAGGTGGGAAGGTTTTCCTTTGTAGCAAAGTTTCTCTGATTCTCGGGAACGGTGAGTTCGCCAAGGGGATTAAAGAGAGCCTGTTCCATAGCATATTTAAAGGAACCGGTGTTGTCGCTGGGAAGGGTATTTCCGTCAGCGTCAGCCCATTCATCCATATTAAAGGTATAAACGTGTTCGCAGGAAATCTTCCAAGCGTTGATGAAGTAAACAACCCATTTATACATACCCATAGGACCTACGGGAAGAATAAAAGCAATTTTTTCGTTTCTTTCTTTTGCAAGTTTAATCTGCATTGCAATTTCATGGCCCATATAAACTTCGAATTCGCCTAAGTTATCGCACTTAATGGGGGTGAAGTTATCATTCCAATGAGCCTGATGCTCGGTAATGCTTTCGGGAGCGCCGATAGCTGCATCAATTTTTTCGAAGTCCCATCCTGCAGGATAGAAGCCTTCAAGAGCAGAGCCCTTTACGGTAGAATTAAAATCCATTTTTATCTCTCCTATTCTTTTATTTTACGGTAATAAACGCTTGGTAGTGCCACGCAGACCTGCTATAAGTCTTCTATAGCCTTCTGCATACTTAACGCCGCACTGTGCACCGCGCATCTGTGAATAAATTCTTGTGGTTTCCAAAACGTCGATACCATCGTGATCTTTAAGCCAAACCAGCTGACTTTCGTGACAAGCGAGCATCTGGAGTTTGGTTTCCATTTCATCTGTTATATCAACGAACTCATAGGGTTCGCAGCTAACGTAGTCAGAGTTGTCCATATAGTAAACGGGAGTTACCGCACAAGCTTCACCAAGGTCAGATCTATAATGAGGAACACTTGCTGCAAAGGAAGCGTCAAAAACAAGTCTTGAAACTTCAACGTGATCCATCATATAGTCGTCGGGAGCGTGTGTGATAATAAAGTCAGGCTTTGCATCACGGATTACCTTAACGAGTGCGTCATGCTGTTCTCTGTCCTTAGAGTTTACGTAAAGATCGCCTACGTTTAAAGTAACGGTTTTAAAGCCGCCGATGTCACCCGATTTTTTCGCTTCTGCAATACGGATTTTACCAAGTTCTTCGGGCTGGATAACAACGTGACCCATATTTCCGTTTGCAACGTGGCATACGGTTACGTTATCTCCGCGCTTCTTACAACGAAGAAGTGTACCACCGCAATGAATTTCCATATCATCGGGATGGCAAGTAATTGCTAATACGTTCATAAAAATACCTCCAGATATATTGACTTAAGTATAATTTTATGTTAAGATATTATAAAAATCAATGCACTAATCAAGGTTTTTAGTACACTTTTGTAAAGGAGTTGCTGTTTTTGGAGCCAAAATACGGTAAAAACTCAATAAACTGCCTTATTAACGTCAAGCAAATTATGTCAATTCACTATTTTGAGTTTAAATCCACCTTTAACTTTTCCAGTGAAATACACAACTATTGGGAGCTTGTTTACGTTGATAAGGGCGCTGCGGTTGCAACCTCTGACGGTCGCACCATAAGACTTTCTCAAGGCGAAGCAATTTTCCATAAACCCGGAGAAAGCCATGCTATTGCAAGTGACCCCGACGATCCTCCCACAGTGTTTATAATAACCTTCTACTGTCCGTCGAAGGATATGCGTTTCTTTGCCGACAGACATATGAACGTTCCCACACCGCTGAGAAAATACATAACCGAAATGATTTCCGACGGTGGAGAGGCTTATCACATTGAAGACGACAGCCCCTATGAAACAGAACTCAAAAAACGTGAAGACGGTTCTTTCGGAAGCGAACAGCTTATTAAGTTAAACCTTGAAATGTTGCTTTTAAAACTCATACGCTCCACTACCCTGCCGAAAATTGATGACGATACCAAGAATTACGATAAACTTACCAATGCAATTATTGATATTCTTACCAACAACGTATATGGCAGAATAACGGTTGAAGCCATAAGCCGAGATCTCGGTTTTTCCAGAACCCATATTTCTTCGGTATTTAAAGAAAACTGCGGAAAAACCATTACGGAATATCTTACCGAACTTAAAATAAGCGAAGCAAAATATCTTATAAGAAAAGATATTTACACCATTTCTCAGATTTCCGATTTCCTTTGCTACGATAATCCTCACTACTTCTGCCGAGTATTTAAAAAGGAAACCAAAATGACACCGAAGCAATACGGAATGAGCGTATCCTACCCCGATAAATATGCAAAAAAAGCCTGACCGCGAGGTTAGGCTTTTTTTAGGATCTAGGTTCTAGGTTTTAGGGATTATGCTTTGTTTTCGGAACCGAAGAGCTTCATCTTATTGATTACGCACTTCTTGATTTCTTCAACCTTCATATTACGGATTTCAAGATAACCCTTGCCTTCCTTAATGCCCTCTTCCATAGCTTTTGCACCTGCTACGCAAAGGTCGGTAAAGATATTAACCTTAGCAATACCGTCTCTGATAGAGTTTCTGAAGTCATCATCGCTAAGACCCGAACCGCCGTGAAGAACGAGAGGAGTATCGCAGGCCTTTCTGATTGCCTTAAGTCTTTCAAGGTCGAGCTTGGGCTTGGTCTTATATACGCCGTGAGCGGTACCGATAGCAACTGCAAGAGCATCAACACCGGTATCCTTTACGAAATTTACAGCCTCTTCGGGAGTGGTGTACATATCGTCTTCTACACCGTCGCCGTCGATAGCATTACCAACGTGACCGATTTCACCTTCTACGGAAGCGCCGAAGGAATGAGCAATTTTAACGATTTCTCTGGTTTCTTCGATATTCTTGTCGCTCTCCCCTAAAGAACCGTCAAACATAATGCTTGAGAAGCCAAGTTTTAAAGCTTCGATACATCTGTCAAAGGTAAGACCGTGGTCGTAGTGAAGAACTACGGGCACCTTTGCGCGTTCAGCAAGAGCGCGAAGAGAAGGAGCGATAAGCTTTAATTCGCCATAGGGTAAAAGAATTTCTGCAGTACCGATAACAACGGGAGAATTCATTTCCTCGGCAGCGGCGATAACAGCCTCAGCCATATCGGTATCGGTGGTGTTGAAAAGACCTACTGCATAGTGGCCTTCCTGTGCTTTTTTGAGTACGTCATTTAAATTTACTATCATAATTTTATCTCTTTTCTGCCAAATCGGTCGGCTAATTTTTTAACTTCATCATAACTGCGCATACCGTCAATAGAGTTTTCACTGAACAGATTGCACGCTGCAGCAGAAGAAGCGAATTCAAGAATTTCTTTGTCGGGAAGATTATAGTAAATACCGTAAAGAGTTCCCGCGCAGAAGGAGTCGCCTGCTCCTACGCTTCCCTTAATAAGTTCACCAGGAATCTTAAGAGAAGGAACGGCGGTAAAGGTCTTGGTTTTTACGTCGTAAGCAAAACCTGCATCCTTACAGTGAAGAACGATTTTTTCCTTTACACCCGCTTCAGCCATAAGTTCCATAGTCTTTTTAATATTGGCGCTGTTTACACTGCCGTCGGCATTGTAAGGCTCAATATCAAAAAGGGCGGTGCTTTCAATTTCGTTCATAATTGCATAGTCGCAATACTTAAGCGCAGGAAGGATTGTTCCTTTATAATCTGCGGTAGCATCGCTAACTACGTCAACGCTTGTTTTAATACCCTTTTCCTGAACGTCGTGGAAAAAGTGCGCCATCTTTGTGCCGTAAACCTCATCCTTAGCGTCAAAGCCGTCAAGAAGAAGTATATAACCTGCGTGAAGAATATCGCAATCAAGCTTATCAAGATCAATATCCTCGGGAACAAACTGCGCGTTTGCGCCACGTGCATGGAAGAAGGTTCTCTCTCCCGACGGAAGACTGATTACGTCACTAAAGGAAGTGGGCTTATCCTCACTTACCAAAACGCGTGAAGCATCAATGTTAAATTCGCTGAATTTTTCCATTATGTAGTTTCCGCCGTCGTCGTTACCGATTTTACCTATTGCCGAAAGAGGAATTTTACCGTCAATTTTGCGAAGGTTAATGGCTGTATTGGGCACTGCGCCGCCTACGGCACGTTTAACGTCCTTAATATTGGCAAGAAGGCCGATTTCGGGATAACAGTCAACGGTTTTTACAACGTCGGTAATAATATTGCCGACAAAAGTAATACCTTTTTTATTTTCCATTTAAAATCACCTCTGTTTACGCATACAATTTTATCATTATACCATCAATATGTCAATGCACAAATGCAAAGAATTAGTACACTTTTTAAAAAAATATATCATTCGCATTGACAGTCGATTTCAATTGTTGTAAAATGCAGTTATAATACACCTAAAAAGGAGAAATTTTCATGAATTATTACGTTGGACATCCTCTTCAGGTAAGAGGCGCAGAACAGTACGTTTTAAAGGGCGGCAAGGGGGATGGAATGAATTTCCTTTATGCACGTAACGGTTTAGGACTTGAAATATGGATAAGCGCAGACCGTTGCGCCGACGTAGCCCGTGTTACATTTAACGGAAAAAATATGAGTTATACCTCTCCCTGCGGTCAGGTTGCTCCCGCTTACTATGACAGAACAGGACTTAACTTTTTAAAATCCTTTAACGCAGGATTTTTTACCACCTGCGGTTTTGACGGCGCAGGCGGACCTTGTGTTGACGAGGGTGAAGAAATCGGTCTTCACGGCAGAATCGGCAATACCCCCGCTACACTTGACGCTATTAATGAAAGCGAAGAAGAACTTAAAATAACCTTTACCGTAAGAGATCACGTTATTTTCGGCAGAAAGTTTACTCTTAAGCGTACATATATAGTTTCTTACACCGAAAACAGTTTCAGCGTAAACGACAGCGTAACAAACTACGGCGACAACAGCGACCCCTTCTGTCTTTTATACCACTGCAATATGGGTTATCCTCTGCTTAGTGAAAACAGTATCGTTCATTTCCCCAACACTAAAATTTGGGCAAATGATGAAAACGCCGTTTCCCATATAGATACCGCGCTCGTTATGGAAAAGCCTCAGGCAAATTATGCTGAACGTTGCTATTTCTTTGATGCAAAGGAAAAGGACGGAAAGGTAAACGTTGGTATTTATAATCCCGATATAAGCGCAGGACTTGTTATGAGCTATGATAAGAAAGAACTCCCCTGCCTTACCGAATGGAAGATGATGGGTAAATACGATTACGTTTTGGGAATCGAACCCGGTAACGTTTGCCCCTGTCCAAGAAACAAAATGAGAGAAAACGGAGTTCTTCCCTTCCTTGGCAGTGAAGAAACCTACAACTCAAAAATCACCTTCTCCTTTACCGATAAGTTAGATAACTTTGAAAGCAGGTTTTAATTATTCTAGGATCTAGGATTTAGGATCTAGGATCTAGGATTTAGGATCTAGGATTTAGGATTTAGGATCTAGGGACTAGGGACTAGGGAATTGTCAATAAAAATTTGTTAAAACAAAAACTATTTTAAAAGACGGCTGAAAAAGCCGTCTTTTTTTTACGTAATAAAGATTTGCGATAGTCTATATTATGTCTATATAGTTGTCTATATGGTTGTCTATATAAAAAGCCTTATAAACAGAGGGTTTTAGCCATAATATAGACAATATAGACGTCGTTTCTATAAAAGATTTAGAATTAAAAAAATATTATATTTTTCATATTAAAAAAATAAATATACAAAGTAATGTTTTTTATGTTTACATTGTTTACATATACGCAAAAAAACGGGATGTCGGGGTTATTCCCCTAATAGGGGAAATGTCCGAAGGACAAAAGGGTCTGGGCGCAGCCGTACCGCCATCCCCTACAAAATGCCAATTAATCTATACGGCTACATTGTAGGGGCAAACGTCCTCGGTTGCCCGAAGATAGAACAATCCTCCCACCGACGAAAGTCTGCCCCCTCCTTGTGCGTAATGAGAGCAATCAAAAGGCTTCTCCTCGAGGTAATTCCCCTGTTAGGGGAAATGTCCGAAGGACAAAAGGGTTCCCGTTTTCGGAGAAAAAGGCTCCGACGAAGTCGGTGGTGAGGTGGAAAAACTTATTACTACACCTCATCCACCGCATACGCGGTCCCCCTTCCCCTGAGAACAAAAGGGGAAGGCTTTTAACAGAAATTAAGATTTGTAAAAAGCAAAATGGGAGGATTTCCCTAGATCCTAGTCCCTAAATCCTAGACCCTAGACCCTAGAACCTAAAAAAACTCCCTTCGGGGAGTTTTTTAGGTCAGTATTACGCCGTAAGGCTCGATTTCTTCTATTTCGTTTCCGCTTATAATATCCTTTGCCTTAAAGGGCACATCTGTATTACCGAAGTTAAGGTACATCTTATAATCGCCAAGCCTGATAATTTCTACGTTTTCGTTGATATATTCGGGCTCGCTTATATAATCCTTAATAAGCTCGTAATAAATTTCGGGACAGGCATCACAGTAAAATCCCACGTAATAGGTATTACCGTTTTTAGTTATAGCGGGCTTACCGTCCAAAAGCATCTGATTATAGCCTTCACCGTAGGTAGCAACAACCTCGCAGTTATTTACCCCGAGCATTTCACAGTATTTAGCGAGTTTATAATTTTTGCCGTTCATATTTATGGTCTGAGGTCTATGGTCGTTAATGGAAGTGTACCAGTCAACCTGACAGCCCGTCATATTTTTAAACACACCGGGGATTTTTTCGGGAAGATAGCGTGAATATTCATCCTTACAGCCGCTTCTTGCCGAAAGAATTACAATACCGCCGTTATTCGCGTATGCGGTAAGTTTTTCTACCCACTCTTTAGGAGCAATAGACATATGAGGCACTATCAAAACCTTGTACTTTTCAATATTATCAAAGCTATAGATAATATCGCTGTGGATATTTCTTCTCATAAGGTCAACGTATATGCTCCAGTTATCGCAGGCAAAGGGCTCAGCCATTTGAGCCGCCTGATTATGATAGTTATGGAAGATAGCAACCTCGTTATTCTGGCGGTTATTAAGGAATATATCCCCCACCTTTTTAAGTTCATTTGCTACCTTTCTTACTTCTCTGCTTCTGTAGTTTTCCTCTTTATCGTGGTCAAAAATGCCGTGCCAAAGTTGTTCGGCACCGTAAAGGGCAGTTCTGTATCTGAAGTAAAGCACACCCACAGCACCGTGTGCAATGCTCTGATACGTCCAGAGTCTTATCTGACCGGGAAGCGGTGTAGTACCAAGTCCGCCTATATTTCCGCCGGGGCCCGACTGCTGTTCCATAATCATCATTTTCTCACTGCAACCACGGGTACGTTCAAGTTGATAATCGTGATTACGGCTTTTGCCTACGCCTGCGTTTTCAAGGAAGGCAGGATAACTGTCGAAACTTAAGAAATCAAGATTTTCAGCGGTAAGTTTTTTATAGTCAACTTTTCCGAAAAGTCCGTTATGGGTAATAAAGGAGTCGGGCATATATTTTCTTATAATCTTAGTTTGAACAGAAGCATAGTTATTAACCGTGTCTGCTGTGAAAAGATAAAAATCAGTAACCCAGGAAGGATTTCTGCTTGTAGTCGTCTTTTTAGGACACTCTATCTGCTCGAAATTGTTAAATTCAAGCGACCAGAAGCGGTTACCCCAACAATCGTTAAGCTTTTCAATAGTGCCGTACTTATTCTTAAGCCATTTTCTGAAAGCCTCGTCGTCGGCATCGCTGTAACATTCGCTTCTATGACAGTTAAATTCATTATCAAGCTGCCAGCCTACAACGTTTTTACAGTCCTTAAAGGCAAGCACCATAGCCTCTACGATTTTTTCACAGTAGGAAAGATAAACCTCGCTTGTGTGGTTATGGTGCTGACGGCTTCCGTGGTGAAGCAAAAATCCTTCATTTGTATAGCAAAGCACCTCGGGATGCTTATCAATAAGCCACTTTGGAGGAGCGGCTGTGGGAGTACCAAGAATTACGTCAATACCGTTTTCTCCGAGAAAGTCAACCGCTTTTTTCAGGAAAGAAAAATCGTATTTCCCCTCCTCCTTTTCATACATACTCCAAGAAAATTCGCCCATTCTGACGATATTAAAGCCTAAATCTTTAATCTTTAAAATATCCTCATACATTTCATCGTCTTCGAAATGCTCAGGGTAATAACAACAACCTATATAAAACTTTTCCATAGTTTTCACCTCTGACCGTAATATGCATTCTTTCCGTGTTTTCTTAAATAATGCTTATCAAGAAGTTCCTTTTGCATAACGGATGTATTTCCGTTTATGATCAGGGTGTTAAGGTTCATTTTTGCGACCTCTTCAAGGATGACGGCATTATGCACCGCATTAAAGGCATCGGTTCCCCAAGCAAACGGACCGTGACTTTTAACAAGAACGGCAGGAATATCATCGGGATTTATATCCTTAAAGGCTTCAATAATAACCGTTCCCGTTTCCTTTTCGTATTCGCCTTCGATTTCCGCCTTGGTCATAGCGCGTGTACAGGGAATTTCTCCGTAAAAATAATCGGCATGGGTAGTGCCAAAAGGCTTTATACCGACGCCCGCCTGCGCAAACGAAGTAGAAAAAGGTGAATGTGTATGTACGACAGCGCCTATATTTTTAAAGGCTTTATAAAGTTCCAAATGTGTAGGAGTATCACTGGAAGGCTTATATTTACCCTCTACCTTTTCTCCTGTCAAAAGGTCAACAACCACCATATCTTCAGCGGTCATTTCGTCATATTCTACTCCCGAAGGCTTTATAACCACAAGGTTTTTTTCTCTGTCAACAGCCGAAACGTTTCCCCATGTAAAGGTTACTAAATTATATTTAGGAAGCAATAAATTCGCTTTCAAAACTTCTTCTTTTAAATTTTCCAACATTTATATCTTCTCCAGTTCTTTTTCAGCGCTAAGCCCTGCTTTATAACGTTTTATATAGGTCTTAAAACCTTTCACTCCCGCTTGGCTTGGAGTAACCTCTTTAGAAGCAAGACGTGAAAAAACTTTATCGTTAAGCCACTGTCCGAGAGGTTCGTTACCGTTAACCATATATGCGGCAAGAAGAGCCATACCGAACGCGCCCCCTTCTCCTGCCGTTTCCATTACGCTGACGGGAGTATTCAGCGCATCGCTTAAAATCTGTTGAGCCACGCCTTCAACCTTAAACAGTCCGCCGTGAGCAAGAAATCTGTCTGCCTGAGCCTTTTCCTTTTTAAATAGAATTTCCATACCAAGTGATAGAGAAGCAACCGAGGAATAAAGCAAAGATTTCATAAAATTAGCAAGGTTCATTTTACTGTCAACCGTTCTGAAATACATCGGACTTCCCTTTTTGATACCCGTAATATGTTCACCCGACAGATAGTTATATGCAGTTATTCCGCCACAGTCCTCATCAGCGTTCACGGTGTTTTTATAAAGGGTATTATAAAGGGTCGATTTATCGGTATTTGCACCTATCAGACGCGCAAATTCACCGAACATATTAACGAATGTATCCAGTTCTGAGCAACAGTTATTGCAATGCACCATAGCAACGTCATCGCCTGCGGGGGTGGTAACAACGTCGATTTCTTCATAAACGTTTTTAAGTTTATTCTTTAAAACTAGCATAGCAAAAATACTTGTACCTGCAGACACGTTACCCACGCCCTTTAAAACGGCATTTGTGGCAACCATTCCCGTTCCTGCATCACCCTCGGGCGCACAAAAAGGAATACCCGCTTTAAATTCACCGTCTTCATCAATAAACGCAGCGCCCTCATCTGTCAAGGTGCCGCAATTTTCACCTGCAGTTTTAACGGTGGGCAGAATATCAAGAATATCCCAAGGAACCTTGTCTTTCACAAGACTTCTGAAGGTGTCGAGCATTTTTTTATTGTAGTTGCCGTTTTCAATGGGGAACATTCCCGAAGCCTCACCCACACCCATTTTTCTTTCTCCTGTCAAAAGAAAATGAATATATCCTGCAAGGGTGGTTATATGCGCAATATCCTTTATATAGGGTTCATCATTCAATACTGCCTCGTAAAGATGAGCAATACTCCATCTTTGCGGAACGTTAAAGGAAAACTTTTCACTTAATATTTTAGCGGCGCGACCCGTTACGGTATTACGCCAGGTACGGAAAGGGGTCAAAAGATTTCCTTCTTTATCAAAGGCTAAAAAACCGTGCATCATACCCGAAATACCGATAGAGCTAACCGAAGTAAGCGCCTTACCGAATTTATTTTTATAATCTTCCTTTAAGGCCTTAAAAGAACCTTTCAGACCTTTTTTTATATCGTCAAGACTATAGGTCCAATATCCGTTTTCAAATTTATTTTCCCAGTCGTAATCTCCCTTTGCTATAACATTATATCCATCGTCAATAAGACAGGCTTTAATACGTGTAGAACCAAATTCTATTCCAAGATAAATATTATCCATAAAGCAAAAACCTCACTAACTAAGTTTATCAAGAATGTTCAACTGCTGTTCCAGTTCTCTTATATTAGTATCGTTATCAATTACTATAAGTTCAGTGTCGGTAAACTTTGCAAAAATTCTTATATCGTCAACACTAAGCGCAGTAGAAACAACCGCGTGATGAGCGCCTCCCGCATAAATCCAAGCCTTAGCGCCCGTCTTGAAGTCGGGTTTTAATTTCCACATAAGACGTGCAACGGGAAGATTTGGCATTTCTTTAATAGCCTTTATAAGAGATATTTCAGCGCAAATAAGACGGAAGCGGTTGCCCATATCTATCATACATACCGCAATACCCTCGCCCTCAATACCGTCGAACACAAGTCTTGCGGGGTCACTTTTACCGCCAATTCCAAGAGGATGAACCTGAATTTCGGGTTTATTGTCGGCAAATACGGGAGATACCTCAAGCATATGAGCGGCAAGTTCTACCTCTTGACCGAAAGTCAAATCGTAGGTGTAATCTTCACTAAATCCCGTAGCGCCGTTTCTTCCCTTTGCCATTTCAAAAAGCACGGCAGAAAGCGCCGAAGTCTTATAATCGCCCTCAGGTCCAAAACCAATACCGCGAGCCATAATGTTCTGAACAGAAAGTCCGGGAAGCTGACTTAATCCGTTTAAATCCTCAAAGGTATCGGTAAAGGCGCCTATCGACTTTTCAGCCATAAACTTTTCAAGGGCAACCTCATATTTTGCCTGTTCTTTTACGGCATCGATATTCTTGGTAGCAAAAGTGTATTTTGCTTCATACTCTGCCATTTTTGCTTCAACTTCAGAGTCGCTTACTCCTTCAATAAGCTTTACAAGGTCACCTATACCGTAGTAGTTTACGTTCCAACCGTATTTTATTTCACTTTCGACCCTGTCGCCGTCGGTAACCGCAACGTCACGCATATTATTACCGAACATAGCAACCTTTAATTTCTTACTGAAAGCTATTGCTCGAGCAACGTCGGTAAAACGTGAAAGTTCCTTTATAACCTCTTCATTTTTGTAATAACCTACTACCACCTCACGCTTAATGCCAAGACGGGTACAAATAAAGCCGAATTCTCTGTCACCGTGAGCAGACTGATTAAGATTCATAAAATCCATATCAATACTGTCATAGGGAAGTTTTTCATTGTACTGCGTATGTAAATGAAGCATAGGCTTATTTAAAATTTTTAAAGCCTTTATCCACATCTTTGCAGGAGAAAAGGTATGCATCCAACATATAACGCCGATACATTCCTTATCCGTATTTGCTTTTTCAATACACCAAAGCGCTTCCTCGCCGTTACGGACAATGGGAAGAGCTTCAACCCTTGCGCCTATTTTGAGGTCAAGAAATTCTGCCATTTCATTTCCGTCTTTTTGAGCTTGCATTAACGTTTCGTCGCCGTAAAGGTCCTGACTTCCGATAATAAAATAAATTTTATTCATAAGAAAACTCCGTTCTTTATTTCTTTATTTAATATATCAAATTCCAATTATTATAGCAAGATTTTTATTATCATATAATAGACATTTATTGTCTTTTATGGTATAATTTATGAATAAAAACGATTTTAAAGGAAGTTTATTAATTTATGTCGGCAAAATTTGAAAGAAGAATACTTTGGAACACCAAAAGCAACGTTATTAATCGCTATAAAAATCTTAAAAATCTTCCTCACTGGCATATTGAGGATGAAATAATTTATGTTGACAGCGGTGAAATATCGCTATACCTTAATAATACTGAATTCAAATTAAAGACAGGTCAGACCGCCTTTATCAAAAGTACGCAGTTTCACAGTATTAAAGGAAACGAAAACAGCATAGTAACGGTGCTTAAAGCCAACAGTGAAACGGTTAAAACGGTTATAAGCGACAGGGTACTTAACTGTCCTGTTCTAAGCGGAAATTATCCCGTAGGAAGCATAATGCAGGAAATCCTTATTGAAGAAAAAGAGCAAAAAGAATTTAACGATATAATAATAAACAGTCTGGTATCAAAGCTGACTGCCGAAATTTTCCGAAACGAAATCACCCACACTGACACCTTAAAAAGCAAAAAGCACGCTGAACTTTTAAAGTTTATTCAATTAAACTTTGACGACGTCACCTTTGAAAAAGCAAGAGATTATATGGAACTAAGCAGCGCCTATTTTTCTAAATATTTCAAAAAAACAATGGGGATGACCTTTACTTCATATCTTAATACAGTGCGTGTTACCGCCGCCGAAGAAGAACTCAAAAAGGGCGAAAAAAGCATAACGGAAATCGCCCTTTCCTGCGGTTTTGGTACAATTAGAAATTTTAACAGAGTATTTAAAGAAATTATGGGAGTAAGCCCAAGAGAAGCCGCCCACAAAAAAGCCTCGTTAAAAAACGAGCCCTACGGCTTTAATCCCACGCTTGCCGACACGCTGTTAGTGGAATAATAAAAACTTTAAAAGGAGTTCGCCCAACGCCTTTTTATTCTCCCTATTCCCTAAAAAACGCTGCAACATTTGTTACAGCGTTTTTTTATATTCTCTTATTAATTTTTTCGAATGAATATTGCCCTTGATTATAGCAAAAAGTTTTTTTATCTTTTGATCTTCAAAAAACACCTTTAGTATAAACCACTTAAAATAGGTTCGTTTTTCGGTTTTTAAATCCAAAAAATCCTTATGCTTAAAAATATAATATTTTATATTTCTTGCATAGTAGTAGGTTCTTATAACACTATGGTTATAGGTGTAAAAAGGCTTTTTGAGTTTTTCTATTCCTAAAAACTTGCCGAAAAACACAAAAAATTTAACCTCTTTTGCTTTTCCGAGTCTATGATGAAGAATTGCTCTGTTTACCCTTATTATGCGTTTCTGCGCCTTTAAAACACGGGTATCGAAGTCGAAATCAACACAGTCGATAAACATTTTTTCATCAAAACCGCCGAGTTCTTTCCATATCTTAAGATTTGTAAGACAGCCCGAGGTAACGGGGCGCTCGATTTCTTCGGTTAAGGGTAAATCCTCATTTTTTTCCTTTTCGTAATCATCAACCACTCTCGGAGCGATAATGCCAACGTCATCCGCAATATAGTGGCGCATTTCCTCCACCATATTTTCATCCGCCACAGAGTCTTGGTCAAGGGTTACTATATAATCAAAGCCTTCCTCATACGAAGAAGCGCAGAGTTGATTAAGCGCCTTTGCAATACCCTCGTTATTGTCGTTTAATATGAACGATATTTTCTCCCCGTCGGCAATAAGGCTTTTAATATCATCAATATTTTTACTTCCGTTATCTAAGAGAAAAACCTTATCTACCTGACTTTTTATAGCCTCAACGTTTTGGAGCAGTCTTTCCTTTTCGGGTTCATAAAGAACAATTCCTGCGCAAATTTTCATTTTTTCCTCACGAATTTGCAATATTTTTATAAGCTTTGCAAACTTCACTTGTTTCGCCAAGCATTTTCAAATTGCCCTTTTCTATCCACATAACTCTGTCGCAAAGGCGTTCTATCTGGGCTATGGTATGGGAAACGATAACTATGGTAGTTCCGCCCTCCATAAGCTCGTTAATTCTCTTTTCACATTTTTCTTGGAAAAGAAAGTCGCCAACAGACAAAATTTCGTCAACGATAAGTATATCGGGGGTTATAACCGTTGCAATTGCGAAAGCGATACGTGCAACCATTCCCGAAGAATAGTTCTTAATAGGCATATCGAGAAAATCACGGAGCTCTGCAAAATCTACTATCTGGTCGAAATGCTCGTCGATATATTTTTTTGAATATCCGAGCACAGCGCCGTTAAGATAAATGTTTTCTCTTGCGGTAAGTTCTCCGTCAAAGCCGGCTCCAAGTTCAATAAGGGGAGCAATATTGCCGTTAATGGTAATTTTACCGCTTGTTGGTTTTAATATTCCCGAAATCATTTTAAGGGTGGTACTTTTTCCCGAACCGTTGGTTCCTACAATTCCGAAAACCTCGCCCTTTTTAATTTTAAAGGAAACGTCGTTAACAGCCACAAAATCCTTGAAGAAAAGTTGACGTTTTAAAAGCTTAATAAAATATTCTTTTAAACTTTCAAGACGTTCAGACGCCATATTAAAGTGCATCGATATATTTTCGGCAACAATAGAATATTCCTGTTCCACTTTTCTTCCCCCTTAAATATGAAGAATAAATTTATCCTGCTTTTTGGAAAATACTAAAATTCCAAGCAACATAAATATAAGCGCATAGCCAACGCAAAGAATAATAGACAGCATATCGGGCGTTCTATGGAAAAGAACAAGGTCACGGAAAACGGTAATATACTGACACATAGGATTAAAGATAAACACCTTTTCGATAAAAGCCATCCAGAAGGATGCATCTGCGCCTTCTTTAATACCGATATTTTCAAGGGTATAGAATACGGGGGTTAAGTACATCCATGCGGTAAGTATAATGCCGTAAATATGAAGAGTATCACGGAAGAATACCGCAAGCACCGAAAGAATAAGACCAAGTCCCAGACAGAAGAAATAGAAAACTATAAGCAAAAGCGGTAAAAGAACAATATGCCAACTGATACCTACCCTTTCAATAAGACCTACTATAAGCACCGCCACCATTGAAACGGCAAAGTTCACAAAAGCAAAGCTTACCTTTTGAAGCGGAAAAATGCATTTAGGTATATAAACCTTTTTTATAAGGGAGGCGCTTTGCAGTATAGACTGCATAGAAGAATTTGTGGCTTCGCTTAAAAAGTTAAACATCGTTTGTCCGATTATAACGTAAACGGGATAAGAATAACCCTTTAAGTCAATACGGAAAACAACCTTAAATACCGTGGACACAATAAGCATCATAAACAGAGGATTAAGCACACTCCACGCAATACCTAAAATACTTCTGCGATATTTTATTTTAAAATCCTTAGTAATAAGATAAGAAAGCAAAAAACCGTGCTTTTTCATTTCTTTTATAAAGCCCATAATCTTCTCCTTACCAATTTTATAAAGTAATTATACCATAGTAAAAAACATAAATCAATAAAAAAAGACACAAGCTATTGCCTGTGTCTTTTGTGTTGGCGCCTACCTATTTTCCCGGGCAGCTGCCCGCCAAGTATTTTCGGCGCAAGTGAGCTTAACTTCCGTGTTCGGGATGGGAACGGGTGGACCCTCACCGCAATCAGCACCAACTGTCTGTCGTCCTGCGACTTTGATATCTTAACACATATAAAAGTATTTGTCAAGCACTTTTTTTAAAAAATTTTAATTTTTTTATTTTTTTAATTTTATTGACTTAAAACCTGTTTATGTATATAATTATACAGTACGAAAATCAATAAATCAAGGTGAATAATATGATAAACAAACGCATAAGCGAACTTATCGGTTACGGTATCAAACGTGGCCTTTTAGAAAAGGAAGATAAAATTTTTGTTACCAACAGAATTTTAGCAAAATTAAAACTTGATTCCTTTACCGAATATGAAAACGCAGACGAAGATAACCTTGAAGTTATTTTAAAGGATATCTTAAGTTTCGCAGTGGAAAACGGACTTATTGACGACAGCATTACCGAAAAGGACATTTTCGATACTGAAATAATGGCGCTTCTTCTTCCCCGTCCCAGCGAGGTTATAAGAAGATTTAACGATTTATATAATGAAAGTCCCAAAAAGGCTACCGACTTTTATTATAATTTCAGTCAGGACAGCGACTACATACGCCGTTACCGTATAAAGAAGGATATGAAGTGGACTACCGATACCGACTACGGTACCCTTGATATTACCATAAACCTTTCAAAGCCCGAAAAGGACCCCAAGGCAATAGCGGCTGCAAGAAATGCCATTCAGAGTTCTTATCCTCTTTGTCAGCTTTGCAGAGAAAACGAAGGCTATATGGGAAGACTTGACCATCCCGCCAGAGCCAACCACCGCATTATCCCCGTTACTATAAATAACAGCGACTGGTGTTTCCAGTATTCACCTTACGTTTATTATAACGAACATTGCATAGTATTTAACGGCAAGCACACGCCTATGGCGATAAATCACGATACCTTTGTTAAGCTTTTCGACTTCGTTAAGCTTTTCCCCCACTATTTCGTAGGCTCCAACGCCGACCTTCCTATTGTTGGCGGTTCCATTCTTACCCACGACCATTTCCAAGGCGGAAACTACACCTTCGCTATGGCAAAGGCTGAAATCGAAACTCCCATTAGTTTTAAAGGTTTTGAAGACGTTGGCGCAGGTATCGTCAAGTGGCCTATGTCGGTTATCCGTTTATACGGCAAGGATAGTGACAGAATCATCACTCTTGCAGATAAAATCCTCGATTCCTGGAGAGGCTACACAGACGAAAGCGCATTCGTTTTCGCAAGTACGAACGGCACTCCCCATAATACTATTACTCCCATAGCACGTAAAAACGGCGAAAACTTCGAACTCGACTTAGTTCTCAGAAACAATATAACCACTCCCGAACATCCCTTGGGTGTTTATCATCCCCATGCCGAGCTTCACCATATCAAAAAAGAAAATATCGGTCTTATCGAGGTTATGGGACTTGCAGTTCTTCCCGCACGTTTAAAGGATGAAATGAAAGCGCTTAAAGAGGCTATTTTAAACGGCAGTGATATAAGAAGCGACGAAGTTCTTGAAAAACATGCCGATTGGACCGACGAGCTTAAAGAAAAATACACCTTTACTAAGGACAATATCGACGAAATCATTGAAAAAGAAATCGGTATAGTATTCTCTAAGGTTCTTGAGAACGCAGGCGTTTATAAGCGCACCAAGGAAGGCAAAGAAGCCTTTTTGCGTTTTGTAAATCAGGTTTAATTTATGAATCACCTAAAGATTACCCAAAGCGAACTCGCTTTGCTTTGCGGCGTTTCTCAGGGCACTGTTGACCGCGCTTTAAACGGACGTGGTGAAATAAGCGAGGCAACCAAAGAAAGAATTTTGGCTACGGCTAAAAAATACGGTTTTCGTGCAAGTAAAGGCAACAGTAAACCCGAAAGAACCAAAACTATCGGTCTTGTGTTTTTTGATTTAAACAACGAATTCTTTTCACGTCTTATTACCGACATTGAAAAGAAAGCGGCAGAAAAAGGCTTTCTTATTTCGGTTATGTTTACCCACTACAGCGAAGAAAATGAAATAAAGTGTATTCGTCAGCTTTATTCTTCGGGCATAGATGCCATTTTTCTCTGTTCGGTACAGCAAAGTAAACAGTTCGTCACATTTTTAAATCAGTTGTCTATCCCCATTGTCGCCTTGGGCAATAAAATTGAAGGTATCCCATACGTTGGAGCCGACGATTTTAATGCTATGGCATATCTAACCGAAAAGGTTACAGCCACACATAAAAAGATTATTTACTATAGCCCCGCTTTAAGATATGAAAACGCTTTCGCACAGCATAAGAGATACGAAGGTTTTTTAAACGCTGTAAATAACGTTCCTTTCGAAACTGTCAAAAGCCCCGAAAATCTTAAAGAACATTATGAAGAGGGCACGGCTATTATATGTTCTACCGACCTTTACGCAATATACGCCTATACTCACTCCTTCGCTGATGGTTTTTACGGATTTGATAATATCCCCAGCCTTGACCGATTAAAACTTCCCATTTCTTCCATAGAAATCAGCACCGAAGAAATCGCCGAAAAAGCAATTAAAACGGTTGAAGAAAACTCGCGTGACGACACATTTATTCCACACAGTCTTATAGAAAGATAAGCAGATAGAAAATTCTATCTGCTTATCTTTATTTATCCAGAGGATTTTTCCAGTCATACATTAAAGGTGGCTCTTTAAAGGGAGTTTTAAAGAAACCGTCGCACAAAGGCTCACCATACTTAACCTTTTTAATAACGCTGACAAGTTTTTCGACGTCCTCAATAGCATGATAATGAGTACCGTTTCTGAAATACCAATATAAATTTTCTTCTTTTCCTAAAAATTTATATACCTCTTGCGCCGCTTTGGTGGTCTGCCAACTGCCTACGGGATTTGCCCATATATCACTTCCTGCTTCGGATACAAAAAGTACACGAGGAGCTACCATAGCCTTTAAGAAATGAGAATCAAAGGGCAAAAGTTCGGGAGTTTCTGCCATTTCGTTAAATTCCTCACCCATCCAGAACGGAAACATTTTTGCAAGACTTGCGGCAGTTTCGCTTGGACGCTCCACCCCGTCTTCACCTATAGCCTTTATAAAAAGTCTGTTACAGGAACAAGCGCCTGCACAGGTTTCATTGGGATTAACAATAGCTGCTCTTTCATCCAGTGCGCCTGCAAGCATAGCAGTTTTGCCACCTCGTGAATGTCCTGTAAAGGTAATCAAAGAATTATCTGTTTTATCAATTACCTCAAGCGCGTCAACCACTCTGGAATATCCCCAAGCCCAAGCGGCAAAGGCACCGTAATTATAGTCGTTATAGGTTTCATAAAAAGCGCCCTTACATCTGCCCTCACCTTGTACGTCGTGGGCAATTTCTGTTCTGTCAAATAAAGCAAAGGCGATATTATTGTCAAGAAATTTGTCTAAAAATTCCCTGTTATAAGGATATTCAAAACAGCCGTCGCCGTCAATAACTACGGGGCATTTTTCTTCTGTATTCGGCAAAAAAAGTTTCAGACGAAATCTAATGGGTTTTTCTTTTGTGCCCGAATGAATAAGATATGTATTGCCGCCTCTTGCCTTGCCCGGTGTGTACGTAGGCTCAACCTCTAAAAATTCAGGACAGGGCGGTTGTTTTCCGTACTGAAATTCTATGGTAGGCTTATAAAGATTTTTTCTCATTTCTTCCCATTCATCAGGATTTTCATATCTTGTGCCGTCTTGCTTTAAGAACGGGTCGGGAAGTTTTGAAAATTCCTTATATTCCGTAATCTTTATTTCAAACAATTCACTCATTTTTTCTTACTCCTATTTTGTAAAAACGCCCGAAAGATTAAGATAATCAACGTTTTCTTCATAACGGATGGTAGGACGGCTTGATGCATCTATTTTATTACCCTCAAAGGTCAGAGCAATTTCTATAGTATTATTCAGGCTATCCGTACCCGTTGCAGTAAGGGTATTTTCTATCATCTGCCCCGAAAATTCCATAGTAATTGACGAACAGTTTATATTGCCTTCAATAAAGCCTGCCTCGTAAAAGGAAACGACTATACTGTCTTCCCCGTTAAAATAAATTCCCGTTTCAATTTCGGGATAGATTTCTTCGGGAATATCTTCTTCTGAAGAAGTCGGCACTGATACGCTCTCACCGTTTTCGCTGACTGTAGGCTGAGATGAAGTTTCAAAAGAAACGTCAGACTGACTATCGCTTTCATATTCGGTACGGGAAGGTGTGTATGAAAAATCCTTGCCGTAAAAATTCGCCAAAACCCCTGCGCCGACAAGAGTACCTACAGCAATAAACAACGTAATGACAGCCATTAAAACAATTTTTTGGTTGCTCTTTTTCATACCTTCCCTCCTTCACCATTCATTAATTCAAGTTTAAATCACCAAGGCTTAAAAGTCAATATAAAAGCAGTTTTTCAGTAAATTTTGAAGTAAATTTATTAAGTGCCGAAAAATCCATAGCGCTAACGTAATAACTCTCAAGCTCGTCGTGATTAAGCTTTGCTTTTTTCAGTATTTCCACCGCGCTCAAAGTAAACTCAGCAGATAATTTATCCATAACCTTAACTGCGCTTCTATGCTCTTTTAAAACCTCTCTGTCCATAAAACGAAGACTGTTAATTTTCTTTTCCGCTGCATCATGCCCCTTTCCGCTTACAAAAGCAAAGGAAAGAGAAGGAATAAGAATATGGTCGATTTGCTCACTTGGTAAAATATTATTTTTAACAGTAATTATTTCTATGTTTTTATCAATCGCCCAATCTCTGATAACCGACGTTATTATACCTGCGACAGTTCCGAAGCCGTCTTCTATAAATATTTTTCTGTCACATAACTTATCGACGGTATCATTTATAAAAATTTCTCCTTCATTTGTTATGGCAGACAGATATATAACCCTTTCTTTTCCCGTTTTATACCCGTCCTTTAAAAACCGACCTGTAAGAGTGGCGGCATAATCGAAGGTTTTATCAATATCGGTAGCCATTAATGAATCTTTATTCTTTTTTCTTTTAAGCTGTCCTACGGCAGAAATCATCTTTGAAGCAAGACGGTGAAGTTCTTTGTTTTTATCAGTAAGTTCTATAATTTTTTCTCGTTCCTTATAAAGCTTATCACTATCCCAGAACACACCTAAATCTATAGTTTCTTCACACACTCCCGCATATTCGGGATTTAATATATGTGGAGCGGTGGCGTCGAAAAAGCATATTTTTTTACTTTGTGAAACAACCCCGTCAAGAGAATTCGGGTCACTGCTGCAAGGAACAAGATGCACCTCTTCCCCACTTTCATAAAGCGCCTGTGCTACATTTTTCATAAAGGTAGATTTTCCCGTACCGGGACCGCCTTTTATAAGAAAAACACGCCAACCGTCATTTGCATCGTAAACCGATTTAAAACCGTTAATAAAACCGTCGGCAGAATTAGCCGTTAAAAAATAGGTAGGTAAAGCACTTGAAACCATAAATCTTCTCCTTATAACTTTTCTAATTCTATATATGCAAAAGAAAAAGATTTTGACACAAGCAGACTTTTATGTTAAAATAGCCTTGCGAGTTTGCCGGACGGCTGCGCACAATTTGTGTGAGGAAAGTCCGAGCCCCACAGAGCAGGATAGCGGCTAACGGCCGCCGAGGGTGACCTTAGAGATAGTGCAACAGAGATATACCGCCAGTTAACTGGTAAGGGTGGAAAGGCGAGGTAAGAGCTCACCGGCGATACGGAGACGTATCGGCCCTGTAAACCTTATCCGGAGCAACGCTGACTACGACCATACGTTTGCTCGACGTGTCGTGAAAAGCGGCTTGAGAAGGTTGGCAACAGCCTTTCGAGATAGATAGTCGTCGATAACAGAACTCGGCTTATAGGCAGACTCATTAAAAAACAGACTCTTTCGAGTCTGTTTTTTAGTTCTCAGTTAACTTAAATCTGTTACCGCTCCCATAAATACGGGGATATTATTTTGGTCAAGTATTATATAAACAAACGGTCTGTTTAGAACTATTACCCTTTCCTCTATAGGCTCAATCCCCAAGGTTATCAACTCCTGTCCCGAAGCAGCACCTGCCCGTATTCCAGATATATCCACGCTGAGAAAAGTTTTTTGCACGGTTTTCCCCATATACAAAACAGCGTCATCCGAAATGCGTGAAAAATCAGCCTTGTCGGCATCGTAAGCATCTATTATACCCATTTCAACAAGCGTATTTCTAAAGTCAGCGCTACTTTCTACGTTAAACTGAGGCATCCCTGCTTTAATCACTTCTGTTTTACCGCTCAATATAATACTTCTTAGTTTGTTTCCGTCAAATGAATAAACGTAATCGTCAAAATTATAATTTTCATTCGGCATAACTGCAACAAACCTATATCCGTTAGCAAAATACTTTATAAAACCTTCTTCGTTTTCGTTACTTATATAATTGATTTTATTACCATTTAGTACGGTGTATATCATTTGAACCTTATTTTTGTCGCCACTCAGATTTGTGAATATTTCTTCCTTTACGTCAGCTTTTCGGTGAGTTGTTGTCCACGGCATATCAATATATACGGCATCTGCTATATACATAGCCGTGTTGTTATCAAAATTTTCTACAACGTTTTTAATTTGCCCTGCTGTTTTTTCTTTTGCCCAATTATTGATTTCTTCAACGGTTTGCTGTTTTTTGAAATCAACGTGATATACCGAAGCGTTAAAATTCCCCGAAACACTCTCTAAGAATGTTTCCTTAACGTCAGCGTTTTTCTTGGTTAACAATAAAACGTCTGCCTGAGATAAATAATTATCATTTTTCTTCAGCAAGCTATACATATTGTTATTCCACTCTTTTTGCTCCATGCCATTCATAAGCACGTTTTCAAACTGAGAAAGAGTGTTACCGTTTGCACCCTCAGCCACTATACTAAGAGCAAAAGAAAGAGAATAAGGTGAAATATTAAAATTCCCCCTGTGATTTCGGGTTTCAAGTGCAAAAAGTCTTGCTGAAAAATCCTGATTTGCACTAACGAAAGAATCGCTGAGCTGTTGTCGTTTTAAAGTCACGGGTGAAACATTTTCGGTAAGATTAACGGAGATAGAATCATCAGCCGAGTTATTACAGGAAACGGTGAAAATTAAAACAAAAAGAATTAACAATAAACAAAAGTTTTTATAAAAATTTTTCATAATCTTTTTCCAAATCCAATCGTTTAACAATGTAATTATAAAACACATGCTTTTTTTGCTTCTATATATAACAACGACACTTTCAGTAAATTTGTGACACAAAAATTTAATTTTCTCTAGTTTAATTATATATTTTTAAAATTTTTGTGTCAATATTTACTGCGTTAAAAATACAAAGCGGCAGTTTCCCATTGTGGAAAACTACCGTTTTTTACTTTTACTTATATTCAGTGTATTTTTAATAAAATTTTATATCCGCCTGCATACGCATTGCTTCCATTACGGCGCATACTGTAAGAGATAGCTGACAGGTTTCGTTATATTCGTCTTTGGTGCCTTGTCTATCGGTTATATAGCGGTAAAAGTCCTTTGCTTCATAGCTCATAAGCTCTTCCTTGGACATTGTTCCCACAAGCGTTTCTGTTACTCCGTCAACGGTAATGGAAACTTCGTCATATTTTGAAATATGTCCTATAGTGATTTTTCCGTTATCACCTACTATTTCACTTGGCAAATCGCTTTGACAGGTTTTGGAAGAAATAAGAGTCACTATATGGTCATTATATTTATAAATGGAAGAAATTGAAGAGTCACTTCCGCTCTCCAAAAAGGTTGCCTGAGTGCTTAAGGTTTCGGGCAGACCGAAAAAGTCGATAGCGGGATAAACACAGTAAACACCCAAATCCATCAGCGTACCCGTAGCAAAACGGGGATTAAATATATTAGGATTATTGCCCAGAACGTAATCCTTATATTTACTTGAAAACTGACAAAACTGAAAGCGTGAGCTTTGAATTCTGCCGATTCTGCCTAAATTTTCTTTAATTATTTTTCGTGCAGGAAGATGGATAGGAATAATTGCTTCCATAAATATAACGTCGTTTTCTCTTGCGGCGCCACTCAGTTTCATAAACTGTTCTTCACTTATTACCATAGGCTTTTCCACGATTACGTGTTTTTTGTTTTCAACCATAAGCATAGC
The DNA here is from genome assembly GCA_015065605.1 of Oscillospiraceae bacterium. GTDB lineage: Bacteria > Bacillota > Clostridia > Oscillospirales > Acutalibacteraceae > SIG607. The sequence goes on along the minus strand of SVPZ01000006.1, from coordinate 57,936 downwards.
CTGTTCAAAATGAAGTGAATTGGGACTTGCTATATAAACGGCGTCAATTTCACTATCCTTTGCCATCTCGTTTAAATCGGTAAAAATACGGGCAGTTTTATTTATATCCTTTAAAAATTCTTCGCCACGCTCTTTACTTCTCGAATAAACGGCAGAAAGATTATACATATCCGTAAGCAAATCAAGACCGCCTATAAAGGAGCGTGTTATCCAGCTTGTACCGATAGTCGCAATATTTATCATATTATCACCTATAAATAAAACCGACTTTGAAAGCCGGTTTTATAGTTTTTAGTTTTTCTTTGCGTCCAATTTGTTTCTCCAACGAACCCACAAAGGAGTAGCGATAAAGAGAGAGGAAATACAGCCCGAAACAAGACCGAATACCATAGGAATTGCAAAGGTACGAAGAGAAGTAAGACCGTAAATTTCGGATACAACAATAATTGTAATAACCGCAAGAACGGTAGTGGTTGTTGTTACGATGTTTCTTGCAAATACGTCTTGAAGACTCTTATTAACCATCTCGGCAAGAGTCATATCTTCGCCTATCTTCTTGTTTTCACGTACAGAGTCGTAAACAACGATAGTATCGTTAAGAGAATAACCGAGTATGGTAAGAACTACCGCGATAAAGTTCATATCTATCTGTAAACGGAAAACTATACAAGCAACAAAAGCAACGACAACGTCGAAGAGAACTGCAACGAGCGAAGTAAGGGCCGCAGTTACACCGCCGATTTTACGGAAACGGATACCTACGTAAATAATAACGAGGATAGCAACCACCAAAACAGCGGTAAGCGCTTTAACAAAGAACTTAACTGCAAGAGTAGGACTTACGGAAGTAGCGCTATATACAGCCACGTTATTGTCCTTATACTTTTCCTGAAGAGCCTTAGAAAGAGCTTCCTGAGAATCGGTAGTAACAGCTTCGTTCTTAACGAGGGAAACCGTTATGGTGTAGGTATTACCCGCAATGGAAGCGCCCTTTGTTACAACGGCGTCAGCCTTCAGGTTTTCGCTAACCAACGCTTTAACGTCCTCAACGTTAATATCGGCAACCTTGCCTTCTTCAAAGGTGTAGTTATAGGTAATAACAGTACCGCCCTTAAAGTTGATGTCAAGTCTTACGCCCAAGGTAACGGCGATGATTACGCCAACGAGAGCGAAAGCAGCGTATGCAATAAGAACCCATTTAAGAGGTTTGTTGAAATCTATTTTTTTAGCCATTTCTCTTACCTCCGTAAAGCCAAGGTTTTCTTAAGAACTTAATCTGTGAAACACTCTTAAGCATCCACTTGGAGCAAAGCACACCCATTATGAGGTTGAAAATAACACCGATTAAGAGGGTATAACCGAAGGAATAGATAGAACCGGCAATTGAAGCGCCGAAAAGCCAAGAGAATAACTTATAGAATACTATTCCGCTTGTACCGAACGCGCCCATCAAAACTATAGCAACGATAAGAATGGTTACGTTACCGTCGATAATAGCGCTCAAGGAATTCTTAAAGCCGAGGTTAATTGCGCCGTCTATGGTTCTGCCGTTTCTGAATTCCTGACGGATTCTTTCAGCGGCGATAACGTTACAGTCAACACCAACACCGATAGAAAGGATAATACCTGCAATACCGGGGATGGTAAGGGTGAAACTGTCAACGCTTGGGAAATATCCCGAAATAGCGGCAATAGAGCCTGCCAGCTGACCGAGAAGAGCGATTGAAGCAACTACACCGTTAAGTCTGTAGCGAACTATCATAAGAATACAGATAACTCCGAAAGCAATAGCGCCTGCAATAACCATTACGTTAAGAGCGTTAGCGCCGAGAGTAGCGGAAACGATAGAAAGTTTACTGTCGTCAACGCTTAATGCGAAAGGAAGCGCACCTGCATTAATCTTGTTAGCAAGGTCAATAGCGTTTTCAGCATTTTCCATACCGGTAATAATAGCGTTACCGTCGGTAATGGAAGCCTGAACGGTAGGAGCGGAAATAACGCTTTCATCCATACAAATTGCTATCTGACCCTGAGAAGATACGAGTTCAGCGGTAGCGGTAGCAAAAAGTCCCGTTGCCGTGCTGTCAAGGTCAAGGGCAACTACCCAACCGTTTTCTTCGGTAAATACCGCCTCTGCCTTTTCAACGTGTTCACCTGTGAAAATGATGTTGTTAGCATCATAAGTGGATGCCTTACAGAAGCTGAGTTTTGCCGTTTCACCAAGAGAAGCAACTGCAGCGGCAGGATCCATAGAACTGTCATCGGCAGCCCAGGGGAAGCGTACAACTATCTGCTTATTCTCCTTATCGGCATAAATTTCATAGTCTGTTATGTTCTGGTTTACCATTCGTGTATCGATAATGGCTTTAGCGGCATCCATTTCCTCGTCAGTAATCTGCTCAACGGGAATATCGGGAGTAAATACCGCTTCAACACCGCCTCGGATATCAATGCCCCAACGAATTTCTTTCGCACCCTTAATGTAAACGTTACGGGTGTCGCCGTGGTAGCTCTGAATTCCGAAGAATGCAGTGTAGGTCAGAACAAGAATCAAAATGAAAACTACAAAAAATGTAATTTTACTTGCTCTTTTGTTCTTCATTACAAGTCCTCCGTTTTTATAAAATTAATATGATTATTATACATTCTATTTATCAAAAAGTCAATGTATAATTACTTTTCACTTAAAAGCTTTTCGAGCACTGCATATCTTACAGATACGCAAAGCACCCTTGAAGCCTTCTTTATTTCCTCAACAGGCGGGAAGGAAGGAGCAATACGGATATTGCTGTCGTTTTCATCATAGCCGTAAGGATAGGTAGCGCCCACTTTGGTAAGTATCATACCCGCGCCTGCGCAAAGCTCCTCTACCCTTTTAGCGCAACCGTTCATTACGTTAAGGCTGATAAAATAACCGCCCTTAGGAGTATTCCAATGCGCAATTTCAAGTCCCGAAAGTTCACTTTCAAGCTCACTTAAAACACTTTCGAACTTGGGACGTAAAATTCCTGCGTGTTCCTTCATATGCTCCTTAACGTCGGCTACGCTTTTAAAAGCACGTGCGTGGCGAAGCTGATTAAGCTTATCGGGGCCTATGGTCTGGAACATCATTCTGCTCTTAAGAATTTCCACGTTATTGGGACTTGCCGCCTGAGCCGCAACACCTGCGCCGGGGAAGGTAATCTTAGAGGTGGAAGTAAACATAATTACAAGGTCGGGATTTCCTGCCTTTACACATTCGTCGTAAATGTTTAAAAGCTCGTCACCCTCTTCATAAAGGTCGTGAATAGCATAAGCGTTATCCCAGAAAATACGGAAATCCTTAGCGGCAGGCTTCATATTTGCAAGACGCTTTACAACCTCATCGCTATAGGTAATTCCTTCGGGGTTGGAGTATTTGGGAACGCACCACATACCCTTTACCGACGGGTCTTTAATAAGTTCCTCGATTTTATCCATATCGGGTCCATCGGGATTATTTCTTACGGGAATCATTTTAATTCCGAAATGCTCGGTAATGGCAAAATGACGGTCGTAACCGGGAACGGGACAGATAAACTTAATTTCGCCCTGCTTCATCCAAGGCTCTCCCCCAAGACCGTGGGTCATTGCCTGAGAAACGGTATCGTACATCATATTAAGAGAAGAATTACCGCCTACGATAATCTGAGAAGGAAGTAAACCTAAAATTCCTGCAAAAAGTTCTTTTAGCTCACTGAGTCCGTCAAGACCGCCGTAGTTTCTGCAATCAATACCGTCTTTGTTTTTAAAGCCTAAATCGTTACCGACAAGGTCAAACATACGTCTGCTTAAATCCATCTGGTCAGCGCCCGGCTTACCTCTGGACATATCAAGGTGAAGACCCAAGGTGGTTAAAAAGGCGTATTCTTTTTTTACTTTGGAAAATTCTGCCGAAAGTTCTTCCTTCGACATCGAAAGATAACTGCTCATAAAAATACTTTCCTCCATTCTATAACTTTAAGCAAACACGAATAATCCGAACCTGCCTAAAACGGCATTCTTTCGGCACTTTTCGGTTTGTCATCACCCGTAGGCGTTAGCCTGACGGATTCTTCCGCACCAAAAATCACTCCAAATTCTGCCCGTTTTAGGTCGCAGAATTTTAAAGAGTTGAATTTTTGGCTGTGCGAGGCACAAAACGCAGTTAATCCTGACGGATTAACGAGTATTTTAACAATGCAAAGACGAAAATTGAGCCTTTAAAATCAGGTTCGGATTATTCGTGTTTGCTTAAGATTATACTATAAACACGCAACTTTTTCAAGTATAAAAAAGCAAAAAAACGGGCAATGCCCGTTTTTTTAACCAAATATATGTCTGTAGTAATCCACCGCAGGAGCGTCGGCACTGAAATTGATTTTATTTCTTACTATCTTTTTCATATCGCTGACGTAATTTTCGGGGATGGTAACGGTATCGTTAACCGGTACGAATTTACCCTTTGAATTATAATAGGTGCCAAGGTCGGTTTTCCAGTCGTAGTTTGTATTATATACAAGTGGAGTTGCATCTGAGAAAACGTCTCTGCCGGGCATTAAACGTGAATCAAATTCCGTTCCGAAAAGATTTGAAAGGGTTGGAACGATATCAAGGCTGAAGGTGGGAGTGTCAACGACTATGGGGTCGAACTGTTCAAGACATCCGCTCCAGATTATAAGACGGTTATGGTCTCTCTGGAAATAATCCTTAACGTTATAGCCGTAAAGTTCGGAAAGATAAGGCATATTACCAAAGGTTCCGCCGTCGTCAAGACCGTAGGGGAAGTGGTCGGTGGAAATTACGATAACGGTATCGTTTGCAATTCCCTTTGCCTCAAGCTCAGCCACCATATAGGTAAGAGCATTTTCAAGTTCAAGGTTAGCGGCAAGATAACCCTTTACGGTATCGGAATAGTTAAGGTCTTTAACCTTGTCCCAGTTTTTATTGGTCATTGAGTTACCGCTTCTTGAGTATCCGCTGTGACCGCTTACCGACATATAATAAACGTTGAAGGGTTGCTTATCTATATAGGTTGGAAGGGTTCCCTGGAACATTTCAAGGTCACTCTGAGGCCAACAGTTTTTAACGTATTCCTCCATACCGTTGCCCTGTCCCATAAAGCCGTCGGAATATCCGAGATTTACGTGGGTCTTGTGACGGTCGTAGTAGGTATAGGAATTATTATGATATGCTTTTCCGTAATAACCGAGTCTGTCAAGCTGACTGCCCATTGTGTAGTAATTAAGGGTTTTGGCAGTATTCTTAAAGGAACGTCCGCCTGCCATAGGCAGCATACCGAATACGTTTTGGTATTCTCCTCCCGTAGTACCTGCGCTGGAGGGCTGATAATAATCGGTAAACTGTATGCCCTTGTTGGCAAGTCGATAAAGAGTGGGAGTAAGCCCTGGGTCGATAACCTCGGCGGTAAATGCCTCTGCCGAAATCATAACAAGGTTTTTGCCCTTGAATATACCCGTATATTCGTTTTTGCTTGAAGCCTTTAAGGAGCTTACGTATGCGTTAAGATTTTTGATTTTTGTTGAAGCGCCTTCATCAAGAGCGGCAAAATCAAGGTCTAATTCGTTTTTGCCATATACTATAGGTTCATCGGGTTCTTCCCCGTTTTCACCGCTGAGTTCGGGATTTTCATAACTGCTTTCTCTGCCGAATAACAGATATTTTGCATCAAGGCGAAGACCCGTCATAAGACCGAAGCTTTCGGTTGCGCTACGGAAGTTATAATCGGTTTTATACATAGGTCCGTAGATACTGCTTGCCGTTATAATAAGTACGCATAAAACGTAAGAAATCAGCGAAGTGCTTACCGATATAATACGCAAGGTAGCGTTTGATTTATAGGGCGGAACAAGTCTGTTTAAGTAGATAATATAAAGTATAACGGGAAGTATGAAAAGAAGTATAACGGGAATGCTTCTTAAAATCAGGCTGAAAATTTCACCGCCGAAGTTGGTTGCCGCATCCCCTGCCGTACCGGTAATCATACCTATATCATATACCGTTTTAAAGAATCGGTATATTAAATATTCAACGATATAAGGAATAACGGTCAAAATCATAAGACCTGAGCAAACCCATTTATTAATCTTACGGTTTTTGCTTATTGAAGATAAAAGATAACCTACACAGCCGTAAGCAAAGCTGAAAAGCAGAGTGTAAATAAGGCTTACACCGAAAAATTTATCAACTATTGCAACACGAAACAGTAATTCAAAATAAAGCGTAACCAAAGGAAAAAGCAACATAAAATAAAGATGCCCGTTCTTTTTAACTTTTCTACTCATTTATTACATCCCATTCATTAAAAAATTCACAATCTTTAGTATAATATTTTTCTTTCAAAAAATCAAGTATTCATACATAATTTTACAATTTATTATATATTTGTCGCTATTGCGCACAAACGCTTAGCCGCCTCGCTTAAGGAGGAAAGCTCGGCATATTCATCCTTTGAGTGTATTTTAGAACCGTAAACGCCAAGTCCGTCAACGGTAGGTATTCCGAAACAAGTCATATCAGCCGCATCGCTTCCCCCACCGCTAAAGGTTTTGCCAAGTCTTTTTAACCCGTTTTGTTCGAAAATATCCTCGATTTTTTCATAAAGCGCAAGATTTTTCTCGGTTTCTTCCATACAAACCCTTTCGCTTTTTACAGTGAAGGCGGTTTTTGTGCCCTCTATAAAGTTTTTTTCGCAAATTTCTTTAACGGTTTTCATTACAAATTCATACTGCTTTTGATTTGAAAATCTGAAATCAAATTCCATAACGCACTCTTCGGGCACCGTATTACCTGCAGTTCCGCCCTTTATAAGTCCGCAATTAGCAGTAACACCGAAAGCATCCTTAAGCTTTTCAAATTCAATAATTTTATATGCCGCTTCTCTTACGGCGCTTGCTCCGTCACAGCAGGCAGACGCGTGAACGGCTTTACCTTTAACCTTAATTTCAATGCGGAGTATTCCCTTTCGTTTAAGCACTATTCCGTCGTTTCTTCGTCCTTCAAGATTTATAAAAGCAACTGCATCACGGGCTTTTTCCGCCATAAATTTAATTGTTTCTTTATTACTGCCTTTACTGCTTGTTTCTTCGTCGCTCTGAATAATAAGCTTTACGGGACGACCCTTAAAGCCAACCGTTTTTAAAACCTGCATAGCAAAAAGACCTGCTACCGCACCACCCTTGCAGTCGGTAACACCGGGGCCGAAAATTATGCCGTCCTTTATTTTTACGGCAGGACAGCCAAAAGAACCTACGGGATGAACGGTATCAATATGGGCGGAAAAACAAACGGGTTTTTCTTTTATTTCCTCGTTCATGGTAATGCATATTGCATCTCCCGACACCTTTTGCTCACATTTTTCGGTACTAAAGCCTAATTTTTCGGCTTTTTCGATAAAAAGGCTTCCCACCTTGTCAACGCCCTCCTTATATTCGGTAGGGCTTTCAATATTACAAACGTCTTCCCAGAATTTTACGTATTCTTTTTCTAAAGAAGAAATTATTTCGTCGATTTTTTTCACGGCAAACACCTCAAAAAAATTATATATTATATTCCCCGTTTTTTCAATAACAAGATTTAATCTTTACGGCTACATTGTAGGGGCGGATGCCCTTCATCCGCCCGTTATATACGAATTGCCAACAAATCTCTACGGCTACACTTTTGGGCAAACGTCCTCGGTTGCCCGAAGAGAAAACAATCCTCCCACCGACATACGTCGGCCCCCTCCTTTGCACAAGGAGGGCAAAATAAAGGCTCCTTTGTGTAAAGGGAGCTGTCACGAAAGTGACTGAGGGATTGTTGAGATGTCGGCATCCGCCATCCCCTACGAAATATCAAAGAAACACAGGGGACAGTCCCCTTGTTATTCTGTCTTAGTCCCCTGTCTTAAAGGATATTAATAAGTACGTTTAAACACTCTATCACTTCTTGATTATGTAAATTAAAGTTCTCGTTATTAAGCAATTCAACTACCGTTTCCGATTTTACTCCATATTTTTTGTAAAGAAAACATATTTGCTCTTTACCGAATTGCTGATTTTCACTCAGAGTTTTGCACTCATTAAATAAATCTGAGTAGCTTTGACCTTTAATATAAGAAAGTACCAAAATAAACACTCTGTTTTGTGAGTCAATATCTATATTTTTATAATCGTTAAAATTCTCAAAAAACAAATCAGATTGTTTTGTCTGAAGCGCAATAGCGGCAAGAACGGTACAAAATAAATTATATACTTTTTTATCCTTGCGAGAATAATACTGACGCTTTATAGATTTACACTTTTTAATAAGTTTTTCATCACAATTTCCCTGTGAAAAAGCTTTTAGGGTATTTTTTACTCTTAAAAAGCTGAATAATACTACCAATCCGTATAATACGAGAAAATTAATTAACGCTTCTATCCAATGTATTTCCACATTTAAACCTTTTATTGTAAAACCAAACATAAATTCACCTCATTAAATTTAAGCAGAAAACACAGGGGACTTTCCCCTATGTTACTTCGTTCAATTCAAGAGAAAAAACAAGAGCATCAAAATTATCACCCACAACAGATTTACAACTATAGATAATTTTGTTGTCATCCACTACTTCCTTTTTCATTGCAAAGTTTCGATCAGCACCATCTGCAAAACCGTAAATAAGCTCATTGTTCCATTTTTCTATAAACTGGCACCCATAATCAACTTTAATTTTCCCAATAGTAGACATATATAAAAAGCTTTCTTCATCATTGGTTTCGAACTCGGTAAAATAACTCTTAATAGGACTTCCCGGCTTTTTCTCCCGATTATACATATCAAAAACTGCTTTATCTAAGATAATTTTCCCTTTGCTTGCAGGAACTGATACTACAGCACCTATTTTGTAAGGATATGTTGATGAATGTTTTTTTATTGTAATAATATATTTTGTATTAGGTTTTATATCAATCACGTCTACACGTAATACAGGAAAACCCATAATCTCGTGGTAAACCGGATGGGTTACGAGCCATTCACGTTCTTCCTTTGTTATTTTTTCGCCATCATATATCTTCTCTCTAATCGCTTTTCTTATTTCTATCTCTTCTTTGTAATTCACATTACCACCATCTAAATTCTCTATGTATTTCAATATGCCTCGTCCGAGTTACTTCCTCAAATAAAAACAGATTTTTTCCGTTTCGTCCATTATAATAAGACAGAGAAACGTCACCTGTCTTAGTTACTTTTGTTTCGCACAATCCTCCCACCGACATTCGTCGGTCCCCCCTCCTTTGCACAAGGAGGGCAAAATAAAGGCTCCTTTGTGTAAAGGGAGCTGTCACGAAAGTGACTGAGGGATTGTTAAGATGTCGGCAACCGCCATCCCCTATGAAATATCAATAAATTTACACAAAAAAACGGGACGATGTGGGCATCGTCCCCTACAAAATACCAAAAAATATTTACGGCTACATTGTAGGGGCAAACGTCCTCGGTTGCCCGAAATTACCAATAAAGAAACACAGCGGACGGTTCTTTCGTGTTCCTTTTCACCTTATTTATTATACCGAAATGCATTTGTACTGTCAAGAAAGGTAACCGTACTCTGTCTTTTTACCTTCTTCATTAATCTATAACGAAACGAAATAGCAAATTTTAGAATTTAATTTTTTAAAAAATTAAAATCGGCAGTTCAAGAGTAGAAAACTGCCGATTTTGTGTAGAGTTAAGTTAATTTTTATTTGTTTTCTTCCTTAGCCTTAGCTTCTTCTTCGGCTTTCTTCTGAGCGATTACTTCATCAATTTCGGGCTTTAATTTAAGCTCTTCCTTTTCGGGATTCTGATAAAGTCTTACCCAGTCGATATAGTAGTCAATGGGGAACTGATCGTCATCGTTAATAGCCCAGCCGTTAGGTTTCCAACTGCTGCCTTCGGTGAAAAGTTCATTATTAAAGATAATAAACTGGAAATCGTGGAAACCGCTTGTACCGTCAATTACTTCGTGTTTAAAGTTACCGTTTACTGCGTCAATGGGAGTGCGCCACTGTTCTTTTCCGTCAACGAAAAATGCCATATATTCGGGATTCCATTCATAGCCGTAAATGTGATATTCTTCATTAATAGTTTCAGGTTCGCCTACCTTATACCAACCGCCGCCAACGGAACAATGCTGAGAATATCCCCATTTATGAAGAGCGGAAGCAAGACCGCTGTCATTTGAAAATACCTCGAAAATATCAGCCTCTGCCATCCAGGGAGTAGTTTTAAAAACAGTAGAAGACTGAGTCCAGAAGGAAGGCCATGCGCCGTGACGGTAAGGAACCTTTGCACGCATTTCAAGATAGCCGTATTTCCAGTTCATAGTGAACTTTGTCGTAAGACCCTCGCTTAAAGTAAAGGGATGCTCGGGGTCGTCGGTACGGTGGGACTGCATATGCACTTCACCGTTTTCAACACGGCAGTTCTTTTCAGAGTTATCGTAAATTCTGTCAGCGGTGCTCATGGTACGGTGGAAAACCCACTTATCCATATCGAGTTTATCGCCGTCAAATTCATCGTGCCAAACAAGAATTCTGCCTTTTTTGTAGTACTCAATACCCTGTTCGAGCGCTTCTTTTAACATTTTTTCGTTATCCATTTTAATTTCTCCCTTCAAGGAATTTTTTTCTAATTGCATCATACCATATACTTTTTATTAAAACAAGTATTATTTTGAAAAAACATACAAAAAAATACGATTTATTTCTCCATAATTTTACATCTTAATTTCTTGACATATAATTGTAAATAATATATAATTACTATGTAATAAATTTACAAGCTTTTTGCAACTGACGGATTAGCGGTTTACCGCATGGGAGCATTAAGTGTTTTGTATGTCGACCGTCTGGGCAGTTCCGCATTTTTACGGGACTGCCTTGTTTTGTATAAAAGCAGACAGGAGAAAGCTATGAAAAAAGTAGGAATTCTTATGGGAAGCGACAGCGACCTTCCCGTAGTACAAAAGGCTATGGATACTTTAAAGGATTTGGAAGTTCCTTTTGAGGTTCACGTATATTCTGCCCACCGCACTCCAAAAGAGGTTCGTGAGTTTACCGAAAACGCAAGAGCCAACGGTTTTGGTGCGATTATTTGCGCCGCAGGTAAAGCAGCGCATCTTGCAGGCGCAGTTGCCGCCGCAACCACCCTTCCCGTTATCGGTATCCCCGTTAAGTCCTCTACCCTTGACGGACTTGACGCTCTTCTTTCAACGGTACAAATGCCTTCGGGTATTCCCGTTGCAACCGTTGCTATCGACGGCTCGGCAAACGCAGCCCTTCTTGCCGCTCAGATTATTGCAGTAGGCGACGAGGCGCTGGCTAAAAAGCTTGACGAACAAAGAGCAAATGCCGCCGCAAAGGTACTTGAGAAAAACGATATCATTTCAAAGCAGTATATGTAAACAACCCTTCTCCGATGAAAGTCGGAGAATTCGTTGTTTTTAAAAGTATAAAAAATATATAAAATATCGTTGTTTTTTAAAAAAACAGCGTGATAAGGAGTAAGATTATGAATAGTAGTTTCAGCGAAAGTTACAAGGCAGCAGGTGTTGATATCACCGCAGGTTACAAGTCCGTAGAGCTTATGAAAAAGCATATCGCCCGTACTAAAAACGAAGGTTGTTTAGATGACGTAGGCGGTTTCGGCGGTTGCTTCGGTTTAGACCTTACAGGCATAACTGAGCCCGTTTTGGTTAGCGGTACCGACGGCGTTGGCACCAAAATCAAACTTGCAATGCTTCTTGATAAACACGATACCATTGGTATTGACTGCGTTGCTATGTGCGCAAACGATATTATCTGTTGCGGCGCAAAGCCACTTTTCTTCCTTGACTATATTGCTTGCGGCAAAAACTTCCCCGAAAAGATTGCCGATATCGTTGGCGGTGTAGCTGAAGGCTGTGTTCAGGCAGGTTGCGCTCTTATCGGCGGCGAAACCGCAGAGCATCCCGGTCTTATGCCCGAAGAGGATTACGACCTTGCAGGCTATTGCACAGGTGTTGTTGATAAATCCAAGATACTTGATAAAAATTCCGTTAAGGAAGGCGACGTAATCGTTGCTCTTGCTTCTACCGGTGTTCACTCCAACGGATTTTCTTTAGTAAGAAAGGTTTTCGATATTGAAAACGCTGACCTTACCGCTCCCGTTGCAGAGCTTGGCGGAAAGGGTCTCGGCGAAACCTTACTCACCCCCACCAAGATGTACGTTAAGAGTATGCTTGCTCTTATGAAGGAAGTTACCGTAAAGTCGGTTTCTCACATCACGGGCGGCGGCTTCTACGAGAACATCCCGAGAAGTCTTCCCGACGGCTTTGGCGCTAAAATCAAAAAGAGCGACGTTAAAATTCTTCCCATCTTCAAATACATTCAGCAGGTTGGCAACATTCCCGAAAGAGATATGTTCAACACCTTTAATATGGGCGTTGGTATGATTGCCGTTGTAAACAAAGAGGATGCCGAGAAGGCAGTTGAAATCCTTAAGGCGAACGGTGAAGACGCTTACGTTATCGGTGAAATCGTTAAGAGTGAAACTGAGGTAGAATTATGGTAAAGGCCCGTATAGCCGTTCTCGTTTCGGGAGGCGGCACAAATCTTCAGGCGCTTATCGATGCTCAGAAAAGCGGTATTATAAAAAGCGGTGAAATCACCCTTGTTATATCCAACAAAAAGGACGCCTATGCTTTGACGAGAGCAGAAAAAGCAGGTATCGACAGTTTGGTTATAGAGAAAAAAGGTAACGAGCGCTTTGAAGAACAGATAATCGAAGCCCTTGAAAACAACGAAACCGACTTAATCGTTCTTGCAGGCTTTATGTGTATTTTAAGTGAAAGATTTACTAAAAAATACGAAAACCGCATTTTAAACGTTCACCCCTCTCTTATTCCCTCTTTTTGCGGAGAAGGCTTTTACGGACTTAAGGTTCACGAAGCAGCGCTGAGTTACGGGGTTAAGGTTACGGGCGCCACGGTGCATTTTGTAAACGAAATTCCCGACGGCGGTAAAATCATTCTTCAAAAGGCGGTTAATATTGAAGAGGGCGACACACCCGAAATTTTACAGAAGCGCGTTATGGAACAGGCTGAATGGAAGATACTTCCCGAAGCCGTTGAAAAAATCAGCAAAACCTTTGTAAAGGAGTAAAACTTATGAGCAACATTTATAATTTAGAAAATCTTCTTAAAGAAAATTCTTATCCCGGCAGAGGTATCGTTATCGGTAAATCTGCAGACGGAAAAAGCGCTCTTATCGCTTATTTCATTATGGGCAGAAGCGAAAACAGCCGTAACCGTATTTTCGAGGAATTCGAAAACGGTATGCGTACAAAGGCTTTTGACGAAAGCAAACTTACCGACCCAAGCCTTATAATTTATAATCCTTATCTTGCATACGGTGATATTGATATTATTACCAACGGTGACCAGACCAACACCATTTATGATTTTGTTACAAATGATGCAAGTGATCCTTTCGCATTCGAGGCTGCTCTTAACACCCGTGAGTTCGAGCCCGATGCTCCTAACTTTACTCCAAGAATTTCGGGTATCTGCTACTATGATTTCGATAAAGCGGATTTCACCTATAAAATGTCTATCTTAAAGAGTGCCGACGGTAATCCCGAGGCTTGTCAGAGATACACCTACTCATATGCTCCCATTCAGAGCAAGGGTCACTTCATTCACACCTACAAATGCGACGGCAATCCCATTCCATCCTTCTACGGTGAGCCCGAAGCAGTAGTTCTTCCCAACACTGCCAAGGATTTAGCCGATATGGTATGGAACAGTCTTAACGAAGATAATAAGGTTTCCCTTTTCGTTCGTCAGGTTTCCCTTGAAAACGGAGAGGCAACCAACATCATTATAAATAAAAACAAATAATTACGGAGGCAGTTATGAAAGAATTCGAACTTAAATACGGTTGTAACCCCAACCAGAAACCTGCAAAAATATTTATGCACGACGGAACTGAGCTTCCCATTGAAATTTTGAACGGACGTCCCGGTTACATTAACTTTCTTGACGCCTTCAATTCCTGGCAGCTTGTAAAGGAACTTAAAGAAGCACTCGGTATGCCTGCAGTTACTTCCTTTAAGCACGTTAGCCCTACCTCTGCGGCTATCGGTCTTCCCCTTTCCGAAAAGTTAAAGAAGGCTTGCTTCGTTGACGATATTGAAGGTCTTGACGACTCTCCCCTTGCCTGCGCTTATGCAAGAGCAAGAGGTACCGACAGAATGTGTTCCTTTGGTGACTGGGTAGCGTTAAGCGACGTATGTGACGTTACCACCGCTCTTATGATTAAGAGAGAGGTAAGCGACGGTATTATCGCTCCCAGTTATGAGCCAGAAGCCCTTGAAATTTTAAAGTCAAAAAGAAAAGGTACCTATAACATTGTAAAAATCGACCCCGATTTCGTACCCGCTCCCATTGAGCACAAACAGGTTTACGGTATCACCTTTGAACAGGGCAGAAATGAGTTCAAGATTAACAAAGAACTTCTTTCTAACGTTGTTACCGATAAAAAGGATATGCCCGAAAGCGCAATAAGAGATTTAATTATTTCTCTTATCACCCTTAAATATACACAGTCCAACTCCGTATGCTTTGCAGTTGACGGACAGGCTATCGGTGTTGGTGCAGGTCAGCAGTCCCGTGTTCACTGCACCCGTCTTGCAGGCGGTAAGGCTGACACCTGGTTCTTACGTCAGCACGACAAGGTATTAAACCTTCCCTTTAAGGATACTCTCGGCAGACCCGACAGAGATAACGTTATCGACGGTTACATCAACCAGAACGAAGAAGACGTTTGCGCAGACGGTAACTGGCAGAAATACTTTACGGTTCAGCCCGAACGCTTCACTATGGAAGAGCAGAGAGCATATCTCGACACCATCAGCGGTGTAGCTCTCGGCAGTGACGCCTTCTTCCCCTTTGACGATAACATTGAACGCGCTAAGAAGAGCGGTGTTTCCTATATTGCAGAGCCCGGCGGTTCTATAAGAGATGACGTTGTTATTGAGTGTTGTAACAAATACGGTATCTCTATGGCATTCACCGGAATGAGACTTTTCCATCATTAATAGGAGAATTAAAAATATGAAAGTTGCTGTTATTGGTAGCGGCGGAAGAGAACATACCATCATTAAAAAGTTAAAGGAAAGCGCAAAAATTGATGAAATTTTTGCAATTCCGGGAAACGGCGGTATGAGTGAAGCCACTCTCGTTCCCATTCCCGTTACAGAAATTGATAAAATTTGTGATTTTGCAAAGGAAAATAAAATCGACTACGTTGTGGTTGCTCCCGACGACCCGTTGGTAGCAGGTATGGTTGACGCATTAAACGGCGTTGGTATTCCTTGCTTCGGTCCGAATAAGGCTGCCGCAATAATCGAAGGCAGTAAAGTATTTTCCAAAAACCTTATGAAAAAATACGGCATTCCTACCGCTGCTTACGGTGTATATAACAACATAGAGGAAGCGCTTGAGTATGTTAAGACCGCTCCCCTTCCCACCGTTATCAAGGCTGACGGTCTGGCTCTCGGCAAAGGCGTAATTATTGCCGAAACGAGAAAAGAAGCTGAAGACGCTATACGTTCCATTATGGAAGACAAAATCTTCGGCGCTTCGGGAAATAACATCGTTATTGAAGAATTCTTAACAGGCCCCGAGGTTTCGGTTCTCGCCTTTACCGACGGTAAAACTCTTGTTCCTATGGTTTCGGCTATGGACCATAAGCGCGCCAAAGACGGCGATATGGGACTTAATACGGGCGGTATGGGTACTATTGCTCCTAATCCTTACTATACTTTAGACGTAGCAAAGGTTTGTATGGATGAAATCTTTATTCCCACCATTCGCGCTATGGAAAAAGAAGGACGTACCTTTAAGGGTTGTTTATTCTTCGGTCTTATGATTACCGAAAACGGTCCCAAGGTAATTGAATATAACTGCCGTTTCGGTGACCCCGAAACTCAGGTTGTTCTTCCCCTGCTTGAAAGCGACCTTTTTGAAATTATGCTTTCTTGCACAAACGGTACCCTCGATAAATGTGAAGTTAAATTCAAGGATGCCGCCGCTTGCTGTGTAGTTATGGCAAGTGAAGGTTATCCTCAGAAATATCAAAGCGGTTTCCCCATTACCGTTGACAGCGATATTGAGGCTACCGTAATTTACGCAGGCGCTAAAAAGGACTCAGATACCGTTCTTTCGGCAGGCGGACGAGTTTTAGGTGTAAGCGCAGTTGCGCCAGACCTTAAAGCCGCAATAGAAAAAGCGTATAAGGAAACCGAAAAGGTTCACTTTGAAAACGCTTACAAACGCAGTGATATCGGTGCGAGAGCACTTAAAGCATTAAATTGATAGGAAGGTTAAAATATGGTTTACCGCATTTATGTTGAAAAGAAGGCAGGATTAGCCGGTGAAGCAGATTCCCTTTTAGGTGATATCCGCTCATTCTTAGGCATTAAATCTGCCGAAAGTGTCAGAGTTCTTAACCGCTATGACGTTGAAAATATCGAAGAAGAACTCTTTAACAAATGTATCAGCACGGTTTTCTCCGAGCCTCAGCTTGACGATACCTATAATGAATTAAATTATGCCGACGGTTCTTTCTGCTTTGCAGTTGAATATCTCCCCGGACAGTTCGACCAGCGCGCCGACTCTGCCGCTCAGTGTATTCAGATTATTTCAAAGGCAGACCGTCCCGACGTTCGCACCGCTAAGGTTTATATTATCGAAGGCGCTTTAAGCGACGAAGAAAAAGCCGCTATAAAGAAGCATCTTATCAACCCCGTTGAAAGCAGAGAAGCATCATTGGATACCGTTTCCACCCTTAAGCGCGAATACGAAATTCCCACCAGCGTTCGCACCCTTGACGGCTTTAATGCTCTTGACGAAGACGGTCTTAAGGATTTCTTAAAGGCTCAGGGTCTTGCTATGGATATCGACGACCTTAAGTTCTGCCAGAGCTACTTTAGAAGCGAAGACAGAGATCCCACCATCACCGAAATCAAGATGATCGATACCTATTGGTCCGACCATTGCCGTCACACCACCTTCCTCACCACCATTGACGAAGCAAAGTTCGAGGACGAACTTTTGCAGAAAACCTTTGAAGAATATTTGGAAGTAAGAAAAGAAATCGGCAGAACCAAGCCTATTAATCTTATGGATATCGGTACCATTGCCGCTAAATACCTAAAGAAACAGGGCAAACTCCAAAGACTTGACGAATCCGAAGAAATCAACGCTTGTACCGTTAAGATAGACGTTACCATCGACGGTAAAAAAGAGCCTTGGTTACTTCTCTTTAAGAACGAAACCCACAACCATCCTACCGAAATCGAGCCCTTCGGCGGTGCCGCTACCTGTATAGGCGGCGCTATCCGTGACCCCCTTTCAGGAAGAAGTTACGTTTATGCCGCTATGCGTGTTACCGGCGCAGGTAATCCTCTTGCAAGTCGTAAGGACACCTTAGAGGGTAAGCTTCCTCAAAGAAAAATCGTTACTACCGCTGCCGCAGGCTACAGTTCCTACGGTAACCAGATAGGTCTTGCTACAGGTCAGGTTGACGAAATTTACCACGACGGTTATACCGCTAAGCGTATGGAAATCGGTGCTGTTGTCGGCGCTGCTCCCGAAGAAAACGTAAGACGTGAGGTTCCCGCTGACGGTGACGTCATCATCCTTCTCGGCGGCAGAACAGGCCGTGACGGTTGCGGTGGCGCTACCGGTTCTTCAAAATCTCATACCGTTGAATCTCTTGAAAGCTGTGGCGCTGAGGTTCAAAAAGGTAACGCTCCGGAAGAAAGAAAATTACAGCGTCTTTTCAGAAGAAAGGATGCTACCCGTCTTATTAAGCGTTGTAACGACTTTGGCGCAGGCGGTGTTTCGGTTGCTATCGGCGAACTTGCCGACGGTATCGAAATAAACCTTAACGCAGTTCCCAAAAAATACGACGGTCTTGACGGTACCGAACTTGCTATCAGTGAATCTCAGGAAAGAATGGCAGTTGTGGTTGAAAAGGAAAACGTTGAAAAGTTTATTTCTCTTGCTAACGAAGAAAACCTTGAAGCAACCGTAGTTGCCTCGGTAAAGGCTGAACCCAGACTCGTTATGTACTGGAACGGCAAGGATATCGTTAACATCAGCAGAGAATTCCTCAACTCCAACGGCGCTGAAAAGCATATTGATATTGCTCCCGCTAAAATCGAAAGCTTTGATAAGAAAATTGAAGGCACCTTCACCGAAAATTACGAAAAAATCGCAAGTGACCTTAATATATGTTCAAAACGCGGTCTTAGTGAGCGTTTCGACTCCACCATCGGCGCAGGTACAGTTCTTATGCCCTTTGGCGGTAAGTATCAGCAAACTCCCATTCAGGCTATGGTAAACAAGGTTTCTGTTGAAAACCGTCACACCGACACCTGTTCTCTTATGGCTTGGGGTTATAATCCTTTCATCACCGAAAAGAGCCCCTATCACGGCGCTTATATGGCAGTTGTTGAATCTGTTTGTAAGCTTATTGCCGCAGGCGCTTCCTTTAACGAAGTATATCTTACCTTCCAGGAATACTTTGAGCGTCCCGGTAAGGATGCAAAGCGTTGGGGCAAGCCTCTTGCCGCACTTCTCGGCGCATTCAAGGCTCAAAAGGAACTCGGTATTGCCGCTATCGGCGGTAAGGATTCTATGAGCGGTACCTTCGAACACATTGACGTTCCCCCTACCCTCGTTTCCTTCGCAGTTACCACCGAACAGGTTGAAAGCATCGTTTCTCCCGAATTCAAAAAGGCAGGAAGCAAGGTTGTTCTTCTCACCTGCAAATATAATAAAGATAATCTTCCCGAAACCGACTCTCTTATCAGTCTTTTTGCACAGGTAAGAAAACTCGTTGACGAAGGCAAGGTTAATGCAATTTACACCCCCGGTATCGGCGGTATTGCAGAAGCCGTATTAAAGATGGCTATCGGTAACAAGATAGGCTTTAAGTATGCTGACAACATTACTGTTCAGGATATCTTCGCTTATAATTACGCTTCATTTATCGTTGAACTTAAGGACGATACCGAAATCGGAACCCTTCTCGGTTATACTACTAAGGAAGCAAAACTCGTTCACAAGGACGAGGTTATCGACCTTGAT
Organism: Oscillospiraceae bacterium; assembly: GCA_015065605.1. Taxonomy (GTDB): domain Bacteria; phylum Bacillota; class Clostridia; order Oscillospirales; family Acutalibacteraceae; genus SIG607. Next base: position 38,774 of record SVPZ01000006.1, on the reverse strand, counting down.
GCTATTCAGGAAACCTATGAGAACGTTCTTGAAAAGGTTTATCCCTGTAATATTGACCACAAGAGCGCAAATCCCGAAAAATTCTCCTTTATCGCTAAGGAATACGCTAAACCCAAGTTCAGCGTTGCGCGTCCTAAGGTGCTTATCCCCGTATTCCCCGGCACTAACTGTGAATACGACACCGCAAAAGCGCTTCTCACTGCAGGCGCCGACCCCGAGATCTTCGTTATTAACAATCTTTCCGCTCAGAGTGTTGCAGAGTCTGTTGACACCTTTGCAAATAAGATGAGAGATGCTCAGATAGTATTTATCCCCGGTGGTTTCTCAGGCGGTGACGAACCCGACGGTTCAGGTAAATTTATTACCGCTTTCTTCAGAAACCCCGCTATTATGGAAGAGGTTAACGAACTTCTTTATAATCGTGACGGTCTTATGGCAGGTATCTGTAACGGCTTCCAGGCTCTCGTTAAGTTAGGCCTTGTTCCCTTCGGTAAGATTATCGATACCGACGAAACCTGTCCTACCCTTACCTATAATACTATAGGCAGACATCAGTCGCGCCTCGTTCAGACACGTATTGCTTCTAATAAGTCACCTTGGCTTATGGAAACAAAGGTTGACGATATCTATACCGTTCCGATTTCTCATGGTGAGGGACGTTTCCTCGTTAGCGACGAACTTGCCAAGAAACTTGCCGAAAACGGTCAGATTGCTACTCAGTACGTTGATTTAAGCGGTAATCCCACCGCCGATATACGCTTTAATCCCAATAACTCCTGCTTTGCTATCGAAGGTATCACAAGCCCCGACGGCAGAGTGCTCGGTAAGATGGGTCACAGCGAACGTATCGGAAACGGACTTTATAAAAACGTTGACGGTAACTTTGATATGGGTATGTTCCGCAGCGCAGTTAAATACTTTAAATAAGAGGTGTTTTTAATGAAAAGCGATATTGAAATTGCTCAGGAAGTCGAACTTCGTCCTATAACAGAAATTGCCGCTACCGCAGGTATTCCCGATGAGAAACTCGAACAGTACGGCAAATATAAGGCAAAAATTGATTTATCATTACTTAAAGATGAGTCCCGTGAAAACGGCAAACTTATTCTTGTAACGGCTATTAACCCCACCCCCGCAGGCGAAGGCAAAACTACCACTACAATTGGTCTTGCCGACGCTATGCGCGCAACCGGCAGAAACGTTGTAGTTGCTCTGCGTGAGCCTTCCTTAGGACCCGTTTTCGGTGTTAAGGGCGGTGCTGCAGGCGGAGGTTACGCTCAGGTTGTTCCTATGGAAGACATTAACCTTCACTTTACGGGTGACTTCCACGCTATCGGCGCCGCAAATAATCTTCTTGCCGCAATGCTCGATAACCATATCCATCAGGGTAATGCTCTCGGCATTGACGTAAGACGTATCACGTGGAAGAGATGCGTTGATATGAACGACCGTCAGCTTCGTTTCGTAACCGACGGTCTTGGCGGTAAGGTAAACGGCGTTCCCAGAGAAGACGGTTTTGATATTACCGTTGCAAGTGAAATTATGGCTGTTCTCTGCCTTTCCAATTCCATCACCGATTTAAAGGAAAGACTTTCTAAAATTATCGTTGGCTATACCTATGACGATAAGCCTGTTACTGCAGGTCAGCTTAATGCTCAGGGCGCTATGACCGCACTTTTGAAAGATGCATTAAAGCCCAACCTCGTACAGACTCTTGAAGGCACTCCTGCTCTCGTTCACGGCGGACCTTTCGCTAATATCGCTCACGGTTGTAACTCCATTATAGCTACAAAAATGGCTATGAAACTCGGCGATTATGCAATTACCGAAGCAGGCTTCGGCGCTGACCTCGGTGCTGAAAAGTTCCTCGACATTAAATGCCGTTTCGGTGGTCTTAAGCCCAGCGCAGTAGTTTTAGTTGCTACCATTCGCGCTCTTAAGATGAACGGCGGTGTTGCAAAAACCGACCTTAAGGAAGAAAACCTTGAAGCGCTTAAATCCGGTATGCCCAACCTTATGCGTCACGCAAGTAATATCAAGAACGTATATAAGCTTCCCTGCGTTGTTGCAGTTAACCGCTTCCCCACCGATACCGACGCCGAGGTTCAGCTCGTTATCGATTCTTGCGCCGAACTTGGTATAAAGGCTATCTGCTCCAAGGTTTGCGCAGAAGGCTCTAAGGGCGGTATTGAACTTGCAAACGAAGTTGCCCGTCTTTGTGAAACCGATAACGATTTCACCTTCTGTTATGAAGATAATCTTTCCATTGAAGAAAAAATTCGCGCTATCGTTACTAAAATTTACGGCGGTGACAACGTAATCTTTACTCCTGCCGCTAAAAAGGAAATTGCAAAGCTTACCGAACTCGGCTTCTCAAATATGCCCGTATGTATGGCTAAAACTCAGTACAGCTTCTCGGACGATATGACCAAGCTAGGCGCTCCCACAGGCTTTGATATTACGGTACGTAACATTAAGGTAAGCGCAGGTGCAGGCTTTATAGTTGCTCTTACAGGCGATATAATGACAATGCCCGGACTCCCCAAAGTCCCCGCCGCAGAAAAAATCGACGTTGACGAAAACGGCGTAATCAGCGGTCTGTTCTAATAAATAAAAACTAAAATACACTAAAAAACCAACCGCCTTAGTTGTAGCTAAAGCGGTTGGTTGTTTTTTGCGAATTTCAAAGGAGAGACGCCTGTTGCTTTTTTAAACAGTCTGGAAAAATACAGAGGATCACTATAGCCTACCGCAAAAGCGACCTCACATATACGTAAACGATTTCTGTCAGAAAGCAATTCTTTGGCTTTTTCTATACGCTTATTTAATATGTATTCTTGCGGTGAAATTCCAAACTCTTTTTTAAAAAGCATATAAATATAGCTTCTGTTAAAATTAAAGCTTTTCGCAAGATAATTAATAGAAATGTTTCTGAAATAATTTTCGTTTATAAATTCCGCAATTATTCGTGCAGGACCGATTTGGGAATCGACTACCGTTGTTTCAGAAAAGTGAATTGCAAAAATTTTAAAAAGCACTGAATTCATTATGGCAGATTCCTCGTATTCTTTGGCATCTTGCAACAATTCAAGCGCTTCCCGAAGAACTTCTGCACATTCTTTGGTTCTGTTAAATTCAAAAACGCTGTTGGTACACGGAATATTGCATTTTTTTATAATCTGCGCTGCCTTCGGTCCCTTAAAAGCAATCCAATACGTTTCATATGGATTTTGTTCATCGGCGCGAATGGTTTCCTGTTCATTCGGCACAACTATATAACAGTTATTTTCCTTAAAATTTTCGTTACAGAACGTTCCGCAACCACTTACAACATAGTGCAGTATAAACCTGTCCCTTTTCATAATTTGAAAAAGACCTTTCGGAGTACGGTTGTATCCGATTTCAACTGCACAAATATCATCCAAAAGCACTTTTGATGATATGCAATATTTCTTTGGAAACTCAATATCAAAAAATTCCGAAAAAAACATAGTACCTGCTCCATTCAACATTTATCCATATTATAACATCTTCATTCCATTGTTTCAATATCTTTTTTATGTTATGATTATACAAAAGTATATAAATTGAGGTGCGTTGTGAATAGAGAAGAATGGATCAAATTTGCAAAGGCGCAAAACCAAAGAGATTGTGACCTGTTAATAAGATCTTACGATACTTTAATGGCAAATATTTATGAAACTGAAGGCTATTTATGGTCGCCATACAGATGTATTTCCCCAGGAAAAAGAAATTTTACAGGAATTTGGAATTGGGACAGCGCTTTTCATGCTATTGGTGTTTCACACTTTGATACAAAGCTTGCAAAGGAAAATATTATCGGTTTCCTGAAATTTCAGCGTAATGATGGACTTCTACCCGACGTAATTTGGGAAAACGGTGATATTGTGGACACCTTTACAAAACCACCTGTTTTTCCCTATGCAGTAGAACAAATATATAAAAGAGATAAGGATATTAAGTTTTTAAAGGAAGTATATCCGCATCTTACCTTAAATGAGAGATTCTGGAAAGAACAACGCTTTTACCAAGGTTTATTTCACTACGATGCAGACAACAAAGAAGCTCCGGATTATATTACGCGTGTTAAATACGAATCGGGGTGGGATAATTCCCCTCGCTTTGATAACGAAATAACTGATCTTTGGCCTGTTGACCTAAACTGTTTTATGGTTTTATTCTATCGGTCAATGGCTTTTATTGCAAACGAACTTAAACTGGATGATGATAAAGCAAAATGGAGTTTAAGGGAAAAAGAACTGACAGAGCTCATAAAAAAGTATATGTGGAACAAGGAAAATGGATTTTTTTCCGATGTAAATAAATTCACGAAAAAGAATTCAGAAGTTTTGACTCCGGCTTCCTTTATGCCCCTATTTATCGAAATTGCTTCCAGTGAGCAAGCAGAAGACATGGCATTGATAGCCCAGACCCGTTTTAAGAGTAAAATGCCAACCGTAACATACGACCATCCCGCCTATTCCACTGACTATTGGCGAGGCCCCACTTGGCTAAACGTTGCTTACTTTGCCGCAAAAGGACTTAAAAACTATAACTGCGACGTTGCAAATCAAATAAAAGAGAACATCCTCGAAATGTGTGACGCACAAAAGGAAGGGATCTATGAAAATTACGACTCCTTGACAGGAAAAGGACTCTGCTGTGACCATTTTAGTTGGAGCAGCGCATTTATTATTGAATTTATACTTAATTTTAATAGACAATAATGATTAATTTTTGAAATATTGTGTAAAAAAACAGGAGCGTGTTAGTAATGCATAAAGTTGGAATATCGTTAGTAACTTTACAAGCAACGTATGGTGATAAACGAGCAATAGAAATAGCATCAGAAATCGGTGCGGACACAATTGATTTAAACTTAGATCCTCAAGATTATCGTAATGTTAATTCTGTGTATTCTAAAGGCGATGACTATGTTTTTGATTATTATGAAAAACTTGGAGAATATGCAAGAAGTTTAGGTTTAGAAGTGAGTCAAACACACGGTCAGGTTACCGGTTTTAAAAACATAAAAGATGAAGACGATGCTTTAGTTGAAAATATTAGACTCGATTTGCTTGCCACCGGTGCATTAAAATGTCCTGTTTGTGTAGTTCATAATGCCACATCTATCCATTTAGGCCCGACTCCTGACCCACAACTTATGTATAAACTTAGTTATGATATGTTTTCCAGAACTATTCCTTATGCCAAAAGATATGGTGTAAAAATTGCAACCGAAACATTTGGAGATGCAGTAAGGTTTAATGCGTGTGATTTTTTTGGGAATATAGCAGAATTCAAGAAAGTCTATTCAGATATTAAATCATTAGACGATTTCAAAGACCATTTCACAATTTGTGTTGATACAGGTCATTCTAACAAAGCAATGCGCTACAATAACCCGACTCCCGCTGATGTAATAAGAGAGTTGGGGAGTGAGGTTACAGTCTTACATTTAAATGATAATGACACTTTAACTGATCAACATAAGATACCTATGACCGGTGTTATTGATTGGAATGATGTCTTTAATGCATTAGATGAGATTGGTTATTCCGGTGTTTATAATATGGAACTTGCTCTTGATTTCTTTGGAAAAGATTTTCAAATTCAAACGGCAGAATTTGCGGTCAAGTTATTAAAATATTATATTTTAAAAAGATATGGAAATTAAATTAACGCAAATATGTGATTCGGAATATATAGAAAAACTTTTGTCTATGTATTTGCGGATTACAGTCAATTAGGAGGTATTTTATGAAAAAGTGTTTATCTGTTTTAATGAGCATTATTTTGCTTTTTTCCGCTTATATCATTCCGTCAAGCGCTACCGAAAGCGAAGTAAATTACGGTTCTTACTACAAATTTGATTTTTCAAAGAACGTCATTTTCACCGATTATACGGTAAATACCCGAAAGGGATACAAAAGTGTTTCTTATATACCTTTAGCCAGTGACTCAAGCACCGAGGTTACTCACGCCACAATTAACGGCAATGACGCTTTAAGGGTTAAAACAAGCGGTATGACTACCCTTGTACCGCTTAAAAGTGACGGAACACCCTTTGTTATGGAAACAGGCAAAAGCTACACAGTTAACTTTACTATGGTGGTTAAGCGTTCTTCCGCAAGGTGGTCAAGGTGCCTTTTTACCCCTTACTCTGACATTAACGGAGTAAAGGCATCGGCAACCAACAGCGAAAATGTAATAAGCTACGTTAAGGACGATACCTCTGCCAAAGCCTACGGTCAGCGTTCTCTTTATGGTCCCGGCACCTCTTCAAACCAATGGATGTATTTTGACTGGGTTTATAATAACAGCCATACAAAACTTCCTGCTTTCAAAAAAAGCGGAAGCACGTTTACTGCTGATGTAGGACAGAATACCTATGAACATACAACAGGCTATACCATAAATTTCAACAAAACGCTTACTATTAAAAGTAATGAGGAAATGGAAAGACTCGGAGTAACGGTCAACTCCGACGGCACCTATGAGCGAAACGGTGTTACATATAATAACTTTTTCGCTATTGAGTTTTCAGGCAGTTCAACTTTTTACACCCCCGGTGAAAATGAAGATGCTATGGTGACCGCTACCGATTCAAACGGCAACCCATATTACCAGCTTTTCAGCGATTATTATATTACAAACCTTGAAATTATTTCAGATGATTATGTTGCTACTACCACTCTTTATAACAGTGAAGAAAAGTTAACTACTGTTATACTTCAAAACGGTTATATAAAAAATAACGATATAATTCTTCCGTCTGCTCCTAAGGGTATGTATTTTGCAGGTTGGTACTATGACCAAGAGTGCACAAAAATTTATGACGGAAAAGCTTCGCTTGGCGATACTTCCGCCCTTTACGCAGGATTTAAGTCTTACCCTAATAAACTTAACGTAAGCTTTGAAAATTACGATAGTACGGCTGACAAAACCGTTGGCATTCCCAACACATATACCGAAAATTACCAAGGATACATTACTTCCCACGGATATGCGCCAAAATCCAACGAAAACGGAAATTTAATGGTAACTACAGGCACAAATTCATATTCGCAAAATAAGGATACCCTTAAATACAGTTCTTGGGGACAAGCAACAATATACGTTATCAGGGATGAAAACGGTCAAGCATTTCACGTAGCAGAGGGTTATACTTATACAGTAAAAATGAAGTATAAAATTCCAAGCGTTAGTTCTAATATACTTATACAATCCGGTTTTGGTATTCCCTTCTCTAAAGCGTCAGCAGGCAATTTGGCTAACGACAGTTTTGTTACCGGCGGGAATACTGTTAACATAAAAGAAACCACCGACGGTTACGTTGAATACAGTTCTTCCTTCACAGTACCGGAAGGTTTTTTGGCAAACAATTTTGCCGTTGCAGGCATTCACTTCAATATAGGTGCTTGTAATATTGATGCCGATACAGGCAAAGTTATTTCTACAAATAAGATTTTAGTGGAATCTATTACCATTGAAGGCTACAAACAGGTGTCTTGCAATATAGAATATAATGGCGGCAGACCATATAAATATGATTCTGTAAATCAGTTCTCTACTGTTATAAGCGTAAAGGAAGGTTGTGTTTTTGAGCCTATTACTGCCTTTAAAGACGGTTGTATATTAGCAGGTTGGTTTACCGACGAAGCTTTCAAAAAAACTGCTGAAGGGACTATATATATGGAAAATACAACCTATTACGCCAAGTGGGTCAAGTACGGCGACTGTGATGAAAACTCAACAATAGATACAAGCGACCTTGCCGCCTTAAAGCTGGGTCTTGCAGGCTATAGTGAAGTAAGTGTCGGTGCGGACTGTGATGACAACGGAAAAATCGACACCACAGATTTAGCGGCACTAAAATTATACCTTGCGGGAATGGGAGCACTTGGTCCCGAAGAAGAAGACTGGCGTACCCACCCACAGGACTACAAGCTTATAGCTTTCACCTTTGACGATGGACCCGACACTTATGCGCCTTCAGTATCGGCAGAAATTGCAGATTTATTCGCAGAAAACAACGGCGCTGCCACCTTCTTCCTGATAGGTGAAAATCTTATCAAACAGGGCGGAGCAGATATTGCAAAATACATTGCTTCCAAGGGTAGCGAGCTTGCAAGTCATTCCTATTCTCACCAAACAGCCGCCAATATGGATAATATGAGCGAAGAAGATTTTACCAAAGAAATCGACGGTAATAATCAGTTAATAGAAGAACTAACAGGAATTACACCTAAGTTTTTCCGTGGCGGTGGCTATGCCTACAGCGAACGGATTTACGATCGTTTGGAAAAACTCAATATGCCGGCAATAGGCTACCATACGAGTCTTGGACCGGATTATTCGGGCGGCACGGCAACAACAGAATCCATTATCGAAACAATCAGAAACGCAAATCTACCGGACGGTGCGGTAATTATCGGTCATTCTTCCAATGTTAGCCGTTTAACCCCCGAAGCGTTAAAGGTTCTTTTACCTGAGCTTTACGATCAGGGCTATCGCTTTTGCTCTATGTCGGAACTTCTTTATTATAAAGGAGTAGATTATAACGATTTACCCGTACATTCGTATATAAACCAAATTGAAACCAAAGAAGACGGAACAACAAAGGTGCATACGCAATTCAGGCTTTATCTTGATACTTGGAAGACACACCCCGAAGACTATAAGCTGCTTGCATTCACATTTGATGATGGTCCCAATGCTAACGATACAAAATTTGTAGATCTTTTCAAAAAGTATAAAGGCTCTGCAACCTTTTTTGTAACGGGAACAAGCTGTAATGAAAGAGGTTATAACACATTACAGTATGCAATAAACAACGGTTGGGATATAGGCAACCACAGTATGACACATGCTGATGCATGGAGTGGTTCGGGTAATAGCTACACTGAGCTTACCTACGCCCAACTTAAATATCAGATTTCCGATTTTAATAATATGCTGGAGTCTAATTTAACTATGGCCGACGGAATAACTCCCTATGAGGTTGTTCTCTACAGACCTCCTCAAATCAGAACAACCGACAATGTTTTCAAAATTTGCGAAGAGGAAAATATGCCTATAATATGGCTTTCCCAAAACACTTATGACTGGGACGGAACAAAGGACTATACTGCTCGCCTTAAGAATATGCAAAACGGTATAGGCACTTGGATAGACGGTGACGTAATTCTCGGTCACGTTTGGTCTAATGATACCTATAATGCTATGGTGGAAACCTTTGATGCTTTCTACGATGCAGGGTACCGCTTCTGCTCCATAACCGAACTTATGGAATACCGTGGAATTAATCGCTCGGACATTTCGGGCAAACTCAATAACGTAAACGGAAATCAGGGTATGGTTCGCAATATAGTTGCATCCGCCACCTACGGCAAGTCCACAGATTAATATTCCTCTAAATAAAACAGTGCAGCCCACCTGCACTGTTTATTATTTTATTATTTCTTTATTATTCCGATATTCACTCGGAGTTTTTCCCGTAACGGTGCGAAAGGCTCTGTTAAAGTTAGCGGTATTATTAAATCCGCAGTCAAGCGCTATATTTAAAATATTTTGTGATTTTTCACTACTTATCTTTTCCTTTGCTTCTTCAATTCGTTTTAACGTCACGTAATCCCATATTTTCATATTTAACTGTTTTTTAAAAGCAAAAGACAAATAATTCGGCGTAGTACCGATATAATCTGAAATTTCCTTTAAAGTAATTTGCTCTTTATAATGAAAATCAATATACTGCATAGCATCGGTAATTTTAGACAGAGTGTTATCTATATTTTTGGTTCTTTCAGGCAAAAAATTATGTTGCCTTATAAGTTCAATAAAAATTTGCTCTATTAAAAGCCTTACCTTTATTTCATACTCACTTTCCCTTTTTGAAAGTTCATTTTCTATATTACATATATAATGCGTAATGTTTTCGGCATTACTTTTTGTTATCCTACAATTAAACAAATCAGACCTATTAAAGCAAATATATGGATATTTATTTATAAGTCCGCAAGAGGCAGAAAGAAAGCGACTGTTAAAATGCATATTTTTAATAATTAGTCCATCATTTCCCGTTTCGGTTATATAATGAAGTTCATTTCCCGAAAACACGAATACGTCCCCCGCCGAAAAACGCTTTTCGCCATCAGTAGTGACATATACTCCGCTTCCCTTTTCAATAAGTGCAATTTCGAAATCGGGATGGCGATGATTAATAAGTTCCCTTTTCATTGGCTCTACCGAGGAACACCACATTTTAAAATAAGAATTATGAGTTCCACTTATTTCGCCGATTTCAGTAATCATATTTTCACCTCATCGTAATATATTTTGCAAATCAAACAATATATTTGTTGATTATATAAAGGGAAAATCCTATACTTGAATTATAATCAATTAAAATATTTTGTCAATAGGTGAAATTATGAATTATTGTTCCAACCCCACAGATTTAAAAATAACAGATATGCGTTTTGTAGATATTGACGGCGCACCCAAAAGATGCACGATACTGCGAATAGACACCAACCAAGGCATAAGCGGATTTGGAGAGGTAAGAGATGCTTCTTCCAAAACCTACGCGCTTATGCTAAAGAGCCGAATTTTAGGTGAAAACCCCTGCAACGTAGATAAAATTTTTCACAAAATCAAGCAGTTCGGCGGTCCTTCGCGTCAGGGCGGCGGCGTTTCAGGAATTGAAATAGCATTATGGGATTTGGCAGGAAAAGCTTACGGTGTTCCACTTTATCAGCTTTTGGGCGGTAAATTCCGTGATGAAATCAGAGTGTACTGCGATACCGACGTTGATGGCAAACACACAGGTCACGATATGGGACTTGCCCTTAAAAAGCGTATGGATATGGGCTTTACCTTTTTGAAAATGGATTTAGGAATAGGACTTCTCCTTGATGAGCCTGGTACACTTAACGCTCCCTTAGGCTTTATTGATGATATGAAGAAGTACGCTTCACATATTCTTAACGTTCAGGGCGGTAGTGTTACACAGGATATGGTAAAGCATCAGAAGAGTTATTCAATAGTTACAACTGCACATCCTCATACAGGCATTCACTTAACCGAAAAGGGACTTGACTTCCTCGAAAATTATGTAAAAGAAGTTAGAGAGGTTATCGGTTACGAGGTTCCTTTGGCAATCGACCACTTCGGTCATATCTGCGTTGAAGATTGTATTCGTTTTGCTCGTAGAATGGAACCCTATAACCTTGCCTGGATTGAAGATATGATTCCTTGGATGTACACCGACCAATACGTAAGACTAAAAAATTCCACAACTATTCCTGTTTGCACAGGTGAAGATATTTATCTGAAAGAGGGCTTCGAAACCCTTATAAAAGCAGGTGGTGTATCGGTAATCCACCCCGATATTTTAACCTGTGGCGGTGCTTTGGAACTTAGAAAGATAGGCGATATCGCCGACGAATACGGTGTAGCAACCGCCATACATATGGCAGAAAGTCCCGTAGCTTGTCTTGCTGCAGTTCATACAGCCGCTGCTATGCACAACGTATTAGCGCTTGAGTTCCATTCTGTTGACGTTCCGTGGTGGGCGGATATGGTAACGGGAATTGATAATCCTATATTTAAGGATGGATTTATTAAGGTACCTGAAAAGCCCGGTCTTGGTTTTGACGACCTTAATGAAGAAGTGCTTAAACAACACATAAATCCAAATATTCCGGGATATTTTGAACCGACAGACGAATGGAATAAAGAATTTTCAAACGATAGAATTTGGAGTTAGTAAAGGAGTTAAAACTATGACCACTCAAGAAAAACGCAACCTATGGCTTAAATCTTGCGAAGATAACAACGATACTCAAAAGCGTATAAGCGACGGCATCGAACAAAACCGCAAGGGTAACTGTAAAATAAGATTAACCGATAAAAACGGCAAAGCTTTAGCACATACTACCTTTACTGTTGACCAAAAAAGTCATGAATTTAAATTCGGCGCACATATATTTATGCTTGACGAATTTGAAACTGAAGAAGAAAACAAAAAATTCCGAGAAATTTTCAAGGAGTATTTTAACCTTGCTACCATTCCTTTTTATTGGGATGCATTAGAACCCGAGCAGGATAAACCGCGTTTTACAAAAGACAGCAAAAAAATCTACCGACGCCCTGCCCCCGATTTGTGTTTGGAATATTGCCAAGAAAACGGAATTGACGCAAAACTTCACTGCCTTGTTTACGATAAATTCATTCCCGATTGGCTACCTAAAACCGATATGGCAGAAATGGAAAGACTTTATGAAAAACGCATAAGCGAAATTGCAGAGCGCTATAGAGGAAAACTTTACGAGTTTGAAGTCATTAACGAAACACTTATTGAAGCATGGTGGAAAACTCAATCGGTTATAATGGAGAAACGCGACCTTGTTGAATGGGCATTTGCTCTTGCCGAAAAGTATTTGCGTGACGAAACCTTGGTTATTAACGACGGCGGACAGGGAGAATCCATTTACAGACACGATTTCCGTTCACCCTATTTTATGCAGATAGAAAAGTGCCTGTTGAACGGAACAAAAATCGACAAAATAGGTATGCAGCATCATCTTTTTGTTGGCGCTACCGCTAAAAATGATGAAGAATATGAAAAATCCCTAAAAAATCCACATTACTTAATTGAGGCAGACCCACAAGTTAATTTTGCTTTTCTTGACACAATGGCAGAATTAGGACTTCCTATTGAATTTACCGAAGTAACCATTCCTACCTTTGGAGATAGTTTAGAGGATGAAGAAATACAGGCGCAGTTGCTTAAAAATCTTTATTCCGTATGGTTTTCGCATCCTGCAGTAAATACTATAATTTACTGGAATCAGTTTGATGGTTATTGTTATGATGCAGGGCCCGGTGCAACATGGAACGAAAACAACTGCAGAGGCGGTCTTTTCCACAAGGATTTAACACCGAAAAAATCAGCAGAAGTTTATAAAAAACTTATAAGCGAAGAGTGGCACACAAAATTAACCCTTACTACAGATGAAAACGGATATGCTTCTTTCCGTGGTTTTTACGGTGATTACGAATTATCTGCAGATGATTTAAAGTTTACCTTTGGTTTGCACAAAAACGAAGAAAACACCACTACCTTTACACTTTAAAAAGTAAAAAGAGCAGTCTTTTTGACTGCTCTGAATATTATCTGTAACTGTTTTTAAAGATTGTAGGCGTTACACCGATTAACGATTTAAAGGCTTTATTAAAGGACGTAAGGCTTAAAAATCCACATTCCCCCGCTATTTCCATTACAGTTTTATTTGTATTTTTAAGTAATTCCTGCGCCTTTTCAATACGTGTAGTTAAAAGAAAGTTATATGGAGATATTCCCGTAACGTTTTTAAAGGCGGCAGAAAAATAAGAACGGCTCATCGCGGCGCTTTTTGCGATATCGATTAAAGTAATATCTTTATAGAAATTTTCTTTAATATACTCTATTGCACACTGAACGTTATGCAGATGCTTTGTATCAGGCTTAAATTCTTCCTTGTAATCGATTTTGTCGCTTATTTGACAAACTATTTCCAAAACCTTTCTGGCTATTAAAAAGTCATTTTTTGATTGGTCAATCAGCCTTGTTAAAGAAGAAAATAAATTTTCCATATCACTGTCGGTCATCAGGTTATCTATACTTACTTCCTGATTAACAAGCGCCTTTATTTTCGCATAAGAAATATAGTTTGGACATTCATTCCAAAAAAAATAAGGAGAAAACTGTATATTGATGGCTACAAGGTTTTCGCTTTCCACGTCGGGAATACAATGCTGTTCGTTTGAGCGCACTATTATAAGGTTGCCCTTTTCTACCGAAAACTGCTTTTTACCCAATACGTATTCGCCTTTACCCGATAAAATAAAACCCAATTCCGTTTGAGTGTGATTATGTTTTCGGTATTCGTTTTTCTTATGCTTTTTAATACTGTAAAAAACGGAAAATAAATGCTGACCGTTCACCTTTGAAAAAAATTCTCTTCTCACTTATTACCTCCATAGGATTTTTCAGCCTAAAAAAAGTACGATTTGATTAGATTTGATTAACAAAGTTTTATATAATTAAAGTATATAAACTTTGTATTTATCTGTCAATATTATTTTTTGAACGGAGTGTGATATTTTGATACTTACGGATTATTTTAAAAGTCAGTACGATTTGACTTGGGACTATGCACGTCAATGCGGAGTGAAACACGGTGTTATACGACTTCCCGAAGAAGAAGCCTTTGACCTTAACAATTTAAGTCACTGGAAGACGGTAGAAAAAAGATTTGCCGATTTCGGTATAAAGCCCCTTATAATCGAGCCTATGCCCAACGCTCTTCACGACCACATTAAAGCAGGTGACGAAAAACGAGATGAGTGTATAGAAAAAGTTATAAAGATGTTTCCGATTATGGATAGCCTTGATATACGTACCATATGCTTTAACTGGATGGCACACGTTGGCTGGACACGTACTGACAGTTCTGTTATTGAGCGTGGCGACGCTTTGGTTACAGGGTTTAATCTTAAGGACTATAAGGAAACCGACCACGTTATTACTAAAGAAAAACTTTGGGAAAATTACGAGTATTTTATAAAAGCGGTTATAAGTGAAGCCGAAAAATATAATATTAAACTTGCTCTTCATCCCGACGACCCGCCACTGCAAAAACTAGGCGGAGTTGAACGCATTATGATAAGTTTTGAAAACGTAAAAAAAGCAATGAGTATAGTTGATAGTGACAGTTTGGGCGTAACAATGTGTCAGGCGTGCTATCATCTTATGGGTGAAGATCTTTATAAAGTTATTCCCTATTTTAAAGATAAAATCTTTTTCGTTCATTTCAGAAACGTTATAGGAGATAAGTTCAATTTCCACGAAAGTTTTCACGATAACGGCAATATTGATATGGCTGATATTATGCGTCTTTATAAGAAATGCGATATAAACGTTCCCATAAGGGTTGACCACGTTCCGTTAATGGCAGGAGAAAAACAGGAACTTGCAGGCTACACCGCCATTGGCAGACTTTTTGCAATAGGATATTTAAAGGGCATTATGGAAAGCTGCGGCGCAATAAACAAAGAGATAGGATGGTAAAAGAAATGAATTTTAATGATAGAGAAAAAATCATTCAGCTTACTCCGCTTTGGAAGGGTGAAAGATTTCCTGACGGAAGACCGAAGGTAGCAGATAAACATCTTGATGCTCTTTACGGTATGACTTTAGAAGAAGTATGGAAGCCTATTTTCGTACTTGGCTATGAGCATCAGTTTGTAGGCGGCGGAGAAAACCCGATGTTTGCATTACATAACGATGACAGAAAGCTTGTAGGCAGAGCGGTTACCTGTACCTACTGCCCTACCCGTCCCGATCTGCACGACGTTCAGTTTGCAAGAGGAGCCGAAGACGGACTTCAAGGAAACTACAACCAGTGGGTTATCGACCATTTAGTTGAGCGTGACGTTGTAGTCTGCGATATGTACGATAAAATATATAAAGGCACCTTCCTTGGCGGAAACCTTACAACCGCTCTTCAAAAACGCACTAAAAACGGCGGTGCGGTAGTATGGGGCGGAATACGCGACGTTGAGCAGATGAAAAAAGTCCCCGATGTTCAGGTTTACTACCGTGGCATTGACCCGACACCCATACGTGAATTTGTTATGAAAGACTGGAATGATATAACCAATTTCGGAGGCGCAGTATGTCTTCCCGGCGACGTAGTATTCGGAGCAGGCGGCGGCGTACTGTTTATACCAAGCCACTTGGTAGCCGACGTTGTTGAAGGCGCTGCAAAAACCCACGTTAAAGACGATTTTGGTTTCGAAATGATTAGTCAGGGTAAATTCACTACTGCGCAAATAGATAAAAACACATGGAGCGAAGAAATGCTCGATATGCTCCTTGAGTGGATAAAAAATGACCCAAGAGGAGAAGAATACCGTGACCTCGACTGGTCAAAGGAATACGATTTGGCGAGAAACGGCGACCCCAACGACACACAGACCGCTCTTTAATTTTTTAAAAAAGGTGATTTTATGAAAACCGCGTTAGTTACAGGCTCATCCAGAGGAATAGGAAAAGCCATAGCATTAAAACTTGCAAAGGACGGCTTTAAGATATTTGTTCACTGCTCGGGTGACACTTCAAACGCCAATGAAGTAAAAGAAGAAATAATTAAAAACGGCGGTGTTGCCGAAGTTGTTTCTGCAAATCTTTGCAATATCGAAGAAACAAAGAAGATTATCGAAATAACGGGAAATTTAGACGTGCTTATTCTTAACGCATCAATTCAAATCAAAAAGCCATGGGAGGAAATAACTCTTGACGATTGCTATAATCAGCTTAACTGCAACTACGTTTCTTCCCTTCTTTTAATACAGCAAGCCGTTCCCTTTATGAAGGAAAACGGCTGGGGCAGAATTGTAACTATAGGAAGCGTACAGGAGTCAAAGCCTCACCCCGATATGCTGGTTTATTCTTCATCTAAAGCGGCGCAGACAAATATGGTAAAATCCCTTGCCGTACAACTTGCACCCTTTGGAATAACGGTAAATAACGTTGCTCCCGGTGTCATTTATACAGATCGTAACAAAGAGGCGTTAAGTGACGAAAATTACGCCAAAAAGGTTACCGACAGTATCCCTGCAGGATTTTACGGAACTCCCGAAGACTGTGCGCCAACGGTAAGTCTTTTGTGCAGTAACGACGGAAAATATATTACCGGTCAAAGCATTTACATTGACGGCGGAAAAAGTTTATAACTAAAAAAGGGGCTGTCTCACTTCTTTAGTGAGACAGCCGCTTTTGTTTTTAAAATCCATGAACTGCTGATTGGTGAAGAACTTCTTTATACTCGATTTCGCCGTCGATATCAAGTAACGGCTTTAAGCATTCGATAACCTGCATAGTAAAAGCCTTTGTACCCTTACTTGTGTAGTAATGAACACCGTCTGAATGAGCGTCCTCTCCAAGTGTTTTAGATACTGCATTAAGGTCGTCAACCAAAAAGCCGTGTTTTTTTACAACCTTTACGGCAACCTCGTTATAAGCATCAATTTCGCTGTTATAACGGCAGAAAATCTTTTTATTCAGTCTTTCTTCAAGAACCTTTGTAGAGGTCGCAAAAATGATTTTTGCCTCAGGAAAAAGGAACTTCATACGAGTACATATTCTATCGATAAAGTATTCGTACATTTCGATAGGAGTATTAGGCTCCTCGCCGAACTGACGAAGGCAGTCCCAAAGACCGCAATTCCAATGGATAATATCAATTTTCTCGTTTTTATATCTATCTCTGTCGTCGCTGATAGTACGCAAAGTATATGCCGCAAAACGAGCACTGTCTGTTGGATAAACAACGTCTGCAATACCTTCCAAAGAAGCCTTGACCGACATAGCGTATCCGCCTCTGATAGAGTCACCAAGTAACAGTACTTTTTTCATATTTATCACTCCTTAATTTTATTTTATATTAAAAATAAAATTAATCAATAGCAAATCGTACAAAAAGTTTACTGATCGTTCAATTTATAAAATTTCATTAGCGTCTGCAACTATTCCGAAATCAGCATAATCAAAAATAGGAGCATCCTTATCCTTATTTATTGCAATTATGGTACCCGAACGCTTCATTCCCTCTACGTGATGAACTGCGCCCGAAATACCTATTGCTACGTAAACTGCAGGGCTGACAGATTTGCCGGTAAGACCAATCTGATTTTCATAAGGCATAACCTCGGCATCAACTGCACCTCGACTTGCGCCTATTTCTGCATTATATTCTTGAGCAAAAGCAAAAACCTTTTCTTTAAAATGAACCGCACCGAGCCCTAAGGACACCATAACGTCGGCTCCTTCGCTATCAACGGTTCTTACCGTTGCCATTTGGGGACGGGTTTCGCAAGAAATTTTTGCAATAATATTGCCCGAAAAAGCAGGACGGTACATAAAAAGATTTTCCCCGTCGGTTTCAAGGGCGGTACAGTCGGCGCAAAGTCCTGTTTTAAGTATAGCCGCCACCTGAGGAGCGGTAGCCTTACTATAAGAATCACTTGCCCAAAGAACTACGGACGGATTTTCTTTGCTTATTAAATCGGCGATATTCCGGGCGCTGTCAGGCTCTATTACACGGATATTTTCGCTAACCGTTTCAGCCATTTCACGCGGTTTTTCGCCAACTATCCATACTTCTTTTAACTTCTCTTTACTTTCTTCTCGGTTTTTGAGTCTTGCTCTGCCCTTTTCTCTTGCGACCTTTATAACCTCGTCAAGCTTATCGGGAGAAATGAATGTGCATTTTCTTCTGCCCTCTTCATTTTCAAAGGTTTTAAGTACCTTTGTGGGAGAGCCTTTTAAACCACATCTTGAAACGTCGGCATTAAGGTCTGCTGCATTTAAGGTTATAACCTCGCCCATCTTGGAACGAATTGAAGGAAATCGTAAAGAGCAAAAACGTTCAACCGTAATAAGTGCAGGATAATCGGCGGTCTTTACACCCTCATCTCTTGTTTTACAGGTAATTTTGCCGTTTGTATCAACTATTTCAAGCACGTTGGTTATAAGATTAAGTCCTGCCGCTACCGACAAAGAGGGCCCCGTTTGCGCAGTATCACCGTCAATAGTCTGTCTTCCGCAGATAACAAGGTCGGGCTTTAGCATATTAACCGCAAGGCTTAAAGTATAAGCCGTTGCAAGAGTATCGGCACCCGCAAAGGCTCTATCGTTTAAAAGATAGGCTTTTTTTGCGCCAAGACGGGTTAAGGAAAGAAGCATTTCTCTGCTTTTTTCGGGAGCCATACTCAAAAGTTCAACCTCATCCGCCTCCCCTTTTATTCTGAGGGCGGCTTCGAAAGCTACTGCGTCAAAAGGATTAAGTTCACCGTTTTGCGCTTGTTTTACACACACTAAAATTTTCATATTTCTCTCTTATCGTAAATAGGAGCAAGGGCATCGTGAATAGCCACGTACTCCTCAAAAATTTTCTCGTATTTTTCGGTGTTTTCCTTTATGGGCTTTGTTACTCCGATAGGCTTAATGCACTTTTTAACAGCCTCTTCGGGAGTAGCAAAAACACCCGTTGCAACACCTGCAAGCATTGCAGAACCGAGGGAAGAATCACTGCTTTCGGTAAGGGTAAGTTCCATATCAAGACAGTCTGCGGTTATCTGACGCCAAAGCTCCCCCTTTGCGCCGCCACCTATAACTGTACCTTTTTTACCCACCTCAATACCTATTTCCTTCAAGGTCTTTTTGGAATGAAGGAGAGAAAGCGCAACACCCTCAAGAACACTTCTTGTAAAGTGACCTTTTGTATGGGTAGCACGAATTCCCGTAAAGCTTCCGCATAAAAGCGGGTCGGCATAAGGCGTAAGTTCGCCGTTAATATATGGATGATAGATAAGACCCTCACAGCCTATGGGAACCTTTTCGGCACCTACGTTAAGTTCAGCATAATTTCCCCCGAAGGTATCTCTATACCAACGGTAAGATGATGCCGCAGCCTTAGTAGCCGTACCCGGATACCAAAGTCCGCCCGTAATATGCGAATAATTTACGAGATGCTGATGAGGATAGGGCTTATCGGTAATTACACAAACTCTGCCTGCGGTGGCAAGTTTTACTGTAACGTCGCCTTTATTTACCGCACCCGAAGCGAAAACCTCCATAACGGTATCGGTAGTACCGCAGATTACGGCTGTTCCCTCTTTAAGACCTGAAAGTTCTGCCGCCTCTTTGGTAACGTTTCCTATAACGTCGGTAGGAGCCTTTATATCGGGCAGTATATTTACGTCAAGTCCGATCAAATCACAAAGTTCTTTTGACCAGCTCATAGTATTGCAATCAAAAAGCATACTTCCCTGAGCATCAATATAATCGGTGCAATAAACACCCGTTAAAGTATAACGGATATAATCCTTTTCAAAGAAAACAGAACCGATTTTAGCGAATATTTCGGGTTCATTTTCCTTTACCCAAAGAATTTCGGGCATAGTCCAGATAGTATCAGGCTTATGAAAACTCTTTGAAAATATAAAATCTCCGTAATTTTCCTTTAAATACTTTGCCTGTTTACGTGAACGGGTATCGGTCCAATGAATTGCGTTTCTTAACGGCTTATAATCTTTATCGCAAAGAAGCGCCGTATGGGTAGCAGAGTCGATAGAAACCGCAAGAATATCAGCAGAATCAATCTGACTTTTAGAAAGTAACGCTTTTATATTTTCGTTAAGCGCGTTACACCAGTCAATCGGCGACTGTTCACAAGCGCCAAGCACGGGGTAATACGTAGGATACTCTACCGAATTTTCAGCAACAATAGCGCCGTCTGTATTAATAAGGGTTGCCTTTGACGAGCCTCCGCCAAAGTCAATTCCAAGCAAATATTTCATTATTATTCACCTATAATTTCAATGTTTTCGCCATAAACACCCGCAACCACACCTCTGGCGATTAACGGAGCATTTTCAACGTGGGCAATAATCCACTTGTTTTTACGGAACATAAGAGGATTTTTAGCAGGTTCGATATCAAGAGGTGTATTTGTACCCTCAGGCAAAGCAACAACGCAACCGAATCCGCTTTTATTTACCTGACAGGGACAAAAATGCAAAGAGGTTGCATAAACTTCTATAATCTCGCCCTTTTCCACAAAGAACACCTTTGCCTTCGAAGAATCAATTTTACCGTTCTCCATATCACTTCTTTTCGCAAGAATTAAAATAAGGTCGGTAACGGCAACGTTAACTTCACTGCTTGTATGCCATTCAAAAGCGTTGAGAAAACTGCTGTGTCCGTAGCAATAACCTATCTGAGCCTTTAACTCGCCAAAACATTTTTCGGTTATTTCTTTTGCTATAGACAGTTTTTCAAAGTCTTCGACACTTGCTTCATATAAACTTCCTTCTTGTGGGAAAGTAAATTTTTCTGCAGTCTTTATGATTTCATCTACTTCAAAGCCATATAATCTTTCGCCGAATTCTTTAAATTCCTCATCCTTCGTGGTATATATTTTTATATGAGGATTAAGTTCCTTTATTCTTTCTAACGTCATTATTCTTCACCTATGTAAGTAATGGTGTGAACGGCTGTATAAACTTCACCCTTTGAAAGCGCGGTTATTCCTTCCTTATGAGCAAGATTATAATCGCTGTGGAAGTCATCGGGGATACCGCTCCAAGGCTCTACGCAAAGGAAGGGTGCGCAGTGCGGATGCCATAAAACGAGATAAGCAGCATCGGGAAAATCAATCTTAATGCTTTTACCTTTTCTGCGGTTACGAAGAAGAAGGCTCTTTGACTTAACGTCTTTAAACACAAGACAGTCCACAAGGAAATACTTATCATATAAAGGAAGAACGTTGGTATTTTTGATAATAGGTAAGGTGTGGTCCTGCAAAAGATTACCGTCAACCATTACGCTGTTAAGTGTTTCGTTTTGTGGGAATACTATATCGTAATCTTCAATGCCCTCGGGAGTATAATAACCTTCGTGAGAACCTATTGCAAAGTACATAGTATTCTCCCCTACGTTTTTAACCTCGTATTTAAGGGTTAAAGCATCGTTTTCAATATTATAGATAAGGCGAAGTTCAAATTCAAAGGGATACATCTTTCTTGTTTCTTCATCAGCCTTTAAGCAAAATACTGCAGAGGTATCGTCTGCCTTTTCCACGGTAAAGGGCATATTTCTTGCAAAGCCGTGTTTAGGAAGAATATATTCTTTGCCTTCATAAACAAATTTATCGTCCTTAAGTCCACCGCAAATAGGGAACATAAGAGGAGCGGTAGACTTCCAAATCTGAGGGTCAGCCTGCCACATATATTCAACGTCGTTTTTCTTTACGCTTCTTATCTGAGCGCCCATTTCATCAATTAAAACGGTTAATACGTTATTTTTCAAAGTAATCATAAATATACCTCACTATGCCGAAAAGCCGTACCAATAAAGTACGGCTTTAGGTTTATTTTATCTGTTTGCAATCCAATCGTGCTCAGGGTCGTTACTTCTGTTAAAGCCCTGATAATCTCCCGCCATAAGCCATAAGAAATAGGTCTGGTATCCGGGGGTTGCAACGGTGGTATGGAATCCCTTGGGGAATTCAACGAGTTCGTCGTTCTTAACTCTGTAAGCCTCGTCGATTTCTCCGTCGGAAGTATAAAGACACTGTACGCCAAAGCCTTGAACGGGGTCAAAGAGGAAGTAGTAAATTTCTTCAGCAATACACTCGGTAGGCATATTGTCCTCGTCGTGCTTATGGGGCGGGAAGCCTGCCCAGTTTCCTTCGGTAACGTAAGCTTCACCGATGGTAAGTACCTTAGCGTTGGAATTACCGTCAATAATAAAGCTTGTTTCTCTCTGATAAGGAACCTCGCCCAAAAGTTTTAATACAACGTGGTCCTCTCTGAGTACCTGAGGCTCAGTCTTTTCCTTAATGGGAGTAGCGCAAACTGCAATTTTAATATGATCACGTGCAGTAATGGTTAATTCCTGATTTATAGGCATATAAAAGCTTTCTGCTTTTCTGTTTTCAAAAACGGTCTTTCTGTTACCGATGTTTTCCCATTTGGTATCGCCAAAGGAAACGTCACAATGACCCTCTAACATAATGAAAGCAGTTTCTTTATCCTCGGTATTAAAGTTAAGGGACATACCTGCGTCAAGTTCAATAATACCGAATTCAAGTTTTTTAAGGGTACACTCACCTATTTTGCAAATGGGGGTGTAACCGATAGCGGGTTTATAAGATTTTTTAAAGTTCATAGTTTTTCTCCTTTAAAAAAGATTTAACGGTTTCAAAGGAAGGAACGCTTTCTCTTGCGCCGTAGCCTGTGCACTTAATTGCAGAAACAGCGCTTGAGAAGATACAAGCCTTCTTATAATCATATCCCTTACAAAGAGCGGCGGCAAAGGCACCGTGGAAAACGTCACCGCTTCCGTTAGAGTCAACCGCTTTTACGAGGAATGCGGGATATTCGAAAAATTCTTTACCGTCATAAAGAATTCCACCGATTTTACCTCTTGTAATAACGATAACCTCAGGGCTATAAAGCTCATAAAGTTTTTTTGCAGCTTCTTTTACGTCCTCGGTCTTAGTGTGGCCGAGAGCAAATTCCTCAGAAGGAATCATAACGTCGGTAAGCTTTAAAAGACGTTCAACGCCCTGATAAAGACCTCCGCAGTCATAAAGAACGGTGGTACCGTTTTCACGCGCTACTTTACAGCCTTCTTCAGCGGCATCCATTTCATTACCGTCTATCATTAGCACCTGAGCGTTTTTAATTGCTTCTCGTTTTTTGTCGTCAAGCTTTAAAGGGGGAAGATTTCCCTTATCAAATACGCAGGTTCTGCTTGCGCTATCCTCGGCAAGCCAGATTACAGACGTAAACGAACGGTAGCCGTCGATAATATCAATATTATCAACGTTTACGTTATATTTAATAAAATCATCCCTTAAGAAGCGTCCGCCGTTATCGGTAGAAAGCACACCGATATAAGCAGCATCTTCGGAAAGTTTCGAAGCGGCTACAATGCCTGTAGCGGTAGGGCCGCCACCTGCAATTTTGCTTGAAGTCGCACGAAGCTTTGTATCTTCATTAGGATAATTCGGCACTGTGATGAGAGTATCCATTACACAGGCGCCAATTCCCACGATTTTACTCATAATTTATGCCTTTCCGTCTGCGCCGACAAGTTTAATCTTATCAAGAGCCAAGGTCTTTACGCTTTCAATAGCGGGTTTCATAAAGAGGTCAACTGCAAGGCTTCTCTTAGGATCGTTAAGGGAAGCAAGTGTGCCGTCTGCAAATGCACAGCATACGTCGGTACCTATATTCATTTTTCTGATACCTGCATTAATAGCGGCTTTAACCTGATCATCGGGAATACCTGAACCGCCGTGAAGAACAAGAGGAATTCCGCCTGTTGCTTCTCTGATATTTTTAATACGCTCGATATCAAGACAGGGAGTCTTTTTATAGTGACCGTGAGCATTACCAACCAAAACTGCAAGAGCGGTTACACCGGTTTTCTTAACGTACTCAGCAGCCTCTATGGGATCGGTAAATTCTTCCATAGCGTCGTCGTTAACGCTTCCTACGTGACCTAGTTCACCTTCAACCTGAACGTTTATAGTGTCACAGATTTCAACGATATGCTTGGTATTTTCAACGTTTTCATCAAAAGGATGAACGCTTCCGTCGTACATAATACCGCTTGCGCCCCAACGAAGAGCTCTCTGAACGGCAAGTTCATCGGGACCGTGGTCAAGGTGGAAGCATACGGGCACGCTTGCTTTATCTGCGGCAGCCTTGATAACGGGAGCAAGATAATATCCAACCTCTTCCATGAAAAGACGGGGATAAACCTGAAGAATAACGGGAGCCTTTAATTCTTCGGCAGCGGCAATAACGCCCATAACGGTTTCAATATTATAGGTATTGAAAGCAGGAATACAGTAGTTGCCCTTCTCTGCCATATCGATTATAGTTTTAAAATTTACTAACATTTTTATCACCTTAAAAACGGAGCAAATCCGCATTGAATTGCGGATTATACCCCAAAATTTATCAGCCTAAAATAAGGTCTTCGATAGAAAGAATTTCTACGTCGCTTTCAACCGACTTTAAGGATACGTATTCGCTGACGCTTGCGGTAACTATTGTATCAGCATTTACGCATTTTGCGTTGAAGATACGTGCAAGAGCAACCTTATCCATAACGTCAGCCATCCACTCACGCATAAGAATGTTACCTGCCCACATAGTGTCTTTTCTGTTGCAGAGCATTTCTTCGCAAACAGCATACGCATTAATGATTTCTCTTGCTTCTTCGGTTTCGAGAAGGTCACGTGAAAGCTGGAAAGGATCCTGATAAACAACCTTTTTGCCGTTGTTTTCAGCCTTTAACGCGCCGTCCTTCAAAAGACCTGCAACAAAGGAAGTAAAGGTCTTAACTTCTGCGGTAAGAGCAATATCCCATTCCTTATATTCGCGCTTTAATACCTTAGCGTCCTGAGGATCGTATGCAACGACGGTCTTAAAGCCGTTAAGAGCTTTAGCGCAGTTGTTCATTACTTCCTTGGTTTCGTTTGCAGCGCTGATAAGGTATTCAAGCTGTGCGCCGCTGTTGGGCTCGTTTTCTAAAACTGTGAAATCAACACCTGCTTTTTCTAAAACCTTAATAGCCTTTACTGCGCATTCGGGAGCTTTATAAATAGCATCTGCGCCGAGGAAAAGAACAAGGTCAGTCTTTGCAGAGTGAGCTGCAATAGCTTTTTTAAGTTCTGCATCAATTTCGGTAATACCGTAAGCATTGCCCTTTTCAAGACAGTTATCAACCAATGCGTTTATGTAATCGGGGAGTTTATCCTCCATAGCAGCGTGAAGACGGGTTTCTTTAGTGAACATAACAGGGTCCCAACCTGTTACACATTCTTTAACGCAGGCGCCACAGCATCCGCACTCAAAAATGTTATCCATAATCTCGTCAAGTTCAATTGCCTCGCGATTTACAAGGGAGATACCGAGAGCTCTTGCTCTTGCGGTGTTTCTTTCCTGACCGGTAGCATTACCGATAGGACAAATGTGGTGACACATCCAACAAAAACGGCAGGAATCAACGTGCTGTTTTCCTTTTTCTGACATAATCATAACTAATTACCTCCTGTCGTGATTAAAGACCTAATTTGAACGGATTCATAATTCCGTTGGGGTCTAACTGTTTCTTAATACCTTCAAATACCTGCATAGCGGGGCCGTACTGTTCCTTCATAAGACGTCCGAGCTTGATACCAACGCCGTGGTGATCGTTAACTACACCGCCGTGAGCAATTGCGGTACGAACGCCTGTGGTCCAAACTCTCTGATGAAGTCTGAGAGCTTCAACGGGATCCTGAGGAACGTCCTTGCCTTCGATAATAAAGCGGTCGTAAACCATTGCGCCCCACTCATACCAGTGAGAGAAGTGAGCAATAAATTTAGCCTGCGGGAATTCTTTTTCGATTGCGGCTTTCATAGCCCAATAGATTTCTTCAATTTTGCCGTAAGGAGCGATGGTATCCATGGTACCGAACATCTGAGGAATGTCCATCATATGACCGGGATAGAAGAATGTAATCTTTTCCTTCCACCATTTTTCACCGTATTCACTGCCGAGGTCTTCTGCGCCGTATTTAGCAAAGGTTTCAAGAAGAATCTTTTCTTCAACCTCAACCATTTCCTTAACGCCTTCGTAAGCAATGTTCATAAATGCGCCCTTGCGCTCAACACCAACAATTTTCTTAATAAGAGAAGCGGTTTCAGCCTCGTCGTAAAGACGCATAACGGAGGGCTTGAATTTCTGGAGAAGTTCACGGGAAGCCTTGAAAGCACCGGTCATATCCTGGAACAAGAAGCCTCTGAAACGTCTTTCTTCAGGCTGATCGAATATACGAATCTGAGCCTTGGTAATAATACCGAGAGTACCTTCGGAACCGATAAAAATCTGGTTAAGGTCAGGACCTGCAGCATGCTTAGGAGCAGAACAGGTTTCGATAATGTCACCGTTAGGAAGAACAACCTCCATCTTAAGTACCATATCGTCAATTTTACCGTACTTGGTGGAAACAACGCCGATACCTCTGTGAGCAAGGAAGCCGCCTACGGTAGAACAGGTAAGAGAGGAAGGATAGTGCATTGTAGCCTTACCAACCTCGTTTGCAGCCCATTCAATGTGCTTGTAGATAGCACCGGTACCGCATTCGATATACATACCGTCGGTATTAACCTCGTAAATCTTATTCATTCTCTTGGTATCAAGAATGATACCGCCGCATACGGGAATAGCACCGCCCTGAGTACCGCCGCCTGCGCCCCAAGTGGTTACGGGGAGCTTATAATAGTTGGCGATTTTCAAAACCTTGGAAACTTCCTGAGCATTTTCGGGACATACAACGATGTCAGCCTCGGGCATACGACAGCCTCTGTCAGCCCACATACGAGAAAGCCAGTAATAGTCAACACTGTGGGTAACCTTATCGATTGCTCTTGTAGAGCAGTTTTCTTTGCCTACAGCGTCCTCAAGCTCGGTGAGAATCATTGCAAACAAAAATTCATTCATCTGGTATTGCATAATTATATCTCCTTTTTATTAATTAACAGATTTATCAACCTTGAGGTTGGGGAAATATTTACAGAATTCGTTGATTTCTTTTCTGTAATCACCCTCAATCTCAACAAAGTGGTGAATATAGGGGCCGTCAAGAAGACGGTCTTCAACAGCCTGAAGGTCATTAAATTCGCCCCAAATGTAAGTACCGTGGGTCTGTGGGCCTTCGGTAGTGTTACAAACAAGAGGAAGAATCATATAATTTCCGCTTTCCTGATCGAGTCTTGCTACGGTATAGGTACCGTCTTTAGCCCTGAACCATTCGCGCTGATTAACAAGACGTGCATTGCTGTCAATACCGCTTTCTGCCTTTTCGCTGAGCGGGAAGGGTCCGCAGTGCCAAAGAAGTTCGGCATTTTTATTTTCGGGATGTCTTACGGTAAATTCACCAAAGAGAGGCTTGCCCTTGCCAAGTGTAGCAGATTTTAAAAGCGCCATAGTAAGTGCGCAGTGCATATCACTTTCGCAGGATACCATATAACCCATATCGTTTAAAAGTCCGTAAACGGCGCAGGGAGCAAGTCCGTCAAACATAACGGGAGTTGCAGTCCAGCACTCAGCCGAAATTACGTCGAGGTCAAATTCCTCGTAAAGATGCTTATAAACGGCGGCAAGTTTTGCCATATTATGTATGTAATTGGGAGTTAAATCATCAAGGGTAAAGCCCTTAAGGAAATAGTTTTCATACTCCTTAATTTCGTCGGCATAAAGTTCGTCGGCAGTAGCCATTCTCTGCTCAATCATAGCAAAGTTAAGGGCGATAATTCTTACACCGAACTTTTCCATAAGTTCGCCTTCGTTCCAGATAACCGAGAAGAAAGGCAAAGGACGTGCGCCTATCTGACCGATACGAAGACCTTTAAAGTTTTTAACCATACAGGCCACTCTTACGAAACTTTCGAAGCCCTCTTTAAATTCTTCGCTTTCAACTCTGCAACAAGGAAGATGTGAGAACGGAATGTGATAACGCTGGAACTGACGTGATACACCGAAAAGGCCGCACTGTGAATCGGTAGAACGCATACCGTCAACGTAATATTCATCATCAAGAGGCGCCCATAAAAGTGTCGGAACACCCATTTCACGCGCTATATCGGCAGCGGCTTCTTCGTTACCGAAGTTACAGTTAATAATCATAACTGCGTCAACCTTTTCTGCCTTGAAACGTTCAATAACCTGAGCGGCGCTTTCGTTATCGAAAACCAAATCGGCAATTCCGATTCCCTTATTATCAACGAACTCAACGTTTTCGCCCGAAAAATTCTTTTCAATATACTCGGTAAATCGTTTTCCTCTCTGCTCGGCAGAGTACCAAGTAAGGAAGGTTCCTCTGGGACGGTCGGTAGTGTTTCTTCTCATAGCAACCAGACCGATTTTTACCTTGTAATTTAGCATAAAATTTCCCCTTTCTTTTTTGATGGGTTTGTGGTATAATATAATGTAAATATTTTAAACCCAAATTACCCCACTCTATTTTAAGTTTATTTTACTACTTTTATTTCAAAAAATCAAGAGTTTTTGCGAAAAAATTTTTCATTTTTTCTTCTTGGTTTTCGTTATTTTTTGAATTTTTGGAAATTATTTTCATTAAAAGGTGTGGTTTTTATGAAATCAATACTACTTACAATCCGTTCTTTATACGGTGAAATGGGACCGGGAGAAAAGAAAATCGCCGACCGTTTAATAGCCGACCCAAAGGTTATTTTGCCTTTATCCATAACGGAATTTGCACTTAAAACAGGTTGCGGTGACGCTACCGTCGTACGCTTTGCCAAAAGGCTTGGTGTAGGCGGTTATCAGGGCTTAAAGCTTGCTATTGCAAGTGAGGTTTCTACCCTTTCAAATGAAAATGCACAAATCGTTCAGAGTGACAGTTGTTACGATATGTTTGTTAAAAGAATAGGCGAAATCAAGGTTGCCCTCGAAAATACCGCTTCGGTGCTTGACGAAAAATCGCTTGAAGCCGCCGCAAAAGCAATAATGTCCGCCAAACGAATATTGATATTCGGTCTTGGAAATTCTGCTTCCATAGCGATTGACGCGCAACATAAATTTTTGCGAGTAGGTCTTAATGCATCGGCTTGCAACGATAATCATATGCAGGCTATTATTGCTTCTCACCTTAATAACGAATGTGTTGCAATAGGCATTACCCATTCGGGACAGTCCGCCGATATAGTACAGGCTTTAAAAATTGCAAAGCTTAATAATGCAACAACCATTTGTATTACCAACTTCGGTCAGTCCCCCATTACCGACGTTTCGGATATATGCCTTTTCACAAAATCGGCAGAAACAAAACATTCCCTTCTCGCAATGAGTTCAAGAATAGCGCAGTTAACCATTTTCGACTGCCTTTATACCTATATAATAGCAAATTCCGACTCCGATGCAGTAAAAGCTATCCATAATACCGAATCGGCATTAAAGGATAAAAAGTTGTGAGATGGGGGCTAGGGTCTAGGGTCTAGGGTCTAGGATTTAGGATTTAGGATCTAGGGTCTAGGATCTAGGGTCTAGGGTCTAGGGGCTAGGGTCTAGGATTTAGGATCTAGGATTTAGGATTTAGGGAAACATCAATTAAGATTTACAAAAACCAAAGGCTCCTTTGTGTAAAGGGAGCTGTCACGAAAGTGACTGAGGGATTGTTAGGATGTCGTGGTCTCCATTCCCTACGAAATATCAATAAATCTTTACGGCATTTACATAACATTTTTAGACTATACTAACATTGCCTTCCTCTGTCGAGGGAGGTGGATTTTTGCGAGGCAAAAAGACGGATGGGAGAGGAGTAATAGTACGATTTATATCGAAAACTATGGAAGAGTCAGAGGTTGGGTATTAAAACAATAACTATTTTACTACATTGTTTACACGAATGTTTACATATTGTTTACATCGTTGTTTACATCAAAACCCTTATAAATAAAGGCTTTTAGCCCAAATGTAAACAATGTAAACAACATTTCTATAAAAGATTTAAAAATTAAAAAAATATTATATTTTTTATATTAAAAAAATAAATATACAAAGTAACGTTTTTATGTTTACATTGTTTACATATACGCAAAAAACGGGACGTCGGCAAGCGCCATCCCCTACGAAATATAAATCCTATCCCCTAGAACCTAGAGCCTAAAAAATGACGAAACTCAACGTTTCGTCATTTTTTAAAGTTTATATTATAAGCATAGCAGAAATCGCCTATCCACACCCTTATACCGCCTTTAAGAGATTTATAGTATCTTTTATAAAGGTTCAGCGAAAATATTAGGCAGAGCCACAAAAAAGGATTTTTGTTATTAAGAAATTTAAGGCGTTTCTTTTCGAGTTTAATAAATTTTTCCGTTTGTTTTCTGTCTTTTTTACTTAAATCAAATTCTAAAAGATAACTATGGCCTTCAATGGATTCTATAAGTCCTGTTTTGCGTTTTTCTCGGTCACCGAGAAAGGTTTTTCTCGTCATATCGGAAAGAGATACGTTATCAAAATGGTATCTATAAAAGCCTAGTTTTTCGTTTAATACCGCCGTTTTCGAAAGCAACGTTCCCAGCATACAGATATACCAGTCGTGTGAAAGCAGTGATTTGAAATCCAGCGGCTTTAGCTTTTCTTTAATTTCCTTTTTAAAGCACAAGGAAAAACCGCGTATATAAGAGCAACCGATAAAGGAATTAAAATCAAGATATTCAATACTACCGTCGAATTTATCGCCAAGATAGGTGATACCCGAATTTTCTATTACATTGCCAAAAGAATCAATAACGTCGTATCGGCTTGAAAGAACGTAAATATCCTTATTATCTTTTAAGGTTTTTATCATTCTTTCAACCTTATTTTCCCGCCATTTATCGTCCTGATCGGCAAGAAAAATGACGTCGCCTTTACATTTATCAATAGCGCCGTAAAAATTATGGCAATAGCCCTTATTAACTTCATTTTCGAAAACAAACCAATTATCAAGTCCGTTTTGCTCAATAAAATCTTTACAGATTTTCACGGTATCATCGGTTGATTTGTCATCGCAAATTATAACCTCATCCACCGTTTCACTCTGATTTAAAATGCTTATTAGTTGTTCTTTTATATACTTTTCGCCGTTATAGGCGGCTATAGCCACAGACACGGTCATTTGTTTTTCACCCTTAAAAACGTTTTTTGCATTTTATATTTAAGGAAGAAGGAAGTTTTACAAAAATTATATACTGCCCCTACCCTGCCGCTTTGGGCGGTTTTTATTATAACACGGGAGGTTTTCCCTGTATAAAAAGCATTTTTTGCGCAGTTTTTAAATTCGTCTTTTGATATTTCTTCGCTGATTTGTTTTTTTATTTCTTCTTTTGAAAGAGAAAGAAACATATCGATAAAGGCGGAAAAAACACATTTTATAAAATAGAAATCACAGTAATTTTCAATTCCCTTTGTAACGCTTTTCAAAAGTCTTGCTCTATCTTTAATAAGAGGAAGTTTTTCCTTATTATAGCGTCTTGTAATGCTTCCCATATTTAAAACGTAATGATAAAAACATTCGTCACACACGGTTATTTTAGGATTGAAAGGCAAAATAGAAAGATTAAAAAAAGTATCCTCGTAATATTCGCCCACGGGAAATTTCACCTTTGTATTTTTTAAGAAATCGGTTTTATAAAGCTTATTCCACGCAGGGTCGATTAAATCCTTAGCCTTTAGTTCTTTAAAATCAAGATTTTCTTTATCACCAACATAGCAGACCTTTTTTAAAGCGGTACCGTTTTCGGTAAAATATCCGCAAAGAACAATATCGCTTTTTTCTTTTTCTGCAGTTTCATACATAAAAGAAAGTGCGTTTTCATCAATATAATCATCACTGTCAACAAAACAAAGATATTTACCCTTTGCTTTATCTAAAGCCATATTGCGAACCTGAGCCAGTCCGCCGTTTTCACGGCGGACGTATTTAATTCTTTCATATTTTTCCTTATATTGAAGGCAAATTTCCTCGCTGTTATCGGGACTGCCGTCATTGATAATAAGGATTTCATAATCCGAAAAGGTCTGATTTATAACGCTGTCAAGACATCTTTTCAAGGTCTTTTCGCAGTTATAAACAGGTATAGCAACCGTGATTTTACACATATCAGTAACGAATCTTTCCTTCTGCAACCTTCTTTAAGTGCTGACCGTAGGGAGATTTTCCGTAACGTTCGGCAGAATAGAGAAGTTTTTCCTTACTTATCCAGCCGTTAACGTAGGCAATTTCCTCAACGGCGGAAATCTGAATACCCTGACGGGATTCAATAACCTTAACAAATTCGGTAGCGTCAGCAAGAGCATCCATTGTACCGGTATCAAGCCAAGCGTAGCCTCTGCCAAGGGTTACGACGTTAAGGCTTCCGTCTTCAAGATACATTCTGTTAAGGTCGGTTATTTCAAGTTCGCCGCGTTTCGAGGGTTTAACCTTTTTAGCAAAATCAACAACACGGTTATCGTAAAAATAAAGACCTGTCACGCAGTAATTTGATTTGGGATGCTCGGGCTTTTCTTCAATAGAAATCGCCTTTCCGTTTTCATCAAATTCAACTATACCGAAGCGTTCGGGATCGTCAACGTAGTAGCCGAAAACGGTAGCGCCGTTTTCACATTCCGACGCAGTTCTTAAATGCTTTTTAAGACCGCTTCCGTAGAAAATATTATCGCCAAGCACCATAGCGCAGGAATCACCGTTTATAAATTCTTCGCCAATTAAAAATGCCTGAGCAAGTCCGTCGGGAGAAGGTTGTTCAGCGTAAGAAAGATTAATACCGTAGTCGCTTCCGTCACCCAAAAGACGTTTGAAGTTAGGAAGGTCGGTTGGGGTGGAAATTATAAGGATATCTCTGATACCTGCCAACATAAGTGTTGAAAGAGGATAATAAATCATAGGTTTATCATAAACCGGTAAAAGTTGTTTTGATGTCACCATTGTAAGCGGATAAAGTCTTGTTCCGCTGCCGCCTGCTAAAATTATACCCTTCATATCCGTAATTCTCCCTTATTTTAAAGAATTTCAATACCGATTATGGAAATTTCCTCAACAGGTTTATCGTTTGCGCCCGTTTTTGCATTAGCGATTTTATCTACAACGTCCATACCTTCAACAACCTGACCGAACACGCTATGACGGTAATCAAGGTAAGGGGTACCGCCAAGTTTTGCATAAGCATCTTTACATTCAGGCGGAAATGCATCGGGAAGGTCTTTCATTTGTTCGAGCATATTTTCGGGAACGGTTGAAGCCTGAACGATAAAGAACTGACTGCCGTTGGTATTGGGACCTGCATTAGCCATACAGAGAGCGCCTCTGTAGTTATGTAAAAGGGGTGAAAACTCATCCTTAAAGCTTTGTCCCCATATACTTTCGCCGCCCATACCGGTACCTGTGGGGTCGCCGCCCTGAATCATAAAATCTTTAATTACACGGTGGAAGATAATACCGTTATAGTAACCGTTGTTTGCGTGGGTTACGAAGTTTTCAACCGTCTTGGGAGCTTCCTCGGGGAAAAGAAGAATTTTGATATCACCCATAGTAGTGTGCATAAGAGCAACGGTATCCTCCAAAGTGGGAGCAGATAACTGTTTAAGCATAATAAACATCCTTTCAAAAAGTTTGATTTATATATATTTTATCAGTTTATATCTCTCTTTGCAATAGTGAATTTTTTTCTTGCAACTTACTATATATTGTGGTACAATAGTTAATAATTGTGCGAAAAAGGTGATAGGTTATGAAATGTCCTTATTGCGGTTTTGAAGAAAGTAAAGTTGTGGACTCACGTCCTACCGACGAAGGAGAGCGTATAAGACGCAGAAGAGAGTGTCTTAAATGCGCCAAACGTTTTACTACGTACGAGCTTATTGAAAGTCTTCCCATTATCGTTATTAAGAAAGATAAGTCAAGAGAACCCTTTAAACGCGAAAAGCTTTTAAACGGTTTAATGCGCGCATGCGAAAAGCGTCCCGTATCTCTTGATACACTTGAAAATCTTATTGACGAAATCGAACTTTCAATTCAGAACACCCTTGACAGAGAGGTTTCCTCCGAACACATCGGTGAGCTTGTAATGGAGAAAATTAAAAACGTTGACGAAGTTGCATACGTTCGTTTCGTTTCCGTATATCGCCGTTTCGACGATATATCATCCTTTATGGACGAGCTTAAAAAATTAGCAGACAAATAGCGGAGGAATTAAAATGTCCGAAAATTTAAAATTGGCAGACCTTTTACTGCCCGATATCGATAAAACTCCTGATTATTACGAAGCCCTTTATCCCGAAAGAGATTTAAAGGAAGGCGCCAAGGTCGTACGTGTTGCGCCCAGTCCTACGGGTTATCTTCATATCGGTACTCTTTTTACTTCTCTTGTAAACAGAATTACCGCTACAAGCAGCGACGGTATCTTCTTTACACGTATTGAAGACACCGACAAAAAGCGTGAGGTTGAAGGCGGTATTGAAAACATTATCGACGGTCTTAACCGTTTTGGTATTAATATTGACGAAGGTTTTGTAAGCGGTAAGGAAGAAAAGGGCGTTTACGGTCCCTATCAGCAGAGCCGTCGCGCCGAAATTTATCAGACCTACGTTAAAGAACTTATCCGTCAGGGTCTTGCTTACCCCTGCTTCTGTTCTGCAGAAGAATTGGAAGAAACCCGAAACGTTCAGGAAAAAGACAATATACGTACCGGTTATCACGGAAAATGGGCAAAATGCAGAAATCTTTCCTTTGACGAAATAAAGGAAAAGGTTGAGGCAGGTCTTCCCTTTGTTATTCGTTTAAAATCCCCCGGAAACGAAGAAAACAAGGTTGTTTTCGACGATATGATAAAGGGTAAAATCGAAATGCCCGAAAACGACGAAGACTTTGTACTTTTAAAATCCGACGGAATCCCCACCTATCACTTTGCGCACGCTATAGACGATCACCTTATGCACACTACCCACGTTATGCGCGGTGACGAATGGATTTCTTCTGTACCAAAACACATTCAGCTTTTCCGTCTTTTAGGCTTTAAGGTACCTAAATTTGCTCACGTTTCTCCGATTATGAAGCTTGACAACGGCGCCAAGCGTAAAATTTCCAAAAGAAAAGACCCCGAAGCAGCGGTTCACTTCTTTATTGAAGAAGGTTTTGACGCCCTTTGCGTTATCGAATACCTTATGACCATTGCCGCTTCCGATTTTGAAGATTTCAGACGCGCAAATCCCGACAAATCCTACAAAGAATTTAAGTTCAATCTTAAAAAGATGAGTGTTTCGGGCGCGTTGTTTGACGAAAACAAGCTTCTTGACGTCAGCAAAAACATCGTTTCACGTATGTCTGGTAAAGAAGTAAGCGAAAAAATCTTAAACTGGGCAAAAGAATTCGACAATGAATTTTATTCTCTTCTCAGCAAAGACACTGCCTATACCGAGGCTATATTCTCTATTGACAGAGATTGCGCAAAGCCGAGAAAAGATATTGCTAAATGGAAGGAAGCCAAGGATTACGTTTCCTATTTCTTTGAGGAACTTTTCACTCCCGACTATACCCTTCCCGAAAATATTAATGCAAACGACGCCGTTGCATTTTTAAATGCTTATAAAGACGTTTACGATGAAAACGACGACCGTCAGGCTTGGTTTGATAAAATCAAAGAACTCTGCCCTGCTCTTGGCTTTGCAAGTGAAACAAAGGCATATAAAGCCGACCCCGCATCTTATAAGGGTCACGCAGGCGATTTATCTACAGTATTGCGAATTGCAATTACCGGCAGAAGAAACACACCCGACCTTTGCAGTATTATGAAGGTTATGGGTAAAGATAAATGTATGGAAAGAATAGACAGAGCAATCTCTTCTATGCTTTAATTTTGGAGGCTTAAAAATGGAAATCAACGAAAACAACCTTCCCGAAGTGGCTGAAAAGCCCTCCAACTTTATTTATGATTTTATTGATAAAGACTTAGAAGAAGGCGTATATAACCGAGTTCAGACACGTTTTCCGCCCGAACCGAACGGTTATCTTCACATTGGTCACGCCAAGGCTATCTGCATAGATTTTTCTACTGCAGAAAAATACGGCGGCACCTGTAATTTGCGTCTTGACGATACCAACCCCACCAAAGAGGACACCGAATACGTTGAGGCTATTGAAGAGGACATTAAATGGTTAGGCTTTAACTGGGATAACGTTTATTACGCTTCCGACTATTTCGATTATATCTACGAATGCGCTTTGAAGCTTATTGATAAGGGCCTTGCTTACGTTGACGAGCTTACCCCCGATCAGATAAGAGAGTATAGAGGCACTCTTACCGAAGCAGGTAAAGAAAGCCCCTATAGAAACCGTCCTATCGAAGAAACCAAAGACCTTTTTGCGCGTATGACCGCAGGTGAGTTTGATAACGGCACCTTGGTGCTCAGAGCAAAAATCGATATGGCATCCCCGAACCTTAATATGCGCGACCCAATAATATACCGTGTTATGAAGGCTCATCATCACAGAACGGGCGACAAGTGGTGCGTATATCCTATGTACGACTTCGCTCATCCTCTTTCCGATGCTAAAGAAGGCGTAACCCATTCCCTTTGCTCATTGGAATTTGAAAACCACCGTCCCCTTTATAACTGGTTCCTTGAGGCTCTCGATATAGTAATGCCTCCAAGACAGATAGAGTTTGCGAGAATGAACGTAAACTACACCTTAACAAGCAAGAGAAAATGCTTAAAACTTGTTAACGACGGTCTTGTTTCAGGATGGGACGATCCGAGAATGGCTACCATTTGCGGTATGAGAAGACGCGGTTACCCTGCCGAAGCTATCAGAACATTTGTTGATAAAATCGGTGTTTCAAAGGCATACAGCGTTATCGACTACGCTTTACTCGAATCCTGTGTAAGAGATGATCTTAATATAAATGCGCCTCGTACTATGGCCGTTCTTCGTCCTTTAAAGGTTGTAATTGACAACTATCCCGAAGATAAAACCGACTTAATCGAGGTTGACGTTAACCCGAACAAACCCGAAATGGGCAAATATACCGTTCCCTTTACCAAGAATATTTACATCGAAGAGGATGACTTTATGTTAAATCCTCCCGGTAAATATTTTAGACTCTGCCCTGAAAAAGAGGTACGTCTTAAGGGCGCGTATTTCGTTCGTTACGCTTCACATGAAACCGACGAAAACGGCAATATAACGGTTGTTCACTGTACCTATGACCCTCAGTCCTTCGGCGGAGAAACTCCCGACGGCAGAAAGGTTAAGGGCACACTTCACTGGGTAAGCGCAGACAACTGCTATGATTCAACGGTACGTCTTTACGACAGACTCTTTAACGTTGAAAATCCATCCGACGAAGAAGGCGTTTCCTCCTTTGCCGATAATCTTAATCCCGATTCTCTTGTTACTCTTAAAGGTTGCAAGATAGGAAGCGACGTTAAAAACGCAAAATCGGGCGAACGTTTCCAGTTTATGCGTCAGGGTTACTTTGCAATAGATCCCGATACAAATGAAAATGAAGTTGTAATAAACCGCATTGTTGCGCTTAAAGACTCTTTCAAGAAATAAGGACTAAATATGAAACTTGATAAGATTTACGAATTTCTAAATAAAAAATTTCCCGTCAGTTCAGCTTTAGATTATGATAATCCCGGATTTCTTATCGGCGACAAAACAGCAGACATAGAGTCTGCTGTTTTAGCGTTAGACTGTACCGACAGCACAGTTGACATCGCCATAGAAAACGGGGCAAAGCTGATTATCACCCACCATCCCGTAATATTTAAGGGACTTAAAAGCATAAAAAAAGGCGATATAGTTTACCGCCTTATTGAAAACGGAATTTCCGTTATTTCAATGCACACTAATCTTGATACCTCAAAAGACGGCGTAAATGACGCCCTTGCCAATACTTTAGAGCTTGAGAAGGTTGAAACCGTTATTGCAGATGATGGCTTCACCTACAGAAAAGGCGAACTTATAGGTGAAGTAAACAGCAACGATTTTGCCGCGTTCGTTGGCAAAAAGCTTGACACCGCGGTTAAATACGTAGGTGAAGGAAAGGTAAAAACAGTTGCCGTATGCGGCGGTAGCGGAGCAGAGTTTTTGTACGAATGTAAAAAAACAGGTTGCGATGCCTTAGTAACGAGCGAAGTTAAGCATCATCAGTTTTTAGATGCGGCAAAAATGGGCATCACCCTTATTGATGCGGGACACTTTCCCACAGAAGACACGGTTATCGAGCCTCTTTGCGAACTTTTAAGGCGAGAGTTTTCTGATATAACCTTTATAACTGACCACTATTCACCTATTAAGGTAAGCAAACACGAATAATCCGAACCTGCCTAAAACGGCATTCTTTCGGCACTTTTCGGTTTGTCATCACCCGTAGGCATTAGCCTGACGGATTCTTCCGCACCAAAAATCACTCGAAATTCTGTCCGTTTTAGGTCACAGAATTTTAAAGAGTTGAATTTTTGGCTGTGCGAGGCACAAAACGCAGTTAATCCTGACGGATTAACGAGTATTTTAACAATGCAAAGACGAAAATTGAGCCTTTAAAATCAAGTTCGGATTATTCGTGTTTGCTTA
>SVPZ01000005.1 GCA_015065605.1 Oscillospiraceae bacterium | reverse complement strand
AAAACGTAAAAATGCGGAAGAAGTTTGAATTTTTCACTTCTTCCGCACTCTTTTTTATTTATTTAGCTTATTTTATGCGTGTTTAAGGACGTTGAGTTTTTTTACAGCCCCTTATTTTTATGCCAATTTCTTTTTAGCAACCTTTAAGATTTTATAAAGTGGGAAAAACGCTATAGCGGTGATTATTGCATTTGATACACAGTGAATAACGTCAAAAGCAAGTCCCGAAACTATCCAGGCAACTGCGCCCTCTAAGCCTAGGGTAAAGAAATAGGGGATACTGCAAATTGTACCGAAACCTATTCCGTAAATTGCCGCCAAAATCGCCCACATAACCGTTAAAATTACGGGGTGGGCTTTGCCCGTCTTTGCCTCAATTACCTTATGTAACGGCAAAAAACAAAGGACTATAAGCACAAGTAACGCCCAGACGTAAAGGTACATCATATTCCAGATATGAAACCCGTGAAGTATTATTTCTATAAAGGAAAAAACGTAAACGGGAAGCAACGCCTTTATGCCGAAAACGGTTGTTAAAGCAATAAGCATAACCGTTACGGGTTCGATATTGGGAAGGACGTTCATCATTTCCTTAAAGGCTATAAGAAGCGCTGAATACACACCTAAAAAAGCAAGTTCTTTAAGGGTTATCCCCTTACTTTGTGTAGGTTGCTTCATAGCTTTCTCCGTCGGCTATTTTAATATCGTTAAGACCGAAGTTAAGCATTTCGCCGCCCTTGGTTATGCACCACCAGGCGCCGTCTTTAGAAAAATCGGCAGTAACACCGTCGATAGTGGTATAAAGACCGCTTTTTTCGTACTCAATAAGACCTGCTTCCGAAAGCGCATCTGCAAGAACAGTCTTTTGGGTATTAATCTGAATAGTTTTTTCGGTTTTATCTTCATAAACTATTTTGAAAAATACGGTTTTTGTTTCCGCAGAAACCGAAGAGCCGTCATCGACGGGATTTTTCGTGCAACCCGCAAGTGTGAAAAAAGTAAAAACTAAAATTGCGGCGGCAAGTAAAGCTATACTTTTTTTAAGAAAACTTTTAAACTTCATTTTGTTTTTCATAAAAAAACTCCTTTTATTTTGTACTACGTCAAGCCGTACAAAGTAAAAAGAGAGCAAAGCAAAAATTTCCCGCCCTCCGCCGAAGGCAAGATTTTTTTACAAAGCCGTCATCCTCGTGACACTTTGCACAGCACCTTACAGCAGGTATTCCGACTTAGTGACAATTAATGCTGTCGAGCCTTCCCATAGTTTTCTACAGTGACCATAAGCAAACACGAATAATCCGAACCTGCCTAAAACGGCATTCTTTCGGCGCTTTTCGGTTTGTCATCACCCGTAGGCATTAGCCTGACGGATTCTTCCGCACCAAAAATCACTCCAAATTCTGTCCGTTTTAGGTCGCAGAATTTTAAAGAGTTGAATTTTTGGCTGTGCGAGGCACAAAACGCAGTTAATCCTGACGGATTAACGAGTATTTTAACAATGCAAAGACGAAAATTGAGCCTTTAAAATCAGGTTCGGATTATTCGTGTTTGCTTATCGACATTTAACACATTACGGCGACGGGATCGCGCGGGAATTACACCCGACTTCCCTTTTAATTCTTTTGAATCAGAAACTGTAAAGCTAACGCAAAAGAATTTTACCACATAAAAAAGAAAAAAGCAACTTATTGTTAAAATAAGTTGCTTTTAAATTTTAATACTGAGCGCCGATGGTATTTTCGGGATAGAATACCTTCATCTCGCCCTTTTGCTGTTTTTGCGGCCAAGCGGTAATAAGCTGACTGTTAATTGCGCCGGTCTGATAGATACGAACGTAATCTATCTTATGCTCATAGTAGTCGCCGTCCTCATTCTTATTATAGGTAGCGCCGTAAGCGGCGTTACCCATACCGCAAGAGGTGATAAAGTAGTTCATAAGGCA
Source organism: Oscillospiraceae bacterium (assembly GCA_015065605.1). GTDB lineage: Bacteria > Bacillota > Clostridia > Oscillospirales > Acutalibacteraceae > SIG607. The sequence continues at coordinate 82,489 of SVPZ01000005.1, read as the reverse complement.
ATGAACAGAAACGGAATAGTTTTCGGTATATTTATAGTCACAGAAAACCTTGCCGTCGAAAGCGAACATCATACGTTCATCATCCCAATAGTAAGAATACATATGGAAATCGCCCGTCATATCCTTGCCGTATTTTTCATTATCGTAGGTAAATTTCTTGCTGTTGCCACTGTTTGCGCTATAAAGAGCGTTACCGTCCATAGAGTTATGAGCAGAACCTGTGGAAGCGCCTTCAGCGTTGTTCATGCTCCACCAACGGTGCACGTTAGCGGCATAGGAATTATTCTGCGAGAAGTTCTCAAGAATATCAACCTCGGTCATACAAGCGCGGTTCTGATAGCCGAAACGGTCACCGAAATTAGTGCCGGGATTAGAGGCAGAAGCGCCGTTCATCCAGTAAGAGCAGTGTGCAGGATAGGGAGCAATCTGAGCATAAATATCTACTACACCGTACTTATAGGTCATGGTATGATAGGTGGAAAGCGTAGAATTAACGAAATCAACGTCGGTTACGCGCTGAGTTGCAAGAACTGCGCATCCGTCTGCCTGATAGATAAGGTCTTTGGTTGCTCCCTTAAACTGAGTTTCACCAAAAACGTTATAGTGGTAGGTTTTTCCGCCGAGAGCAGAAGCACCGGGAGTATCGCCGTTTGCCTGATTACGATAGTCGCCCCATTTATTAAGGTCAAATTCGGTGCCTTCAAACTCATCGTTCCAGTTAAGAGTATAGGTGCCTTCCTCTTTAGCATCGTATTTGCCGTTAATGGTATAGCCGTCGCTCCATTCAAAGCCTTTTCCTGTTTGGGCGCCTTTTTTAGCCTCTTCCAAGAAACGTTGTGCGCCGCGCCAGGTGGCAAGATGGTTACCGCCCTTAATAACGATTTTTTTGCCCACTACCTTTATTACGTAGTTATCGCCTTCAACCTTTACGGATTTACTGGCCTCGCGGGTTGTATCGCCGAAAAGAACCTCGTATTCCTTTTCGTCCTTTGCATCAAAATCGTCACACTCGGTTACGTTGTAACCGAAAGAGGTATAGTATTTAATAAATTCATCTGCGCCCATACCGATAAGTAATGAGGTTTTTTCGGGAAGAACCACAGAGTAAAGTCCGAGGTCAACTCCGTTTATCTTGTTTACTACGGCACTGACTTTGGGAGCATAAATAAATTCATAACCCTTTTTTAGTTTTGCCCAGCTTTCAAGGTCGTCACAGAAGTTTTCAATAAACCACTTTACTGCAACAGCGGTCATTTCATCGGTTGCGCCGATTAAACAGATTTTATCGTCTATTACGGCTACGATAAAGTCACCTGCGTGATTATCGCGGTTTTTCTTTAATCTTTCTAAAGCCTCGTCTGATTCTTCACGGTTGGTTTCACCCACAAGAATTTCAAGGTTGCCGTCGAAATCTTCAGCGGCATTATCCTTAGCAATGGATATTTTACATTCGAAATTATCCTTCATTACTGCACGAAGGTCTTTTGCGGCATCTTCTACGGTAACGTTTTTACCTTCACCGCTTCTAACGATAGAATAGGCAAAATAGCCTTCATCGTCAACGTTTGATGCAACACTTTTTCCTGCGCAAGCACAAAGGGAACATATCATAACAATAGCGAGAAGTAAAGTAATAATTCTTTTAAAATTCATTATAATCTGCCCCCTTTCTTAAGATTTTGCATTCTTTTTCTTTTTAAGGAAAATGAAGAGCAATACACCGCCTGCAATAACTATTACGGCTGCTGCGGCAATAATCCAGATAACTAAGTTATTATTTACGTAAAGAGAAATATCAATGATACTTGTTACGTCAATAGCGGAAGCTTCCTTTTCAACAAGATTTCCGTCTTTATCGCGCTTAGCGGGAACGTATTCGGTAAAGGGCTTAGTGTTAGAAAGAGGAGCTTCGTCGCCCGCAAGAGTAAACTTGAAGTCGTCCATAAAGAGTTCAACGTAACCGGGAGTCTGAATACAAGCAAAGGCTTCAACCGAGTTAAAGGTATAGGAAACCTCGTGCCACTGTCCGTCGGTAAGGTCGGCAATAGGTACTACTGCGTAGTAATCACCCGTTGTTGTCCAGGCGTACTTAAAGCTTCTGCCCGATACAACCTTGATAGCGCCGTCGGTCTGTAAGGCTTTGCCCATTTTTACCTTGAAGGAAACGGTATAACGCTCGCCTTCAGCAATCTGATTACCGAGAGTAAGAATTACGGCGTTTTCGAAATACATCGAATTACCTTTTCTGTGGAGTGAATATCTGCCGCTCGTTACGTTTTCCTTACTGTTGCCCTTTGCCTCGGCATCATAAATTTCATAGTCGAAGTCGTAGGTTGTATAAGAATGAGCGGTTTCTGTAGTCTTTGAAATATAATCGGTATCGAAGTTTTCTTTTACCTCGTAATCAAGGAAACGAGCGTAAATCGTCATTGCTTCTTTGCCGAACTTCATATCTTCACGCTTAAGTTCGGTATATGCTCCCTGAGCATCCTTAAGATAGTAGCCCTTGAAATACATATCGTTAAACTCAACGTTTTCGGGAAGCTTTGAAGCAAAGGAAGCACCGGGGTTACCGATAATTACGTTAGGAAGCTTACTGCATCCCTGATTGTCAATGCTAACAGCACTCTTGCCCTTGGGAATCTTGGTAACTGTAATATCGTCAACACAGAAATCCCAGCCTTCAGCACCCATAATCTCTAAGAAAAGGCAATTATAAATTAAGGTTCCTTTATCATAGCCCTTTTCTTTAACTACGTTTGTGTCGATAACAAAGGTCTTATTGAGCCATTTGCCCTTACTGCCTGCCACGGAACCCGAAGTAATGGTAAGCTGTTCACTCAAGAAAACCTGATTGTTTTTACCTGCCCAATAGTGACCCTCGGGACCGCCTACAAAGCGCATATTAAGAGAACCCGTATCTGCAGAATTTACGCAGTAGTTAACGTTTACTACATACATATTGCCGATTTCAAGCTTACAGCTTTCTACACCGTGAGCAACCGCAACGTAAGAACCGCCTTTGTTGTAATTGCCCTCGGTACGATTTGTAAAGTGTATGGATTTTTTACCGCTTTTTGCCTTTTTAGAGTCAATTTTAGCATCACAGATAAAGAATTGCTTACTGTTATATCCGTTATAAAGGTCATATTTTTCAAAGGAGTAGGTCACTTCACTCTTAGGAGTCCAACCTGCATAAACGGTTACTGCAGTATCCTTTGCAAATTCGGTAAGAGCGAATTTTTCGGTACATTCTCTGTTTGCATACCAACCCTTGAAGGAATAGCCAAAACGTTCAACCTTTGTGGGAGCAACAATTTTGTCGCCCGCCTTACCTCTTACCATTACGAAATCTTCGCCGTTTTGCGCATCGAAGAATACGTAGGGAGCAACGATTTTCTCGATTTTAAGATTATCAATTCTGACCTCTGCTACGTTCTTTTCATCGTTTGAAGCAAGTTTGATTTGTAAATAGAACCAGTTATTATCCGCTGCAAGATTAGACGAAAGGTAAAGGTCTGCGGTTTTCCATCCGTCCGTACCGCCTTCAGCGAAGGTTACGGCTGCGCCATTATAAAACACTCTTTGACTTTCTACCCATATATTATCGGGGAAGCCGGAAGCAGGAGTAATGGAGCCCTTTACGTTGGTATTCTTTGAAACGTAATAATCATAGGTAATGTGATATACGGTATTATTATCAACGGTCTTTAAAATAGGCATAACGTGGTCATGCTGAGTGGCACGGGTTGCCCATTTTGCTTCTTTGCCATCAGCGGTTAAATAAGTATCACTACCCTTAAACTTCCAGACCATAGCGTAATTGTCGCCGTTACCGACGCCGTTTTCGTTTACGATATTAAAGAGCCTACCAAAGCCGTTGCCGTGAGAAACGGGATAGGGATAGTCGCCGTCGAACGCTATGGGAGCAGTTTCCCATTTAGCGTAAACGTGGGTTTCGCCCTCGGGCATTACCTTTGCGGTGAAAGGTTCGGTACAGCCTTCGTCAAGGAAGAAGCCGAGGAACTTCGATTTGCCGTTTTCCAAAGTAGGAACGGTAAAGCTTTCACCTGCTTTTCCTGCTACAACTACTTCGGATGCGCCTACTGCATTTCCGTGGAAATAGATATAGTCGCCATCAATTTTTTCAACGAGAACGTTATCTACGTAAGCTTCGATATAATTGTCGGCATTACTGTTTTCGGCACCGAAAAGGAAATAGAGTGCATCTCCTTCCATAGTGCCTTTTGTTTTAACGTCAGGAACAAAATAGAAATCTACCTTAGTCCATTCGCCATTTGGTTTAACGTTTACTTTAAAAGCGTCGTAAGCCCTCCAGGTATCATTCGCCCAGATATTACTTACCCAACCGGTACCTATTGTAAGGGTTACGGCAGCATTTGATACGGACGAATTCTTAATGTAGTAAGAAACGTGATAAAGGGCGCCGGACTCGATTTTTTTCGCAACTACTGCTCCGTGGTCACGCTGATTATATCTGGTATTCATAAGAGCGGTTTCGCTATACTTAGCTTTAGCGTCAAAGCGGAACTTTAAGGCATAATCATCGTCATAGCCGCCACCCTCTTCTTCAGCAATAGAAAGCGTTGATTTACCAAAAGAGGAGCCGTCTGTGTCATAGGTATAAAGGTCGTTAAACTTAACGCTAGCAACGCCCCATTTAGCATACACTGTTATGGGTTTTCTGGCGAAGGTTTCTGCAACAAATTCCTCGGTACAGTCTTTATCGGTATAATAACCCAAGAACTTTGCATCATTCGGATGCTTAACTTCTGGCATTACGATTTTTTCTCCGCGCACACCCTTTACGTTTATGGGATTATTATCATAACCGTTATCAATAACCACAAGGGATTCATAGGGCTGTGCAACAGGCTGAATTTTAACGTCGTCTATGTAAAGGATAACGTCTTCGTTTTTCTCCATACGAATACCCAGATACATATAGTTAGAGGATGCTTTCTTGAAAGCGGTGGTAAACTGGAAGGAATATTCCTGCCATTCGTCACTTACTTTAAGTGTCTGATGACCGCTCTGATGTCTTACAAAGTCAGCCCAACCGTTAGATGCTGAGGCGGAAAAAGCATAAAATTCTACCTTGGAGTCAGCCTTTTCAACCTTATATTTAAAGGAAACGATATAATTCTGCTTATCTTCGATACCTTTACCAAGCCAGATAAAGTTATCATATTCATAGTAACGCTTTGCGGAATTATAGGAATCAGGATCGTTAACGCCTATACCTGCGGCAAGGTCTCTTTGCTTGGTTTTATCCCAAACAAATTTCAAAGCCTTTTTACTGTTACTTGATGCAGTAACATCGCTTTGAAGCGTGTATGTGTTACCGATTATAAGGCTATCCTTATACTTTTTGTAAGCTACCCCCGTAGCTTTATCGGTAACGGTTTCAACTTCCTTTTTGCAGTAGGGATAATTTTCAAAATCCTGTGTCATTTCGGGGATTTTGCCTTTAAAATAAGCATAAAGGGAAATATTGGCATAACCGAATTTGCCCGAGGTATGCTCCTTATCATAACTTTTGCTTGTGTACCAACCCATAAACCAAGATGTGTTTTCGGGGTTAACGGGGTCTTTAGGATATTCAAAGCTCTCCCCTGCTACGCCCGTAACAGAAGTAGAGGTATTATTAACGTCGTCAACAAAGGTAACGGTAACGGGAGCAAGCCAACCCGAATAAGCCTTAACCTGTTCAGCAGCAAAGGTTAATTTGGTTATAGCTTTGGTACGAGCCTCGTCGCTATACCAACCGATAAATTTATGATCATCCGCTTGTGAGCGGTCCTTTATATCGGGGAGATTATATTCGGAACCGATTTTACCAAAAACGTTTTCAGTTTTGCCCGAATAATCGTCAACCAAGGTAACAATACCCGTGGTGCTTGAAAGTTTTGTAACAGCAACGTCGTCGAATTCTACCGAGAAGCCGGTACGCGAGCTGCCGAGTAATGATAAAGCGTGGTCAAAAGAGCCAAGATTAGCAGGAGTAGAGAATATGTAGGTTACCTCATGCCACTGCCCATCAAATGAACAGGAGGCAGTACCGCCGTTTGCGTCGGTAGCAAGAGTGTAGGCAGTATTTCCTGCTTTTGCAGAAACGATTTTTACGATAGTCTTATCAACGGTACTAACGTAGTTGGTATCATTAGAATTAAATTTTGCGCCATAGCCAAGGGCAACGTAGCTTTCGTGAGGAGTATTGGCTTCGTCGGTATATACGGGCGCAGAAAGACCGCGCACCTTTAAGGTAACAACGTATTTAGAGGAAGGCTCAAGATTATAAACCTGATAAGAACCGTTTACCTTTTTGTTGAGTCGCACGGCGCCTATGGTAGCCCAGGTCTGAACCTGTTTACGTGAAACGCGCCAAACCTTGTTACCGTTATCGGTAATAGGTTCACCGCCCCATCCTGCCAAGCCCAAGCCTGTCGCTTCGAATTCCGCTTTATTGGTAGCGTGTGAATAATATACGCAATCCTCAAAATCGAAGGTAACGGTTTTATCGGCTTCGGCAGTTATTACTTCGGCTGCATTTACCGACAAAGTATAGGGAATATACATCGCACTGATAAGCAATACGACAGCACATATAAGCCCTATAATCTTCTTAGCATTTTTTCTCATTTCCATTCTCCTTTAATAACGCAAAAGTTCCGTATTTATAGGCGGAAGTGTCCAAATTAGACAAAACCGCACATTAAACTAATTTTATAATAAACCATTTTTTAAGCGCCGTCAAGAAGAATTTTTATCATTTCTGCAAACATTTGACATAATTGCACATATTTTTTACAATAATATAATACCCGACTCCCTAACCACCGCATTTTACGTAAAATTAAACTTTTTTTAAAAATTTTCGTCTTCCAATAACCGATAGCACAATCCTTTGCAAACGGGAGTATAACGGGACGATGGCGGTTGCCGACATCCCGTTTTTTTCGGGCAACCGAGGACGTTTGCCCCTACGATGTTGCCGTATAGATTAATTGGTGATTTGTTTGGTTTTCGTTAATATGGCTCCTTTGTAAAGGGAGCTGTCACGAAGTGACTGAGGGATTGTTTTTTGCACAATCCTCCCACCGACATACGTCCCCCCTCCTTTACAAGGCGGGCTTTGTTTTTCGGAAAATAAAAAAAGACCTCTACGTTGAGTAAAGGTCTTCTTTGAGATTTAATTAATATCTTGAACCGATGGAGTTTTCGGGATAGCGTACTACAGAGGTACCGTTTTTCTGAGTTTCGGGCCAAGCAGTAATCATCTGAGAGTTTTTGGCGTCGGTCTGATAAAGACGGATGTAATCAATTTTATGCTCGTAATAGTTTTCGTGCTGGTCCTTACTGTAGGTATAACCGTAGGTAGCGCTACCCATCGAGCAGGAAGAAATAAGGTAGTTCATAAGACAGTGAACCGATACAGATTCGTGATTAGTATATTGATAGTCCATAAACACCTTACCGTCGAAAGCAAATTTAATACATTCGTCATCCCAGTAGAAAGAGTACATATGATAATCATCGGGAAGAAGATCACCGTATTTTTCCTGATCGTAAACAAGATACATACTGTTTTCACTACCCTTTTTATATAGGGCGTTACCGCCAAGACCTGCGTGACCGCCTGCGGAGTTCTTAGAACCGTCTGCATTAAAGGCTGACCACCACCAGTGAACAGTAGAACCGTATTCGTGAGGACGGCTGTAGTTTTCGAGGATATCGATTTCGGTCATACAAACTCTATCGTTTTCAGTACCGCCGAAACGCTTTATAAATTCGGGATTCGCAGTGCCGCCACCGTTTGCCCAATAGGTAGTATAGGCAGGTTCTTTAGCTAGCTTAGAATAGATATCCATACAACCGTACTTAAAGGTCATAGTGTAATAGGAAGAAATCTGAGAACCGATAAAGTCGATATCGCTTATACGTTTTGTTCCGCAAACAAGCTCACCGCCTGTCTGATGAATAAGATCTTTAGCATCACTGCCGGTATATTTTGATTTACCGCCTACAGATACTGTATAAACGGTACCGCCAAGACAGGAAGCGGCAGTTTCTAAGCTCTTACCGTTATAATCGCCCCATTTTGAACGGTCGATAGTGCTTCCTTCAAATTCATCGCCCCAGTTAAGAGTGAAGGCGCCCTTTTCGTTAGCGTCGTACTTACCGTTAACAACGTAACCGTCAGCCCAGTTAATACCAACCTCTTTACCTTCACAGGCTTTGATTTCATCAAGTAAAGCCTTGAAGCCGCGCCAGGTTGCAAGGTGAGTGCCGCCCTTTATAACCAGCTTTTTGCCAACTACCTTAATTACGTAGTTATCGCCTTCGACGGTTACACTTTTACTTGCATCTCTGTCGCAGTCGCCGACGAGAATTTCGTATTCTGCCTCTGCATCCATATCCTCTGCTTCTTTTAAGATATAGTCGTGCTGATCGTAATATTCGATATATTCATCAACGATAAGACCGTGAAGCAGAGAGGTTTTTCTCGGAAGAACTACGGTAAAATCACAAAGGTTTACGCCTGCAACCGTATTATTAAGAGCGGCTGTTTCTTCGGCATAAATAAATTCATAGTTCTTTCTGAGTTTAGACCAGTCTTCCTTGCTGTTACAGAAGTTGAGCATAAACCACTCGCACGCCTTTGTAATCATAACGTTGTTAACAACCTGAATACAAATCTTATCGTCGATTACGCAAACGATAAAGTCGGAAGCGCAGTTTACGCGGTTATCAAGAAGTTTTTGCTTGGCAATTTTGCTTTCCTCACGCAAGGTATCACCAACGAGGATTTCGTAGTTGCCGTCAAAATCTTCATATCCAACGTCTTTTTTGATATTTATTTTGCAGTCAAAGGTTTTCTTTAAGGCTGCGCGGATATCCTTTGCGCCGGTTTCGGCTTCGGGTGTTGCGCCGATACTACGGGTAACGGTATAAACGAACTCGCCCTCATCATTAATAGAGGCGGAAACCGATGCGCCTGCGCAAGCAGAAAGGCTTGCGACCATAACTACCGCTAAGATTAAACAGATTATGCTTTTAATTTTAGATTTCATATAAGTCGCCCCTTTCTTATGCGTTCTTTTTCTTTTTGATAACAAGGAAAACTACCAACGCCGCCGCAATAAGCAGGAGTGCGCCGCCACCGATTCCAACGAACAGCCAGATATTAGAACCCGCTCTCAGAGAATCGTCGATAATCGTTGATACGTCTATATTATTTCTGTCCTTCTTAACGAGATTACCGTTTGCATCACGTTTTGCGGCAACGTATTCGGTAAACTGTACGGGTTCGCTAAGAGGAGTATTTTCATCAACGAGAGTAAACTTAAAGTCGTCGAAGAAGAGTTCAACGTAACCCGGAGTCTGAAGTGTAACGAAGGCTTCTACAGAGTTAAAGGTATAGGAAACCTCGTGCCACTGACCGTCAGCCAAATCAGCTATGGAAATTACGGGATAGTAATCACCGGTTGTCGTCCAAGCGTACTGGAAGCTTCTGCTGGAAACAATCTTTACAGCGCCGTCGGTGTGGAAATGTTTGCCCATCTTAACCTTAAAGGTTACCGTATATCTTTCGCCTTCGGCAATCTGATTGCCAAGGGTAAGAATAACAGCGTTTTCGTTATACATAGACTCGCCTTTTCTGTGGAGCGAATATTTACCGCTTGTTACGTTATCCTTGGAGTTGCCGTCTTTTTCAGCATCATATACTTCGTAGTCAAAGTCGTGGATGGTATAACCAAGTCCCTTCTTATATGCCTTATCGAAGTAGCCGTTATCAAAGTTTTCATTGATTTCGTGGTCAAGGAAACGCGCGAACAAGGTTTCACTTGATTCTCCGAAAATCATAGCGCTTCTTTCTTTTTCAAGGAAGCTGCCGCCTACGTCTTTTGTAAAGTATCCCTTAAAGAATTTGCCTTCTTTTTCCATAACCTCGGGAACCTTATCGGCATAACTTGTGCCGGTTTTACCGATTATATAGTCGGGACAACCCTTTGCGCCTTCGGTCTGGAATGCTACTGCAACCTTGCCCTTAGGAACCTCGGTAATAGCGATATCATCAATATAATATTCCCAGCCCTGACCGGAAGATAAGAAGCAGTAGAGTTCTTTAAATTTATCGGTGCCGTCTTCATTTTTGGGAAGCTTTGTAGTATCAAGTGCAAAAGTTAAGGTCTGCCATTTGCCCTTTTGAGTCTTTGCCTGTTCTGCAGTAATAACTATTTCAGGGGTAAGTCCCGTAGAGCCGTTTGTAATAGCAACATAGTAGTTGCTATAACCTGCAGCCACAAAACGAATTCCCATATTGTTATCGCTGTGTTCCTTGATATAATAGTTAAGTTTTAAGATATAGCTTGTGCCTGACTTAAGCGGGAAGAAGGTACCGCCGTCTTCAAGAGCGAATACACCGCCGTCGTCTTCTTTATCGTTTTTACCGAAGCTCATAGACTGTTTGCCCGATTTTTTAATATTGGTGGCAAGAACGCCTCTGTCGTGGGTATAGTTTACGCCTTCCTTACAGGTATAATCTTCAAAGGAGTAAACCCAAGTAGAAGCTTCTTTCCATTTTGCATAAACAACCAATTCGGTATCAGCCTCAAAGGTGGTAAGGGTGAATTTGTTTTTACATTCGGGTTCAAGATACCAACCTGCAAAGTCATAACCTACACGGGCAGGAAGTTTAGTGGGGATATCTATTTTATCGCCAACGTTACCTGAGGAGAAGAATGCGGCAGTAGTACCGTCAAAGAATACGAAGGGTACGCCCTCAACCTTTTCTACCAAAACGTTATCGATAACAAGGTCGATATATTCCCCTGCTTTATTGGTCTTACCGCCAAAAGCAAGATAAAGGTCTTCGGTAACACCGCCGTAGGATTCATTAGCCCATACGTCTGCTCTCACATAGCATTCATAGGTTTTCCATCCGTTTGTTCCGCCTGCAGCAATATCAAGGGTTGTATAGGGATAACTATGGGTAATATTCCACCATACGTTTTCGCTATCTGCGGATTCTACGGTCACGCGCAAATCCCGATTTGTCTTAGAAGAAGTTTTATAGTCGAATTTAACTCTGTAAACTGCGTCGTGCTTTATATCTGTTGCAATACGGAAGCAAGAAGAGGTACCAACGTTAGAGGTATCATCTACCTTGCGGTCGATAAACCACTGCATAGCGTAGTCGTCGCCGTTACCGATACCGCTCTTATTCACGCGGTTTATATAGGGATCCTTCCATTTGTCTGCCTCATAGGGATATTCACTAAAGGACATTGCAAATGCGCTCCATTTAGCATAAACAACCTTGAAAGCATCGTTAAAGGTGGTTTCATTAAAGCGATTAGTATATTCCTCGTCATTAAACCAAGCGATAAATTTAGCATTGTCGGGATGGCTTACCTTGGGAGCGGTGAAGCTTTCGCCTTTTTCGCCCTGAACGAAACTACCCGCCTTATCGTTTTGTCCGTCGAAGAATATAACGGGGTTGTTAAGTTCTTCAACCAAAACGTTATCGAGATAAACGTCAACCTTTTCGCCTGCTTTATATTTCTGTCCTCTAAATTGCAAAACCAGGTCATCGGCGTGACCGCCGTAGCTTGCATCGGACTTAACGTCAGCCATAATTGCAAGTTCAACGGTGTGCCAACCTTCAGCGCCGTTTGCAGAAAGCTTAAAGGTGGTGTAGGAGTAAGAATGGGTAACCTTCCACCAGATATTCTCTCTGTCGGCAGAGGTTACGCCTATTGACAGGGGAACGTTATTGTTTTCGCCTATCTTATAATCAAATCTAACCTTATAAACCGAGCCGTGCTTAATACCTTCGGCAACGAGAAGAGCGTTTGTAGTACCAAGGTTAGAATCTTCGGTTCTGTTAACAACATACTGTATTGCGTAATCGTCGCCGTTACCGATACCTTTTTCATTTACACGCTTCATTCCGGGGTCATTTACCTTTTGACCTTCATAAATATAATTTTCAAAGGTCATAGGAGTAGCGCCCCATTTAGCGTAAACGGTTAGGGGAAGTTTGCCGTAGGTTGTTTCGGTAAAATCGGTGGTAAGCGCTTTATCAATGCAGAAGCCCTTTAAGGGAGCGCCGTCGGGATGGGTAAGGGTGGGGAACTTGATTTCGGTTCCGCGTTCGCCCTTTATGTAAACGAGGTTATCGTTAATACCGGTATTAACGGTAATTACGGTTTCAATGGGTTTAGCAAAGGGAGTAACCGCTACGTCGTCGATATAAAGAACTGTTTCTACGTTAGCAGTATTTATAATACAAAGGAAAATTTCATCGGAAGAAAGGGTAGCATAATCGGTATAGAAGCGGAAGGTGTATTCGTGCCACTCGCCGTCTGCCTTAAGTTCTACTTTTTCGGAATTATAATAGGTTTTGCTATGTGCCCAGATATTATCCCAGTCAGCAGAAATTGCATAGAACTTAACGGGCGCGGAAGCCTTTTCAACGAAATATTTAAAGGTTACGTCGTAAACGGTATTATTATCAAGACCGTCACCAAGGTTAAAGACGTTGTCTATAGAATTCCAACGTGATACGTCGTAGAAGTTTTCGTTGTTTTTATCATCTATCTGAACGGGATTCCAATGATATTTAATAGCGTATTTACTATTATTATAGGTAACTGCGCTCTGCTTAGCCATAGTGGGAGCAAAGTGATATCTGTTGGACTTATACTTCTGACCGCTTGCATCGGTTTTAACGGTATAGCTATCTCTTGTATAGTTTTCAAAGTCCTGATTTAAAGAGGGAGATTCGCCCTTAAAGTATGCGTAAATAGTCTGATTTGCATAGCCGTATTTACCCGAAGTATGCAGAGTAGTAAATTTATCGTCAGCATACCAACCCATAAAGACGGTCTTATTTTCGGGGTCAACGGGATCCTCAGGATATTTAAAGCTATCCCCCGGATTACCCGTAACGGAAGAAGTGCTGCCGTCAAGGGTATTTTTAAAGGTAACGGTAACGGGAGCAGCCCAACGGGAATAAACGAAGGTATCTGCGCCCTTTACAAAGGCAACCTTCTTAATTATTTCGGTACGAGCCTCGTCCTTGCACCAGCCCTCGAATTTATGATTTTCTTCATTAGCGCGGTCGCTGATATCCAAAGCAGAAAGGTCAAGTTCTTCGCCGTCCTTACCGATAAAATATTCTTTAGTGCCTGAATATTCGTCGTAAAGGGTAATTACACCGGAATTTTCGCCTATTTTGGTAACAGAAACGTCGTCGATTTCACAAGCGCCGCCATGATAGTTATTGGTATAAAAACCGATACAACTATCGTACTTAAAGCTTTCGGGAGTTGTGATAAAATAGGTCACCTTATGCCATTCTTCAGAACAAGGATATTCCGTAACGGTTCCGTCGCTGTTATAAAGAGCAAACTTATTACTATCAATAAGTGAAGACATTACGGGGATTTTACTGTTTGCCTCAATATAGTTAACGTAGTTACTGGCAGATGCCCAGCTAACGTTGTTAAGATAGGTCATATTATATGCCAAATCCAAGGTAGCCTTTGCTTCAGCAGAGCTTCCCGAAAGCGAAACAGGAGAAGAAAGCACACGGATTTTAAAGGTTACCATATATTTGGTAGAAGGAGCCAAGGGATAAAAACCGTAGGTGCCGTCTGCCTTTTTGGTATGTAAACGATAACCGCCCGCAGTTGACCAGGACTGAGCTGTATTGTTTTTGGAAGCATCGATTACGGTATTGGTATTTTCTCCCACCGTATAGGTGTTCGTTTTCCAACCCCAACCGTAGTAACCGATAGCGGCTGAACCCTCTGCTTCGTTTTTATTTGCAGTTGCATCGGAAACGACGTTTTCGATGTCAAAGAGGAAAGCCTCGTCATCCTTAATATCAACAGAATTTACGGGAGCTGCCGCGCCTACAACCATAGGTACGTAAAGTGCGCTGAAAAGCAGTACAAGAGCGCAAAAAACTCCTATAACTCTATTGATGCCTTTTCTATACTGTTTTTGCATAGATATTCTCCTTTTGGGCATAATTTTTGTTTTTAGTGGGCAATGCGCCACACTAATACATTTTATTTAACATTATTGTACTATAGTGATAAATTTTTGTCAATATTGCACGGTGGGTACATAGAAAAATAAGTTTCCATTTGTTACATTTTTTCCTTTTATCACAAATTATTTTTATAAAAAGGGTCGTGATTACCCTGAATTTGCACAAGGCGGGCTTGATTTTCCGTAGAGATTTATTGGTATCTTGTATAACGGGACGATGTAGGCATCGTCCCCTACAAAACATCAATTAAGATTTGCTAAAAAACCAAGGCTCCCTCTGACGAGGGAGCTGTTGAGCGTAAGCGAAACTGAGGGAGAGAAAATCCGTAAATTTCGCAAATTTTCCTCTCTCCCTCCGTCTTTTTGCTTTGCAAAAATCCACCTCCCTCGTCAGATGGAGGTAAGGATAGCAATAAAGATTTGTGAAAAAACAAAAAACCTCTATGCCGTAGCATAGAGGTTTTAGCTTGATTAATATCTTGAACCTATGGAGTTTTCGGGATAACGTACTACAGAAGTACCTTTTTCCTGAGTTTCGGGCCAAGCAGTAATCATCTGAGAGTTAACTGCATCGGTCTGATAAAGACGGACGTAATCAATTCTGTGCTCATAATAATTTTCGTGTTCGTCCTTACTGTAGGTATAGCCGTAGGTCGGGGAACCCATAGCGCAGGAAGAAATAAGATAGTTCATAAGACAGTGAACGGATACGGATTCATGCTGTGTGTAATCATAGTCCATAAATACCTTACCGTCGAATGCCCACTTAATGCACTTATCATCCCAATAGAAAGAATACATATGGTAATCGTCGGGGAGAAGGTCGCCGTATTTTTCCTGATTATATTCAAGATAAGCGCTGTTTTCGGTACCTCTCTTAAAGATAGCGTTACCGCCAAGACCCTTATGGCCGTTTGTGCCTACTGCAGGAGTACCGTCAGCGTTAACTGCGCCCCACCACCAGTGAACGGTAGAACCGTATTCGTGAGGACGGCTGTAGTTTTCGAGAATATCGATTTCGGTCATACAAACACGGTCAACCTCTTTGCCGCCGAAACGATCCATAAAATCCTTAGTGCCGGTAGTTGAACCGTTTGCCCAATAGGTAGTATAAGCAGGGGAGGGAGCAAGCTTAGAGTAGATATCCATACAACCGTATTTCCAGGTCATAGTCCAGTAGGTAGAAATCTGAGAAGTGATAAAGTCGATATCGTTTACACGCTTTGTACCGCAAACGAGTTCGCCGTCAGCCTGATAGATAAGACCCTTCTTATCACTGCCTGTATAAGCGGATTCGCCTCTTACGTTTACGTGATAGAACTTACCGCCAAGACAGGAAGCAGTTGTTTCGCCCTGAGCACTACGGTAGTCACTCCACTTATTAAGGTCGATAGTGGTGCCTTCAAATTCATCGTTCCAGTTAAGAGTAAAGGTGCCCTTTTCGTTAGCATCGTACTTACCGTTAATTACGTAGCCGTCTGCCCAGTTGATACCAACCTCTTTACCTTCACTTGCCTTTACTTCTTCAAGAAGAGCCTTGAAAGCGCGCCAGGTTGCAAGGTGGTTACCACCCTTAACAACGAGCTTTTTGCCAACAACCTTAATTACGTAGTTGTCGCCTTCTACGGTTACGCCCTTACTTGCTTCTCTGTCACAGTCGCCGACAAGAATTTCGTATTCTGCCTCAGCATCCATATCCTCTGCTTCTTTGAGGATGTAGTCGTGCTGGTCATAGTATTTGATATATTCATCAACTATAAGACCGTGAAGCATAGAAGTCTTTCTGGGGAGAACGATGGTGAAATTACTAAGGTCAACGCCTGCTACAAGGTTATTAAGACTTGCAGTTTCGGGCTGATAAATAAATTCGTAGTTTTTCTTGAGCTTTGCCCAGTCTTCAACGGAGTTACAGAAGTTTTCTATAAACCACTGATAAGCGATAGGCATCATTTTACTGTTTACAACCTGAATACAGATTTTATCGTTAATTACGCAAACGATAAAGTCGGAAGCACAGTTGATACGGTTATCAAGAAGCTTCTGCTTAGCCATCTGGCTTTCCTCACGGTTGGTGTCACCAACAAGGATTTCGTAGTTATCGTCGTAATCTTCGATAGCAGCATCTTTACGGATGGTAACTTTGCAGTCAAAGGTTTCCTTTAACTTAAGACGAAGTTCTTTTGCGGCAAGTTCAGCCTCACTCGTAGGCTCAAAGGCACGAGTGATGGCATAAACGAATGCGCCTTCATCGTCAATGCTTGCAGGAACAGAAGCGCCTGCACAAGCAGAAAGGGATGCGACCATAACAATCGCTAATATAAAACATACAAGACTTTTAATTTTAGTTTTCATTTATAATCGCTCCTTTCTTATGCGTTCTTTTTCTTTTTGAAAACAACAAGAACAAGTACCAATACCACAGCAACGAGCACAAGAGCGCCTGCTCCGATACCTACGTAAATCCAGGGGAAGCTCTTAGCGCCTAAGGATTCGTCGATAATGGAAGAAATATCAACTGCAGTTCTGTCTTTATAGAGAAGTTTACCGTTTGCGTCACGTTCTGCGGCAACGTATTCAGTATATTCCTTAGGTTCGGACAGAGGTGTCTTTTCGTCAACAAGGGTGAACTTGATATCGTCGATAAAGAGTTCAACGTAACCGGGTGTCTGAATGGTTGCAAAGCTTTCTACAGAGTTAAAGGTGTAGGAAACCTCTACCCATTCGCCTTCCTTAAGGTCTGCAATGGGAACAACGGGATAGTAGTCACCGGTGGTGGTCCAAGCGTACTTGAAGCTACGGCTTGAAACAACCTTAATTGCGCCGTCGGTATGGAAATGCTTACCGAGTTTTACCTTCATAGAAACGGTATAACGTTCGCCTTCGGCAATATTCTTATCTAAGGTAAGAACGATAGAGTTCTCCTTGTACATTGAGTCGCCTTTTCTGTGGAGAGAATATCTTCCGCTGGTTACGTTATCCTTAGAGTTACCCTCTTTTTCACTGTCATATACTTCGTAGTCGAAGTCGTGAATGGTGTAACCAAAACCGCTGGAGTATGCAGCCTCATAGAAGCCGTCGTCAAAGTTCTGAGTTCTTTCCCAGTTAAGGAAACGAGCATAAAGGGTTTCGGCTATTTCGCCGAATACCATATTTCCTCTGGTCTTTTCGGTGAAGGCACCGTCAGCGCCCTTGGTAAAGTAACCCTTGAACTTCATATTTTCTTTTTCAAGAACCTCGGGAACCTTTGAAGCATAACTCTGACCGGGTTTACCAACAACGTACTTGGGAAGACCCTTTGCGCCTTCGGCGTAGAAGCCTACTGCTACCTGTCCCTTGGGAACGGCAGTAACGGTAACGTCGTCAACGTAAATTTCCCAGCCCTGTTCGTTTTGGAAGAAGCCATACAACTGATCGTGAACGTGACCGGCTGCATCTTCAAGTTTCATTGCGTCAAGCACGAAGGTCTGCTGCATCCATTTGCCCTTCATTTCCTTACCCTGATCAGTGGTAATCTGCATTGTGGGAGCAAGGGTGGTTTTTCCGGTGTTTCTACCTACGTAGAAGTTAGTGTAGGCAGAAGCTATCCAACCTACCATAAGGTTAGTGGAACCAACCTTATTAATCTTATAGTTAAGGGTTAAGATGTAGCAACGGCCTTTTTCTATCTTGTAGTATTCGCCGCCGTCTTCGAGCATAAATACGCTCAATGCATATTTTTCGGGGTCACGGTTACCGAAACGAACACCGTAATTACCGGTCTTCTTTGCGTTGGGGATGCGCTCACCGCCAACAAAGGTCCAAGTAGTATCATCTTTATAGGAATAGTTTTCGAAGGAGTAGATATAGGTATTGGACTGCTTCCATTTAGCATATACGGTTAATTTGGTATCTGCTTCGAAATGGGTAAGTGTGAATTTGTTTTCACACTCGGGTTCTAAATACCAGCCTTCGAAGGTATAACCAACACGAACGGGTTTTTCGGGCATCTTAATTTCATCGCCTGCTTTACCGTTATCAAAGCCGGGAGTACCGCCGTTTTGTCCGTCGAAGAATACGTAAGGAGCATCAATCTTTTCAATCATTACGTTATCGATATAGGAATCAATCTTATCTCCTGCTTTATAGATATTTGCATTATAGCGCAGGAAGAGAGCAGTGCCGTGATGATAGCCGTCGGTTTTAACACCTGCTCTGATAACAAATTCGGCAGTCTTCCAACCGTTTGTACCGCCCTGAGGAAGAATAACGGTGGTATGATTATACTTATTGTAAGCAGAACTTACCCAGATATTTTGGGGATAACCCGTAGCAAGAGTTATGGTTGCAGCGCTGGACTGAATAGAGGTGCTCTTATAATCGTACTTAATTCTGTAAACAGCGCCGTCTTCAATACCTGCGGCAATCTGGATAGCCTGTGAGGTACCTGCACCGGTGTTATTATCTACCTTACGGTTTACGTAGAAGCGCATTGCATGGTCGTCGCCGTTACCAACGCCCTTCTGATGTACTACGCTAATATTGGGGTCGCTGTAAGGTCCTGCGCCGCCACCGTAGGGATATTCTCTGAAGGTCATAGCGTAGGGAGCCCACTTAGCATAAAGAGTGGTATTGGCTACGGGATAAACGTCACTCTCAAAAGGAGTGGTACAAGAAGCATCAAGGTACCAGCCTAAGAACTCAGCGCCGTCAGCGTGAGTAATGGTGGGAAGGTTAAGTGCTTCACCGCGTTTACCAACGTGATTAACCTTGCCAAGACCCGTGCCTGTTTCAAGGAACATAACAACTTCGGCACTGTTTGCAAGAGATTTAATCTTAACGTCATCAAAATACATAATAACGTCATCGTGTTTGGTAAGCTTAATACCGAGGTAAGCAGCATTATTGCCACCAATTGCGCCTGTGGTGAAGGAGAAGGAATATTCTACCCAACCGTCAGTCTTCTTAATGGATACGTTTTCGGGAGCTCTATGGGTTGCTCTGCCACCCCAAGAGTTTGTTGGATTAGCGGTAAGCATATAGAAGGTAGCGTCCTGAGCGCCCTTTTCAACCTTATATTTAAAGGTTACCTCATAATACTGATTTTCTTCAAGACCTTTGCCGAGATAGATAAGGTTATCATCAGAAGAATAACGGCTATGTTCATAAGATTCAGGGTTATCGCCGTTTTTACCGCCCTTTTTGGAAACGTCCTTATCGGTTGCGGGGTCGGTATTCCAATGGAACTTAATAGCATTATTACCACTATTTACTACTTCACTCTGTTTAGACATAGTGGTATAGAAAATAAGATAGTTATTCTTATAGGTAACGGTATAGTCGTCACTGGGATCGTCAGGTGTATTATTATTCTTGGTAATAACCTGCTTATTCCACTTGTCAGCGGTATAGTTTTCAAAGTCCTGAGTAAAGCCGGAGTAAGAAAGCCACTGAGCATAAACGGTTACGGGAAGTCTTTCAAAAACTTCGCTTTCATACTTTTCAGTAAAGTTTTTATCAAGATAGTAACCGTTAAAGGGAGCGTTTTCGGGGTGGGTCATTTCGGGCCACTCGATTTTTTCTCCGCGTTTACCCTTGAAGTTAATAACTTCACCGTCGATATTGGTGTTAAGGGTAATAACGCTTTCGTAAGGCTGAGCAAATGCTTCAACCTTTACGTCATCGAAATAAACGATGGATTCAACGTTTTGAGTATTGGAAATACCCAAGAATACGCTGTTATTTGCTTCACCGTTATAGTTGGTGGTAAACTGCATGGTTACTTCGTGCCATTTACCGTCAAGCTCGAGGGTTACGTTTTTAAGTGTATCGTACTGTCTGCAACCGCCCCAAGCGTTATGTTCAATGCCTGTTACCATATAGAAGGAAACGGGTGCGGGAGCCTTTTCAGCAAGATACTTAAAGGTTACGTTATAAACGGTGTTATTTTCAAGTCCCTTACCAATCCAGAAATAGTTATCCTTAGCGGTTACACGGGAAGTATCATAATAGTTATAATCGTTTTTGTCGGTAACCTGAACGGGATTCCAACGATATTTAACGGCATAGCCGCTGTTATCATAGGTTACTTCGCTCTGTTTAGACATAGTAGCGCCGAAAACAAGACGGTTATCCTTATAGCTCTGACCGTTTGCGTCAACAGCTACTTTATAACTATCCTTAGTATAGTTTTCAAAGTCCTGAGTTAAACCGGGGGTTTCGCTCTTCCAATAGGTATAGAGGGTTTCGTCGGCATAACCGAACTGAGGTACAAGGTGAGCTACGGTGCAGCCCTCGTCTTTGTACCAGCCCATAAACCATACCTTACCGTCGGGATCGGTGGGATCCTCAGGATAGGCAAATTTTTCGCCTGCCATACCGGTAACCTTTGATTCAGTACCATTAAGGGTGTTTTTAAAGGTAACGGTTACGGGTGCGTTCCAACGGGAATAAACGACTTTATCCTCAGTTTTGGAGAAGACAACCTCGGTAATCTTTTCGGTACGGGCTGCATCAGCATACCAACCCTCGAAGGTGTGAGAGGGGTCCTTTGCTCTGTCACTGATATCCTTAGCGTTAAGGTCGATTTTGTCGCCTTCTTTACCGAAGAAAATCTCATCGGCAGCGGAATATTCGTCTTTAAGGAGAATTACGCCTGAATCAGCTCCAATCTTGGTAACAGAAACGTCGTCAAATTCAACGTTGGTACCATGATAGTTAGAGGTATAGAAAGCGAGCGCATTATCATGCTTAAACTCTGCGGGAGTGGTAATGAAATATGTAGCAGTAAGCCAGTCTTCACTGCAAGCATAGGTAGTACCGTTGCCGTTAGTGTCATAAAGGGTAAATACGTTACTGTCGATAAGAGACTCGTATATCTTTTTAGCGGTAGTTCCGGCACGATTGACATAGTTAGTCTGCTGACCGTCAGCTTTCGGATCAAAACTTACGTCATAAACCAAATTAGTATAGGATTTATTGGTTTCCTTACTGCCGTCAACAGTTATCGGGGAAGACATTACGCGGATTTTAAAGGATACCACGTATCTGGTATTAGGCTCAAGCGCATAAATGCCATAGTTTCCGTCACCCAACTTGGTGTGCAAACGGAAACCGCCGCTTGTTGCCCAATATTTACCGCTTGCATTAGCAGCCTGAAGAACGGTGTTGGAGGTTTCACCTTCGGTGTAATTTTTTGTACCCCAACCCCAGCCGTAATAGCCGATACCGTTTTCAGCGGTTGCAGCAGCTGTGTTTTCATCACCTGTTGGCAAAGCGCTACTAAAGTCGAACACATAAGCCTCATTGTCTTTGATTTCAACAGAGGGAGCTGTGCCCGCAGCACTTACGGTAAAGGGTACGTAAATGGCGGTAAAAAGCAAAGCTATGGCACAAACAATGCCGAAAACTCTGTTAAAACCTTTTCTTCTATACTGGTTTCGCATAGAAAATTCTCCTTTGTAATAGATTTTTTAGATAGCGCCACTAAGGGACACTATCACATTTTTACATTTTGTATTCTACTATAAAAAGATGCAACTTGTCAACGGAAAATTTGTGTTTTTTTACATAAATGTACTTTTTGCATACAAAAATGCACTATCAAATTTTTCCATTTCTCAAAAATTTGCAAAGAATAAGACCAAAATTGACATAAGCCAACTTTGGTCTTAATATTTTTAATAAGTGCCGATAGAATTATCGGGAAAGACAACCTTTCTTGTGCCGTTCTTTTGTTTTTCGGGCCAAGCGGTAATCATCTGACTGTTTTGCTCTTCTATCTGATATATACGGATAAAGTCCAGCTTATGTTCCAGATAGGCAGCGTGTTTATCCTTATTATAGGTAACGCCGTAGGCAGGATCACCCATAGAGCAGTCTGTAAGGAAGTAACCGAAACTGCGATGAACGGAAACGGAATCCTCCCCTGTAAATTGATAATCACAGTAAATCTTTCCGTCAAAGGCGAATTTAATAAAATCGGGGCCCCAATAAAACGTATAGTAATGATAGTCTTCGTGAATCATATCGCCGTAGCGGTCGGTATATTCAAAGCGCTTAGGATTATCGCTGTTTGCGTTATATTGAGCTTTACCGTCCATAGAGTTATGGTAGTTTGAATTTTTACCCGTTGCGGAGGTTTCGCCCCACCAACGATGGACGTTACTTGCAAAAGCATTAGGATTACCGAAGTTTTCAAGAAGGTCAATTTCGGTCATAGCCGAACGGGTAACAGCCTCTCTTCCAAAACGGAGCTTACTATCGTCGGTAAAGTTGCCGCCGTTTACCCAAAGGGATGAATTGGCAGGAGTATCGGCAACCTTTTGATAAACCTCCAGCATACCGTAACGGAAAATCATTGTACTAAAGGTACCTGCTCTTGTTTTTATAAAGTCGGTATCGTTAACAAGCATAGTGCCTATGGACAAATTGCCGTCGGAAACGTAATACATATCACGTTCAAGGTTACCCTTAAAATTGGTATCACCCGTAACGTTTTGGGTATAAATCTTACCGCCAAGGCAACTTGCGGCAGGGTCTTTAGTAACCTCATTTACATAGCCGCCCCATTTGGTATAGTCAACCGAAGAACCGTTGAATTCATCGTTCCAGGTAAGGATAAAGGCGTTATCCTCTTCACTATTATACTTACCGTTAACGGTATAGCCGTCAGCCCAATTCAGTTCCGCATTATTTTTGAAAGCATTCTTAATCTCGTCGAGAAAGGCTTTTGCGGCGCGGTTGGTTGCAAGGTCGCTTCCGCCCTTTATTACTACCTTTTTGCCGACAACCTTTATTACGTAATTATCGCCCTCAACCTTAACGTTTTTGCTTTCCTGCGCCTCACATTCGCCAAAAAGCAATTCGTATTCGGGATTTTCGTCAACCTTTTCTTCAACTAAGGCAACGTTAAAGCCGTACTCAGAAAGGAAGTTTCGGTATTCCTCTGCAACGCATCCCACGAGATATGAACATTTTCGGGGAAGCGTTGTGGAAAACGCGCCAACAGGAGCGCCACCGATTTTAACGTTGCTAACGTCTCCTACGTCGGACTCATAAATAAAAACGTAGTTTTTGGTGAGTTTTTTAAAGTCTTCCATACTACCGCAGAAATTAGCAACAAACCAATCGCCTGCCAATTGAAGCATATCGTTTTCCACAGCCTGAATACAGATTTTATCGTCGATTACCGCAACTATAAAATCGTAGTTATAGTTAAGGCGATTATTTTTAAGCATCTGCAAAGCCTTTGAGGAAGCCTCGCGTGAAGTATTACCAACGAGAATTTCAAGATTACCGTCATAATCCTCAACTGCGCTATCCTTTAAAATAGTGACGGCGCAATCAAAGTTATCTTTAATAGCGGAACGTATTTCTTTGGCAACGTTTTCCTCGGTGGAATTAGACTCAGCCGCTCTTACAACGGCATAAACGAATTTGCCGTCATCGTTCACGCCTGCTAAAACACTTGATGAAGCGCAACCCGAAAGGGATAAGGTCAAAAGAACCGCTAAAATCAAAGCAACCAAATTTTTAATCTTCATTTTATCTTACCCCTTTCTGATATTCTTTTTCTTTTTAAATAAAATAAGAAGAATTACCGCCGCAATTATTACCGCGCCTGCGGGAATTAAAAGGTAAAGAAGTTTAAAGTCTTTTGCGCCGATATTTTCATCAATAATGGTGGAAACGTCAACAACGTAATTCTTTTCAAGAAGATTTCCGTTTTCATCACGCATAGCGGGAACGTACTCGGTAAATTCCTTGGGGGTTGAAACGGGGTTAGCGTCCTTATCGGTAACAAGAGAAAGTTTTACGTCGTCGATAAACAGTTCAACGTAGCCGGGGGTCTGCAAGGAAAGATAACGTTCAACCGAGTTAAAGGTGAAGCTTATCTCGTGCCACTGTCCGTCGGCAAGTTCTGCTATTGTTGCGATGGGATAATAGTTACCGCTTGTTGACCACGCATATTTCGGAGAACGTCCCGAAGCAAATTTTACAGCACCGTCGGTATGATAATGTTTACCCATTTTTATCTTCATCGTTAGGGTGTAACGCTGATTTGAAGCAATTTCCTTAAATTCGGTAAGAAGCACCGCATTTTCAAAATAGGGAGAATTGCCCTTTCTGTGAAGTGAATATCTGCCGCTTGTTACGTTATCACCGGAGTTGCCCGACTTTTCACCGTCGTAAAGTTCGAAATCGTTATCAAAAATCGAATAAGCGGGAAAACCTTCATAGGTTTCTTTATAATCGGTATCAAAGTTCTGCGTTACTTCATAATCTACGTATTTTGCGAAAACTTTATAGCTTTCTTTACCAAAGGTCATTTTATCTTTTTCAAGCAGAACGTAGCCGCCGTTAGCGTCCAACGTATAATAGCCCGTAAAGAATTTGCCTTTTCTTGCGGGAGCCGTAGGTAGTTTTGAAGCAAAGCTCTGTCCGTTTTTACCGATTAGAATTTCAGGGATAGAGTCGCAACCGTCTTTATTTACGGTGACGGCAACGCTACCGACGGGTATTTCGGTAATTGTGATATCGTCGATATAGAACACGCCGTCCTTACCGCCCGAAAATTTTAAATAGAGATAGCTCTGACGGTCAACCACGTCTTTTGAATCAAGCGTAAAGGTTGCATTTTTCCAAACGCCAAGTTCTGCATTTCTGAGAACGGTATATCCTCCGCCGCCAACGTCCTTCCAGCCATCCCAGAAGTTATTTTCGCTTCCTGCGTAAACAGAAACGGTAAAGGATGCCGTCGGGCGTTTTGCAACGTAATAATGAATACTTACTGCATATTTTTTACCTGCGTCCATCTTAAACAGTTCGCCGTCTGCGGCAAAGGGATTATAAGACGCCGCCTGATTATATTCGCCCGTTCTGTCGTATTTAATTACCTTATTTCCCGAATGAGCGCCACCGAAGGTATGAAGAACGGCATCGCCCAAATGATATTTTGCGCTTTGCTCATAGGGATAAATTCCGAAGCTTTCAAAATTGTATTTAATGGTTGAATGCTTACTCCAACTCGCATAAACGGTTATGCCCTTACCCTGAGTAAAGGTTTTATCGGTGAAGGGTTCTTTGCCATCTTTATCAAGGTACCAACCCTTAAAGGTGTAGCCGTGACGCTTTGGGGTTTCGGGGAAGGTAATTTTTTCCCCTGCCTTACCTCTAACGGGATCGTTTATAACGCCGTTCTGAGCATCGAAGAAAATATAAGGCGCCTTGATTTCCTCAACAAGAACGTTATCGATAAGAAGGTCGGTATAGGTATCCATTGTGGCGCCGTTCACCCTTAACATAAGGAAGAGTGTATCGCCTTTCGTCCAGCTAACGTCGGGCACTCGGGCAGAAATATAGGTGGAATAGGTCTGCCACTTGACGTCTTTCTTAGTGGTGCTTACCATTGCGCCGTCATAGGAAGTGAATACAGAATTTTCCCACACGTTATTATAGTGACCCGAAACGGGAGTAATGGTAACGGTTACGTCCTCGTCGTTTGCAAAACGGTAATTATAGGTAAGGCGGTAAATAGCGCCGTCCTTTAGTTTTGCAATGGGGAAAACGTGGTCGCGCTGACTTACACGGGAAAGCCAATATTTGCCGTTACCCGTTGCATTAGCATTATAAACAGCATCAGCATCAAGATTAAAGCGCATTACCCAGTCGTCGTCGATACCAAGTCCTTTTTCATTTACAATATTGGTGGTATGTCCAAATCCCGTACCCTTTGTGGTATCAAAGGGATAGTATTCTTCCTCGAAGGTAATGGGAGCGTCACTCCATTTAGCGTAAAGAACGGTAACACCTGTGGGGATAGCGGTTAGAGTAAATTCATTTTCAAATTCGGCATCGGTATAAAGGCCCAAAAGTTCTGCTCTGCCGTTTTTAAAGGCTTCGGGAATTTTGAACTCATCCCCTGCCTTACCCACAACAAAGGTATCCTTTGCGCCGTTACCGAAAAGGTAAACTACGTCGCCTTCGATTTTAGTAAGCATTACGTTATCAACGAATGCATTTACGTTTGCATCAAGCTTTGCGCTATTTGAGAAGAACTGAACGAAAAGATTGTTACCATAGGTGGGAGCGGGAGGGTCGGCAACAAAGGTAATTTCCATTGTTTGCCACTCGGTTTCTTCCTCGCTCATATTTACGGCAGTATTGGAAAGCACTTGTCTTGCCTCGGCTTGCCAGATATTATCAGCGCCGTAAACAACCTGCATTTTATAGCCAGAATTATTTCCTTCGCCCGTTTTATAATTAAAGGAAAGTTTATAAAGATTTCCCTTTTCTACCGTACCTATACAGGCGGCGTGCTCCTGTTGAGAAGCGCGGGTATTCATATATATTACGGTGCCGTCTTCTTTAGTCTGATAGATATCGTTACCCTTGAAAGCGAACTTAAGCGCGTAATCGTCGTTTATTCCTACGCCCTTTTCGTTAATTATAGACATAGTCTGACCAAAGGTTTTATTGCCGTCCTTATAGGGATATTCCCTGAAGGACATGGGAGCCTTTGACCATTTAGCGTAAACGGTAAGGTTACCTCTGCCGAATTTATCCAAAACAAATTCTTCGGTAAGGTTTTTATCGGCAAAATAGCCGAGGAATTCTGCTCCGTCGGGATGAGTAAGGGTCGGAAGAATTAAGGCTTCGCCACGTTTACCCTTTATATTGATTTTTTCTGCGCCGTAATTTGTTTCAATCGTAACAAGAGATTCATAGGGCTGTGCAACCGCTTCGATTTTCACGTCGTCAAAGTAAGCGACGATATCCTTGTTTTCCTTTGGCATATGGCCGAGATACATTGTATTTGACCAAACGGGACTTTTAGAGAAATCGCTGACGAAGGGAATTGCAACCTCGAACCAACCGCTTCCCGCCTTGCTTTTAGAAACGGTAACTGCGGCGCTCTGTGTGGTATCCTGCCAGGTATTAGCTTCACCTGCCGAAAAAACGAGAAGTCGCAAATCGGTATCGGCTTTTTCAATATTAACCATTACCTTTGCTACGTATGCCTGTTTGTCTTCAATGCCCTTGCCGAGCCAAATACCGTTATCCTGATAATGAAAATATCTTGCCGAGTCATATGAAAGTTCGTTATTGTTATCAACCTTCATTTCACGGTCCCAGTCAAGCTTTATGGCATATTTACTGTTATTATAGGTAACCTTTTGCTGTTTTGACATACCGACACCAAAATATGCGGCATTACTTCTTACCTTTCTGCCCGATGAATTGGTATTTACGGTATAGCTGTCTTTATTATAGTTTTCAAAGTCCTGAGTCAGTCCCTTAACCTCTGATTTCCAAAGGCTATAGAGGGTTATATCGGAATAGGAGAAAATTCCGCTCGTATGTTCGGTAGTATATTTTTCGTCGGTAAACCAACCCATAAACCACTGTTTATTATCTTTATCGGTAGGGTCTTTTGGATAATTAAATTTTTCTCCGGGGATACCCGAAATCTTGGTTTCGGTTTTATTAAAGGTATCCTTAAAGGTTATATTAACGGGAGAACGCCATTTAGAATAAAAAATCTGTTTAGCGGATGTAAAGGTGGCTTCGGTCACGCTTTGGGTTCTGTTTTGGTCCTTGCACCAACCCTCAAAATTATGGTCAGCCGAATTTGCTCTGTCGCTTACGTCGGGAAAGTTAACGGCAGTACCGATTTTTCCGAAAGCAAGGTCGCTTTTTCCCGAATATTCATCATTGAACACAACAAGTCCCATATCGCTACCCAGTTTAGTAACGGTCAGGTTATCAATTTCACAGTGAAAACCGGGATAGGTTTCACACCACAAAAGGAGAGATTTATCTCCGTCACCCAAATTTGCAGGAGAAGTATATGTATAAACAACACTGTGCCATTCATTACCGTAGGGATATTCTATTTTGCCCTCTTCAGAGGAAACGGTATAGGTTGCGCTGTTCTGTGCGGAAGAGAGAATATACTCAACGTCGCCTCTCTTTCCGTTAACGGCATTAGTCTTATCATACGCATCGGTATGGGTTGCGCCGTAGCTGAGTCTTATTCCTGAAGAAGCATTATTTACCGTATCGCCAACCTGTTTACTCGGTGAAAGTACGCGAAAATCAAGAGAAATAACATAGGTGGAAGAAGGTTCAATATTATAAACCCCAAAAGCATCTCCGTCCTTTTTGTTAAGACGGAAGCCTCCCTTGGTAAGCCAAGTGTTTTGAGAGGTATCTTTAGAGGTAAACACCTTATTACCGTCGGCAAGGGTAGTCACGTAGCCTGCCCAACCGTAATAGCCTACGCCCTTATCGCTTAGTTCTGCTTTATTAATTTCACCGCCGGCAGTGTTTTCAAAATCAAACCTTTCGGTAACGTTTTCTTTAACACTTAAAGCGGGAGCCGCGCTGACGCTTAAGGTTACAGGAATATACACCGCGCTGATCAGCAGCACCAAAGTCAATACTATGCCCATAGCCCTTTTCGTAAAATTCATAAATACTTCTCCTTGTATATTACATTATTACATTTTTATTCTACTACAAAAAAAGGCAAATTACCATATGATAAATCCACTATAAATATGGAAAAATCCACTTTTTTTACACGTTTTACCGTATTTTGTATGGAAAAACAGAAAAACGCAAGGAAATTCCTTGCGTTTTTTCTTATAAATTAATATTTACGCGCTACGTCGTGGTCGGGGTAGCGAATGGTGGAAGTACCATTTGCCTGTCTTTCGGGCCAAGCGGTAATCATCTGACTGTTGAAACGGTCGGACTGATAGATACGAATGTAATCTATTTCGGTTTCGTAATAATCTTTATGCTCATCAGGGTCATAGGTTACGCCATAGGCAGCGCTTCCTATATGACACTCGGTATTAAAGTAGTTCATAAGACAATGTACCGATACCGACTGATTTTCATCAAACTGATAATCAAGATAAACCTTACCGTCGAAATAGAACTTCATACAAGAATCGTCCCAATAACAACCATAAAGGTGGAAGTCCTTGCTTAAGTCATCGCCATAACGTTCGGTATCATATACCTTTTTCTTATTATTAAGGCTGTTACCGGAGTATTTCGAACTACCGTCAAGAGCATTATGGTCGCTTCCCACAGTAGCGCCTTCAATGTTTTTACTGGACCACCAACGGTGAACGTTACTGTGGAAGGCGGTGTTGCTTCCGAAGTTTTCAAGCATATCTATTTCGGTCATGGCAGGTCTTTGCTGAACTGTACCGAAACGTTTTACTGCCTCTGCCGAATCGGAAGAAGCGCCGTTTGCCCAATAACCTACGTTTGCAGGGGTTTCAGCATGACGGGCGCGAATTTCAAAGAAGCCGTAGCGGTAAACCATTGTATAATAGGTAGAAACCTGACCGTTTACAAAGTCCTTTTCGGCAACGTGCTGAGCGCCGAGATGAAGCTTACCGTCTGCCTGATAAATAAGATCTCTTACGGTTCCCGGTCCTTTATATGCGGTATCACCGAAAACGTCCTGATTACCGTAAAATCCGCCAAGGCAGGAAGTTCCTACTTCGTGGCTCTTGTTACGATAGTCACCCCATTTATTAAGGTCAACTTCAGTACCCTCGAATTCATCGTTCCAGTTAAGAGTATAAGCGCCCTTTTCGTTTGGATCGTACTTTCCGTTAATGGTATAGCCGTCACTCCAGTTAAAGCCTGTGCCGCTTTCCATCTTTTTGATTTCAGCCATAAGCACTTCGTTAGCCTTATGGGTGGCAAGGTCAGTGCCGCCTTTAACAACCAGCTTCGTGCCGACAACCTTAATTACGTAGTTGTCGCCTTCAACCTTAACCGACTGACTTTCCTTACGGGAAGTATCACCGAAGAGAATTTCTCTTTCAACCTCGGGGTCGATATCCTCAACGGCGTTTATCTTATAACCGAAATTGGTATAGTAATCTTCAAATTCCTCAGCGCCAAAGCCCACGAGATAGGAAGCAACTCTCGGCATAACCACGGTATAGGTACCAAGGTCAGCATCTGCAACGGTATTTATTGCGCCGCTTACGTTTTCGTGTTCATAAATGAACTCGTAGCCTTTTTTAAGCTTTGCCCAATCTTCAACACTTGCGCAGAAATTTTTAGCAAACCAGTTTACTGCGTGTACTATTACACTTTTCTGTACGGAATTAATACAAATTTTTTCATCAATAACAGCCACAATAAAATCGTTTGCATTATTGGGACGGTTATTCAAAAGACGGTCCTTTGCGGTTTTGGATGCTTCTCGGTTGGTGTCGCCTATAAGGATTTCGTAGTTTCCGTCATAATCCTCGTAAGCAGTATCCTTAATCATAGAAATTTTACAGTCAAAGCCATCCTTCATAGCGGTACGCAAAACACGTGCGGCATCGTCAATCTCAACTGACTTTTCTGCGCCCGAACGAGTAATGGCGTAAACGAATTTTCCTTCATCGTCAATGCTTGCGGGAAGACTTGCCCCAAAACAGCCTGTAAGGGTAACAAGGGTAAAGATGCAAAGAACTATAGCAATAATTTTCTTAATATTCATTTTTACCCCTCCTTACGCTTTTTTCTTTTTTAATACAATTAAAAGAACTACTGCGGCAATTATAAGAAGTGCGCCTGCGCCAATAGCAACATAAAGAACTATGGGTGCGCCTTTGCCGAGAGATTCATCAATAATAGTATCAATATCAATAGGTTTATTAACTATTCCCAATACGTTACCGTTTTCATCTCTCGGAACAGTTACGTATTCGGTATATTCCTTTGGTGTTGAAAGAGGTGTTTTTTCATCAACCAAGGTAAACACAACGTCGTCAATAAAGAGTTCGCAATAACCGGGTGTTGTAAGAGTAACAAATCCTTCAACAGAGTTAAAGGTATAGGAAACCTCTACCCACTCACCTTCCTTAAGGTCGGCTATGGGAACTACGGGATAGAAGTCACCCGTCCAGGTCCACGGATAGAGATAGCTTCGTCCCGAAACAATTTTTATAGCGCCGTCGGTATGTAGGTGCTTTCCGAGTTTAACCTTCATTGTTACGGTATAACGGGAAGTTTCGGAAATGTTATTTCCAAGAGTCAGAATAACAGAACCTTCTACGTGACGGGATTCGCCTTTTCTGTGAAGAGAATATCTTCCGCTTGTTACGTTATCTTTAGAATTACCCGAAGACTGACTATCGTAATGCTCATAGTCGAAGTCGAATACGGTGAAGCCATCCATAGAATCAACAGCGTTCTTGAAATCTTCTCCGTCAAAATTCTGTCCTACTTTTTCATTAAAGAAACGGGCATAGATATTAAGTGGTTCCTTCCTTAACTTCATATTCTCTTCGGTAAGCAGTACGTATTTTTGGGAGGCATCCTTGGTAAAGTAGCCTACGAATTTCATACCCTTAACCTCGGGATTCTTGGGAAGTTTTTTGGAAAAATCGGTGCCTTCCTTACCGATAAACATATCGGGAATAGAACTGCATCCGCCAGTATTAACAACAGCAATACACTGTCCCTTGGGAACACGGGTAATCTTAACGTCGTCGATCTGGAGTATTCCTCCCTTACCGCCTGTTATACCTAAGTAAACTGCGTTATCCATAACGCCGTCTCTGACGTTGATATTAGAAGTGTCAACAGCCAATGACACCGTCTTCCAGACTCCCGTTTTTTCGTTCATTGACACGGTTAATCCGGAGGAAAGTTCTGAACGGTATGCCCAGAAGTTATCTATATGTGCTGCATACCAACTCATCTTGAGATTTCCGGTAACTGCTTTTGTAAGACGGTATTTATAGGTAATGATGTAAACGTCGCCCTTTTGAACCTGTGCCTGAACGGTACCGTGAGCAATACCCACAAAGGACATACCGGGGTTATATTTGCCCGTTCTGTCAAATTCAATTACGTTACTGCCTGCTTTTTTAAGTTTGGCATCTTCCATATGATACTTACCGGGAGAAAGGGCATTA
Source organism: Oscillospiraceae bacterium (assembly GCA_015065605.1). GTDB lineage: Bacteria > Bacillota > Clostridia > Oscillospirales > Acutalibacteraceae > SIG607. The sequence continues at coordinate 50,474 of SVPZ01000005.1, read as the reverse complement.
GGTTTAAGACCGTAATTTTCGAAGGTATAGATTGCTGAGTTGTTCAAAGAATAACCCGCATATACAGTAAGCCCTGTTTCCTCGGTAAAGGTAGTAGCGGTAAACTTCTCGGTACAAGCCTTATCAACATACCAGCCCTTAAAAGTGCTGCCGAATTTCTTGGGTGCTTCGGGGAATTTTATTTTTTCTCCGTCCTTACCCTTAAGGAAGATAGCCTCTTCACCGTTTAAGGTATCAAACATTACGTAAGGAGGAGCCACCTCTTCAAGAAGCACGTTATCAACAAGCGCATCTGCATAAGCGCTAATCTCTGAAGAATGGAAATTGAATACCATATAAAGAGTATCGCCGTCACCCTTTACGTTACTGGTAAAGTAGATTACCTTCTCTACCCATTCATCAGTATCTTTGGAAACGGTGACCTTTGCGCCGTCATATATAGTACGCTGATCAAGAACCCAGATATTTGATCTGTGTCCGCTTACAAGTCTGACGTCTATATCGGTATTGGCATCATTTACCTTCACCCAGAAGGAAAGTCTGTACGCAGTATCGGTTGTCAGATTTCTTGCAACCTGTGCAGTATGGTCATATTCACGGGCGCGAATGTTCATATACAAAACAGTGCCGTCTGCGAGAGTCTTATAAACGTGGTCACCGCGGAAGTTTACGCGAAGCGCATAATCGTCATTGAGTCCAAGACCGCTTTCGTCTATAAGAAGTTCCTTACCGAAACCGCAGTTATCGGGTGTAGAGAAATAAGTGTCGCCATAGTTTTTGAAGGTAAGAACGCTACGTCCCCATTTAGCATAAACGGTAATGGGATTACGTCCGTATTTTGCGCCGGTAAACTTTTCCTTAAGGTTTTTATCAAGATACTAACCCAAAAATTCTGCACCTTCGGGATGTGTAACAGAGGGAAGAACTATTTCTTCGCCGCGTCTGCCGGTTACGGTCAGTGCACCGTCTTTAGTATTGGTTTCAACGTTAACAAATGCTTCATAGGGCTGAGCCTTAGGCTTTATGGAAACGTCGTCAAAGTAAAGGGTTACGTTTTCGTTCTTGACAAGTTTTACTCCAAGGAACATATCCTTTGAGGTGTCGTTTTTATATTTGGTTGTAAAGGTAAGGGTTGCTTCCTTCCAGCCCTTTCCCGCATCATTCTTACTAACAGCCGCGGTATTGGGAGCTACAAAATAATTTGCCCAGATATTATGCGTCATAGCGGAAGCAACGTAGAAATTCATGTCGGTATCTGCTTTTTCAACCTTATATTTAAAGGTCACCACGTATTCCTGATTGTTATCAAGTCCACCGCCGAGCCACACGTACATATCCATCTGGTTATAACGCGAAGCGGCATCATAGGAAGACGGATTGTTGGGATCTTTAACCATATTTTTATCCCAAGCAAACTTAATGGCATTACCGCTTTCGCCATAGGTTTCCTTCGACTGCTTTTCCATCATCATGGAAAAATAAAGTCTGTTATCCTTAACGTTATAACCTTTTTCCTGAACTATTTTATATTCATGTTTGGTATAGTTTTCAAAATCCTGAGTCAAAGTAGGAATTTCTTTAAGCCACTTACTGTAAACGGTCTTGCTCTTATAGCCGAATTTGGTATCGGTAAATTCGTTTTTCAGTTCTGCTTCGTGATACCAACCCATAAACCAGCTTTCGTCCTTTGCGTCCGTAGGGTCGTTCGGGAAAGTAATGCTTTCCCCTGCCTTGCCGTTCAACTTTATTTCTTTATCAGAGAGGGTGTCAACGAAGGTATAGGTTACGGGCGCTTCCCATTTAGAATAAAGCACACTCACCTTATCATTAAATAAAACCTCTTCCGCTTTTTCGGTTAAAGCTTTGTCGGTGTGCCAACCTTCAAAAACGTGGTCATTCTGATTTTTTCTGTTGCTGATATCGTCGAGAGTTGCGGTTTCGCCTACTTTACCGATTAAAATGTCCAATTTTTGTCCATATTCATCAACCAAGAGAACTGCGCCGTCGCCCTTTGCAATTTCAACAAGTCTTACGTCGTCAATATAAACTTCCATTCCATAGAATCTATTAGAAAAGACGGTAAGCGCCATATCTTTGCCCGAAAGAGCGCTTGCGGCAGGAGTTGTGAAGGTATAATATACGTCATTCCACTGGTTAGAAAACTCTGCCATAGATGCAACACCGTTATTATAAAGGGTAAAACTCTCAGCATCCTTTCCTAAAGAAACAACGTCGCTGATTTTATTACCTAAAGTGTTTACGTAGTTGGTTGAATTACCGGGAAGAGCAGCATCGAAACGTGCTCCGTAGCCTATTGATACGGTCGCAGGGGAACTATTACTTCCCGTTATGGAAACAGGTCCGCAGACAACCTTTAATTTGAAGGTAACTGCGTATGAAGTGTCAGGCTTTAAATTAAGCATTTTGCCGTCGCTATTCAAACGGTAGCCGCCTATCGTACACCAATTCTGCGATGCATTATTATGAATTAAGCACAGGGTGTTATCCCCTTCATATTTGAGAATATCTCCACTCCAGCCATAAATACCTATGCCATTTTTATTTAACTCTTCTTTATTCTTGTCACTATCGTTGGTAAGCACGGATTTCTCAAAATCACAGGTGATGATATTGCTTTCTGCAAATGCAGTCAGCGATACCGGAACGTAAACGGCACTTATAAGCAACAATAAAGTACATACTGCAATAAGTATTCTTTTAACGCTTACTTTTTTCCCTTTCATAACGCAAACTTCTCCTTGTATTTGTTTAGTTTGATAATTATATCACATATTGACGTTTTTGTCAATATAAAGCATTGCAATTTTATACTACCACAGTTTAAAGGTTATTACAATGGACTATTCCGACCAATGTCGGACAAAAAAACAGCCCCGTGAATCTTTTTGTTCACAAGGCTGTTATAGTATTATTTATTTTTTAGCGTTTACTATACGGCTTCCCATTGCTTCGTTCTGATAAATACGAACGTAATCAATAAGGGTTTCATAATAATCGTCATGCTTATCAATATCGTATGCAACACCGTAGTCACGGTTACCCATACCCTGACTCAAAATGATATAGTTAGGCATACGCTCTTTATAGTATTCGTAGCTTACGTACTCGTAATACTTAATACCGTCAAGAGCAAATACCAGTCTGTCGTTTTCCCAAAGGAAAGTTAAAATATGATAATTATCATACATACTGGTTTCATCGTCATCGGGAACGTAGGTGTTAGCGCTCTCGCCAATACCGTAAGAATCGGGGATACTGATATGACCCGTATCCTTTATGGAGTTACTTCCCCACCAATTATGGATAGCGGTAGCATAGTAGTCCATTCTACCGTAGTTTTCAATAAGGTCGTACTCGGTCATACAGCCTCTTGCTTCTCTCGGGTAAATAGAGGGTATGCTAGCACCGTTTATCCACCAACCAACGTGTGAAGGAGGTTCGCTGAGCTTACAGTTTACTTCAAAGTAACCGTACTGATACATAAACTTCCAGAAGGTTGAAATTTCGCCCTTTGTAAAGTCTTTATCGTTAAGACGTCCCGTTGTAAGCACGGCGTTACCGTCTCTTACTCCTACGGCATTTTCAACAACTCTGCCCGTAGCGGTAGTATATCCGCCTTCGCCTACGGAATAGGTGTAGCAATAACCGTCAAGGTTACTTACCGTCTTATAGCCATTCGCTTTACTCTGAGCAGTATAGGCACCCCACTTTGACGTATCAAGGGTTGCACCGTCGAAATCGTCGTTAAAGGTCAGCTTATAGTCGTCCATAGTCTTGGAAACAAAACCGTATTTAGTGTAGCCGTCCTTAAGGTCAGCGCCGCAACCAAGAGAATCCTTCATCTTAAGATAATCAATGAAGTCCTTAACGCCCTGCATTGTTGCAAGGTCGCTTCCGCCCTTTATTATGAGCTTAGTACCTCTTACGGCAATTACGTACTGATCCTCGTTTTCAACGGTTACAAGATCGCTTGCTTCTCTCTTTGTATCGCCGATAACTATTTCTAAGTCGGTTTCCTTGGCCTTTTCGGTTACTCTTACAAGGTCGGTTTTGTGTGTTTCCTTAAGATATTCCATAAGGAATTCGATTTGTCTGCCGTAAATATAAGGCATCAGTTTAGGATGAACTATAGTAAACTTATCAAAGGTTTCTCCGCCGAAGGTATGAACCTTGGTATCGGTAATTTCACTGTTTGCTTCTACCCCTTCTTTTACGGTAGTCTTTTTATCTGCAGAATAGAAGGTGTAAATATTACCGTCTTCATCCTTAACCTTGATATAACCTCTGGCGCCCATAAGACGAGCATCCTTAAGAGCGAAATCTTTAACGTATCCGCTGAATACAAGGCTTTCGGTTTTATTATCATAAGTCCAATACTGATTAAAGCCGTTTGTTTTGCTTATAGCGGTAAAGCCCTTATCGTCCTTATTTGCAAGAACGATAGGTTTAACGGTAACCTTATCACCGTTCATTTCACCGGTTGCAGTATTTCTTGCATTTTTAAAGATAATACCGCGTTCAATAACGGTAAATTCTTTACCGTCTATAGTAGTATTAACAATATTATCGGTTTTGTAACTAAAGTAGAAACGAAGCGCCTGTTTTCCTGCCAGTTTACTTGCTTCTTCGGTAAGCACCGAGGTACCCAAAGAGGCAACGGCTTCAATTTCTTCTACCGCTACGTCGGTTACGGTTACGCTGTCGCCTGCCTTATTGTCAAAATACATATAAAGCATATCGCCGAATTCTGCATTCTTATTGTCAACAGCGTTCATATTGTTATCCTTAGGAACGCTATAGGTAAATGCAGTTGTAAGATAAACGGTTGCGGTATTTTCCTTACCGTCTGCCACTGCCTCAAAGAAATTACCTTCATCATTATAAGAAGTATTGTTCTTATAGAAGCTCATTTCGTCGGCAGTTGCGAACTTAACGGTAGTAGCTGCGTTTGTCTTATACTTAAAGGTCACCTTATAGGTAGTATTATTATTAAGTTTACCTATTCTTAAACCGTTAAGACCGTTTTCTGCGCTGTTAACGGTAATTTCGCCGTTACCTACTACAGTATTCTGAGCAAAATTATTGCCGTCCTTTGAAGCGTAGGTATAATTATCAAAGCTTTCTGCTTTTTCGGTCCAGTCGGAATAAACGTAATTGATGCCTTCAACAAGAGTAGCACCGCTGAAACTTTGAGTACATTCCTTATCGTTAAACCATCCGTTAAAGGAAGCAAACTGAGAAGCAGGAATAACGTCGGGAACGTTTACGGTATCACCTACGTTACCGCTTACGTAATGAACACCGCCTCCGTCTTTGCCGATAAATGCCAAAATTGCGGGTTCTCTTACAGTTTTAACGTCAACCGCATCAATATAAACGGTGGTTTCGCCCTCAACAACAGGATTAAAGGTCATAAACATGCCCGAAGTACCGATGGAATAGAAATCGGTGGTAAGATATACCGTTGCTTCCTGCCAACCGTTTCCGATTTCGGAAGAATAGATACGATAGGTTGCTTCGTCATAGTTGGTTATAAATGCCCAACGGTTAGTCTGATGAGCAGTCAGGAATTTAATATCCACGTCGCCCTGAGCAGCAGTTATTTTATATCTGAAGGTAATTCTATAGGTACTGTCATCGTTAACTCTACCTAAACCTACAGTATTGTTTGAGGTTTCAAAATACTTAATAGCATACTTATAGTCGTATTTAAGTGAACGTACGGTATCGTACTGTTCCTCTGCGCTAAGGCTTATATCGTCACCTACGGTATATCTGTTGCCGTTTTCGTATAAATAATTTTCAAAATCAATGGTCTTTATATCCCAACGGATATGAAGAACGGTTACAGGCTCTTCTTTATGAAGATTTGAAGTATGGCAATCGGTGGTTTCAAAATCGTTGTACCAGCCCTCAACCACATAATTTTTGTTATCAATATTGGGATAATCTATTTCAGCGCCATAGTTACCGCTGGCTTCATATATAGCAGTAGCATTATAGGGGTCAACACCTATAACGTGGTTTCTGCCTTCGTCAACACGGGTGATAACAATGTTATCCAACAATAAGGTGGATTTTTTGGTACCCTTCTGAACGTAGATATAAAGAGCATCCTCACCCTCAGCCAAATCGCCCGTAGTAAAATATGCATAATAGGCTCTGGTTGCATAAGCAAATTTAAGTTCAGTGTTTTTACCCAGCGCATTACCCTTCGTAAACTCATCACTGCTCGAAGCAAAGAAGTTAATGGTCATGGTTGCGCCGGAAGTGTAAGACTTAATAAGGAAGTCGAACTTTACGGCATAGGTAGTATTGCTCTGCAACTTGTAATAACCGTCTTTATTAACGAGAGGAGCATAATTTTCATAGCCTGCTTCCTCGCTTGTAAGGTCAAGACAAAGATCGTAATCACTGCTACCGGTTAAATATGCGTTACTGGTATTATTTTCGGTGAAATATACACTCTGGTCAAAATCATTGAAGTTAATGGTTGTTCTCGGATTAGTTGCCCATCTTCCGTAAACGGTAATATCATCTTCGGGATAAACCTTTGAAACAAAGGGAGTTGTAAGAGCAGTATCCTTATACCAACCGTAGAACACTTCGTCTCCAACGCCTAAAACCGAAGGCATAGCGATTTCTATACCCTTTACGCCAACGCGTACGGTATCCTCTCCGTAGCCGTCCTTCTGGTCGAAGGTAATTACGGTCATATTATCGGTAATTTCGTAAACAATTACGTTATCAATACAAAGAACAAACGAATCGTTACCGTTTACCGAAAGGTTAAGATCAGCAGAATCTGCGGTAACTACCATATGATACTTCTGCCAATTCGTGCTCACGTCGGCAGTTGTAAGATTAACGTCTTTGTTTCCTACCGTTACGGTAGTATCAGCAGTTATAGCATCTACTCTATAAGAAAATTCTACCGCATAACGCTTTGAAGCGGTGGTACTATGAATCTTTTCACTTGCAGTTTTGCTGAGTTTAAGATATTTATTACCTTTTTCAAAGGCAACCTCAGTATTGGTACCGTTGACGGTATAGTTATCATAACCTTCACCGCCGATAAAGCCTGCGTAAATTACGCTGTAATCTCTCGTAAAGGTTTTATCATTTTTATAAATACTTGTTAACTGACTATCGTTATACCAACCGATAAACTTATTGCTGTCAGCCACTGCAATTTCAGGATTAATCTTTTCGCCAACCTTTCCGATAACCACTTGATAATCGCCGGTAAAGGTATCTGCAAGAAGCACGTAGCCGTCATTAACGGTCAAAGTGCGAAGTTCAATAGAATCAAAGTAAACGGTATAATCACCCGAAGTACCGCTTATAAGCATAGCAAGACGGTCTGCGTTAACCTTTAAGAAATCAGTATCGATTATAACTGCGCCCATCTTATAGCCTTTGCCTGCATCTTCCTTGCTGATGGTGTAGGTTGCGCCGTACTTGTTAACCTCGCTGTTATCATTTATATTGTAGTTCATTGATGCAAACTGAACCTTGACGTCGCCTGCCGCAGACTTAAGGTCATAATAGAAGGTAACGAGATAACGGGTCTTGTTATTGATGGGGTTCATTGCAATTACGTTCTGCGCTGTGCCGTTTGAGGTAAGCTTTGCAGAATAGAAACCGCGTTTAGCATTTTCTTTAACTATTGATACGGTATCGCTTACATAGTTATTTCTGTCAGGACTTTCAAGGTCGTAATAATAACCCTCGAAGCCCATATTTCTTGACCAAACGGCATAAAGAGTATTATCGTAAACGGAAGCATCAACGGTTTGGGCTGTTACCATTTCAGAACCGTTTTTATCGAATGCCCAGCCATAAAAATCATATTCATCTCTTGTGGGGAATGGGAAAGATGCTATATCGTCGCCTAAAGTCGCATTTTGAGTAACGGTAGTTTTTCCGCCGTCAAAGGTACCGCCGTTAGCAACCAACTTAATTTCGGTATTATCCTTAATTTCTTTTACGACAACTTCGTCAACGTACACTTCGGTATATCTGTTATCAGTAGCATGAAGCATAATATAGAGTACGTTACAGGTAGCCCAGTTATTTTCACCGCCGAGAAGACTTTCGGGGGTGGTAAAGGTTGCTCTGTATTCTTTCCATTCGCCTGAGTTATCGTTAACAAAGGTCTTTTTCTCTACAAGTGTAAAGAAGCTTTGAGCCCACCAGATGTTAGAACCTGCTCTGCCTATGCTTACGTTTATGGAACCCGAACCCTCAAGGAAACGGTATTTAAAGGAAATAACGTAAGAGGTGGAGGGTTTAACCGTTTTAACGCTTATATTGTTTTCGCTGGCTTCCCTTCTCCCCTGATATAAAGAGGGACCGCCACTATAAGGTTGACTCCAATACTCCTCGGTATAGTGATAATGCATAAAGCCTCTGCCACTATATGCCTCTTCGGGATTTTCGACAAGACTGAAAAAATGATTTGGAGAACAGTACTGACTTACTCTGGAATAACTTTCAAAACCGAAAACTTCATCAGAAAAACCTGCATAAAGGGTTATATCACAGTTTTGTTCGGTTACGTATTCATCAGTAAAAGGCTTTGTGCAAGCAGAATCGGTAAACCAACCCTTAAAGTCGGTACCGAAATTCGAATAATCAGTTGTGCTTGTAGCAAGTTTAGGATTAGGAAGGTCAAATTTATCGCCGATTTTAACGGGAATAATGGTGTTATCAAGTGTTCCCTTGGTAGTTACAAGTTTAACGGAAGGGATACGGGAAACTGAAACGTCGTCAAATTCGATATTAACACCGTTAAAGGTTTTAGCATTAAGTAAAAGGAAGTTTTCGCCGTCGGCAAAGGTTGAGGGGGTGGCAAAATCAAAGGAAAGCTCGTGCCACTCGCCAATAGGCAGAGAAACGGTGCTTCCGTCTTCTGCAACACGCGTAAAGGTGGTACCGCCTGTAGTAATAAGGGCGATGTCACCTATTTCAGTTTTACTGTTTAGGCCGTATGCAAGTTTAACAAAGGTCTTCTGACTACTGGTTGGGTAGGTATAATTATTATACACAAAGGAGACCTGTTTAGATACAACTCTGAAACGAAGGGAAACGGTATAAGACGCATTAGTTTTAAGTTCGTAGATACCGCTATTATCGTTAAAAACAAAATATGTATCACGGGCATTACGTGCGCCGCGCGTATCGGTAAGGCTTAACACACCGTCACTGACGTCGTGAGTCCAGGAAAAACCTGCGCCCGAAACGGTACGGGTCACTCCTTTGCTGTCTTTCACAGTGGCGCCGCTACCATAAACGGTACCGCTGTTTTCTTTAAAATCATAGATTTTTTCATCAAGATATGATGCAGCAGATACAGTAATACCTTGGGGAATTACTGCTACTGAAAGTACCATAAGGAAAGTAAGGACTAACGCCAACAATCTTTTAGGTAATTTAATTGCCGAGATAAGTGAATTTTTCATAAATATCTTCCTTTATATGATATATATTTATACATTGTAATAATATCATAAAGATTTAATAAAATCAAGTAAAAGAAAAAAAATAATCGCACCGAAATAAAAATCGATGCGATTATTTAATATAAAAGTTTATAGGAATTAGAGGTTTTGATTTTTATCGGATTTTTTAAGCTTCAAGAGAAGCACTACACCGATAATTACCACAGCCGCAATCAGCGGTATAAAATAAACGAATTTAATACCAATATTGCCTTTATCCGTATTATTCTCATCATTTAAAGAAGAATCGTCAGTGCTGTTGTTTTCATCGGGCACAGACGCAACCTCACTTGAAATATCAATTTCGGGAAGACCCTGAGAAGAATCAACCGACACGCTGCCATCAACAGTTTTGATTGCACCGCATTTTGAACACTGCAAACTACCGTCGGCTGTGTTGGAAACGAAGTCGTGTTCAGCGCAAAGAACGGTTACAGAGCCCGTTGAAGTGGCAGGGATAAAGGCGGTAGGAGTTATTTTGTTTCCCTCAGTAGCCAAATAAGTTGCCATTCCCTCTTCACAAAATACCCTGACGAGTGTTCTGCCCGACGGCGCATTATTTTTAACCTTGAATTTGAGTTCGACCAGCGTAATATCACCATCAATATTGCAAAGTTGTTTTCCATCCATAAGAACAACAACTTCACCTTCACTTGAATTGCCAACAGTGTAGCCAAAGTCTTTTGACGCTGACTCTATATATCCCTTGTACTCCAACACTTTTGCATCATATTTTACAGTGACTCTGATAATGCATACTCCCTTATGATCTTCAAGCGTAATGGGAATGGTGATTTCCTCACCCATTTCTGCAGTAACGCGTCCTGCCTTTAATACACCTACAGTTTGGTCAGCAGAAGAAGAAAAAGCAAAAGCCGAAAACAACATAAGCATACACAAAACAACAGAAACTATTTTTTTCATATAATCTACCTTTCAAAAAAAGCGTCGGCGGAAAACCGCCGACGCACAATTAGTATTAACTAATTATTAAAGAGCAAATCTCTTTTTGCCAACTACTACGAGAGCAGCAACAGAAATGAGAGCTATTACAGCAAATACTACTACGTTAGAAGCATCGCCGGTAGAGGGAGAAGTCTTAACCTCTTTGTAAGTGAGAACATATTCGCCGTCGAGGTCAGCATTGAAGGTAAGCATACCCTTTTCAAACTTGAAGTCAACTGCGGTAAGTTCACCGGTAGCAGCATCCTTAACGTACACTTCGAAATTATCAAACTTGCCTGCAAGAGTAGTATTGATAGTGAATTCTACTTCACCTTCGAGGTCAACGAGGTCAGAAACGAAGGTAAGGGTTTCAGTAATCTTACCGGTTTCTTCATCCTTTTCTCCGCCCTTAGAATCGATAGTGATATCTTCAGGAAGAACAGCTTCTTCAGACTTGAAGGAAGCGATAACCTTGCCGTCTGCTTTGTATTCGATTTCTTTGTCGAGCTTAGCAATCTTGATTACGTCAACTTCATCACAGCCTTCGTTCTGACAAGTAGCGGTCTTTTCGCCTTCTTCATCAGCGGTAGGAGCCTTAGTGAGCTCATATTCGCCCCAAACGTGTTCAAGAGCAGCTACGGGTTCTTCTTTGGTAGCAACAGGGCAGTTTGCTCTCTGGCAAACGTAAACCTTCTTACCTGCTACGCCGCACTTAGGAGCAACGTAAGCATCTTCATCTTCTACCCAGTCATGCTCGATCTTAGCGCCGGTTTCAACCTTGGTTTCGCCGCAGTCTTCACGAGTACACTTGTAGGTTATGTCAGCAGTTTCGCCGCAAACCTTAGAAGCATCAGCAGTACCGTTATCCCAAGCATGTTCAAGAGCTTTTACAGCTTCTTCCTTGGTCTTAACAGGGCAGTTTTCGTTAGTGCATTTGTATACTTTCTTACCAGCTACGCCGCACTTAGGAGCAACGTAAGCATCTTCATCTTCAACCCAGTCGTGTTCAACCTTAGCGCCGGTTTCAACCTTGGTTTCGCCGCAGCCTTCACGAGTACACTTGTAGGTTACGTCAGCAGTGCTTCCGCAAGCTACGCCTTCAGCAGCAGTGCCGTTATCCCAAGCATGTTCAAGAGCCTTGATTTCGTTGGTTTTAAGAACCTTGCCGCAAACAGTACATTTAACAACTTCTTCGCCTGCAACGCCGCACTTAGCTTCCTTGGTTACTTCGGGTTCGCCCTCAACGTGGTTTTCACATTCAACAGTATATTCTATTTCCTGTGTGGTATAACCTATTTTTGCAGCACTTGCAGAAGGCATACCGGAAGCATCTCTTACGTTACAAGAAGCATCAATTACTTCGATTCTGAAAGTGTAGGAACCAATCTCGGTAGGAGCTACGAAATAAGCAGTACCAAGAACGCCACCTTCGCAAATAACACCAGCGAAGTCTTTGCTTGCAGAATGAAGAACCTGTAATCTGTCGGCAAAGTTTTTGTTTACGGTAGCACCGAATTCGATGTCATAAACATCGCCGAAATCGTCTTCCCATGTGCCGGCAAATTCATCTCCTGCACGGAAATTGTAGGGAGTAAGTCCGTCATCACTGATAACAAGATAACGAATAGCAACCATTTCTGCGCTATTTTCAGCTATCACTACAGGGAAAGTAACATACTTAACACCTTTGAGTTCCTGTATTTCTACAGCACCCAAACCAACTTTTGCAACTGCGTCTTCAGCATTGATAGCAAATGCAGGTACTAACAAAGCAACGAGCATAACTACTGAAAGAATCATAGCTAAAAGTTTCTTTTTCATTTGAATCACCTTTTTTTCCTTTTCTAATTTTTTTCATAATATCCCTAAGGACAATTACTTGAGTTTATTATACTCATTGTTTCTTACAATGTCAACTCTTTTTTGATAATTTATACAATTTTTTTAAAATTTTTATACCGCTTATGCCAAATACTTCAAAAAAAGGTAAATAAGGGAATTAATTTATACCCGCAAGGCTGAGTTTTAAGGATGCCAAATCAACCGTATCTACCTTGCCGTCGGCATTTAAGTCGGCATTTTTTTCATTAAGCGTTCCCATTCCCGCCAAATAAAGCTTTAAAGCCGCAAGGTCAACCGTATCCACCTTGCCGTCGTCGTTTACGTCGCCCTGTATTATCTCTTCCTGTGCATCCTCTATCAAATCGCTGAGCGCTTCGGGATAGGGCATTTTTTTATCGTAATTCCACTCCCCGCCGTCAAAACGAAGGTCGGGCAATTCTTCAATAGGCTTGATTTCACTCACCGCATCAGATATCGCGTTACCGAAAACATACGACTGAGAAATGGTTGCTCCCGAAACTTTTCCGAAATTACCTATTATATTTTCGCCTTCACACAAAGAATAAACTCTGGTCACCTTGCCCGAAACGGTACCAACTATTCCGCCGGAAAGGATTGCTTCAACGCTTCCTTCAGCAACACAGTCACTAATGTTTGAATAGGTGCTGGTTATAGCGGCTATACCACCTGCCACGTTAACGTCTTTTATGGAAACGGAAGTTGCGCAACCGGAAATTATATTATTATTTCTGCCGGCAATTCCGCCTGCCACGGTATTACCCATAAGCGTTCCTTGAGCAAAGCTGTTTTTTATTGAACCGAGATTAATTCCGCAAATAATACCTACTCCTGCGGTAGATTCTCCCGTTCGGTCATAATTATTAAGACTTTCTTCGGTTATGCTGTCGTCGGGCTGAGTCCATACGTCTTTATCCTCATAGTCGATATCACCGTTTATACTCGGAGCACCGGAAGGCGCCGACATATTTATACCTATTCTGCCGTCGATAACCGCATCCTTTATGCGAAGAGAGGTGATTTTGCCGTGATTTACTCCGAAAAGACCGCAGTAATTATAGTAAGCTTTATTAACGGTAAGTCCCGAAATCGTATATCCGTTGCCGTTAAATTCTCCCTTAAAGGCTTCTTTAACAACTGCGCCGATAGGAATCCAACCGAAGCCGTCATTATAAAAAGCGCCACCCTCAAGGAAATCCTCGGGCAAAAATTCAATATCGTTCATAAGCAGATAAGCGCCGCTTAAATCGTTACGGATATTATTAAGGTCTTCTTTTGTATATATACGTACGTATTTAGGAACAACCGTCACCTTTGCGGTTATGTTACCAAGGTTAATACTGCCGTTATCGGTTTCACAGGTAACGTTTTTAAGGGTTAGTTGCGTCGGTCCCGATATATTCGCACAGCAATAAAGTATATACGGTTCATCAGACGGAGTAAAGGTAATGGTATATTCTCCCGTCGTTATATCAAAGCCTAGCCCCTCGCCCACGTAATTAAGCAAATTATTGTTATATTCAATATTTGCTTTCACCTTCTTTACAGCACCGCTAACATTTATTTTGACAGCCGCAGTACCGTCAACCTCAACCGTATCTTCAACAAATTCCATGCTGACAGAAACGTCATTTTGCGCAAAAACGCAAAAACCGTTAAACATAAAACCTATGCACAAAATAAAAACCAAAAGTTTTTTTGTCACTTTCAACACCCCGCAAGATATAATTTAAGGGAAGCCAAATCCGTTGTATTTATTTCTCCGTTTTTATCAAAATCCGCAAAATCATTTATATCGTCGTTCAAACCTGCAAGGTGAAGCTTTAACTCGGCAAGGTCGGTTGTATCTGTTTTTCCGTCCCCGTTAGCATCACCGCGCGTAAAAGCCGAAATTGTTACGCTATACGAAAGGTCGGGAAAACTGTGCTCTTCGGTATCGGCAGAAAGTACGTCCTTTATATTTATATAGGTATTCCCCTCTTTTTTTGTAACAAACACAAACACGGCGGTATCGCTTTTGCTGTTGCCAACGTTCACGTATCTTATTTTCCCGTTTTCGTATTGGTTACACATTCCGTTTGAAGCGTCTATAAATTCCAGAAACTCGGAATCATAAATCAAATCATATTGGAAAGCGTTAGAAAGGTTGTCGGCGGTAAAGATAACACAAAGCGAAAGCTTGTCACCTACTTGAACATCTTCATTAAGTTTTTCTGCGACCACTCCGCTTTGCGCAAAAGCACAAACCGAAAAAGCCGAAAGCAAAACCGCAATCAAAAGAAAAACACAAATCAGTTTTCTCATCATTTTCTCCTTAAATGGAAATATACATTTTTATTATACAATATATATAGAGGAAAATCAACCAAATAAAAAAACCTGACCGATAAAATTCGGTCAGGCCATAAATTGTTTTTCAATTAAAAACCGGCAAGCAGAAGCTTTAACATAGCAAGGTCGGTAGTGTCAACGGAGCCGTCTTCATCCATATCAGCGCCTTCACTAACCTCAGTCTGAAGACCTGCAAGGTAAAGTTTAAGCTCTGCAAGGTCGGTAGTGTCAACCGCACCATCGCCGTTAACGTCACCAAGAACTACCGTAACCGCAGGAGCAACTACGTTAATAACGCACTCGGAACCGTTTACGTTAATAGCATCTTCTCCGTTTTTTGCGGTAGCGGTAAGAGTAACCTTCTTTTCACCTCCGCTTGTTGCGGTAAAGGTAACCTTTGCAATACAACCGTCAAGGATAAATCCGTCGTTATTTACTACGGTAATAACGTTACCCGAAACGGTAGCGGCGCCCATATCACCGTTTGCTACGGTTTTAACGGCAATTCCTTCGGGAAGAGCAAGGGTAACCTTAACTTCGGTTACACCGGGATTGCTTTCGAGCATTAAATCAACGGTAACGTCACCGTTTTTAGTAACTTCAACGTCTTCAAAATAAACGGCAGTTGCACCGAAAATATCGTCGGCGCCGATTTCTGCGTCATCCTTATTAATGGTATAAGCAGATACGCCTAAAGACAATGAAAACATCATACATACGCAAAGAACTAAAGCTAATAATTTTTTCATTTTTTTACACCTTCCAATTGAATGGTATTTTTAATCGAGTATAGTTTATCACACCTTTTCATTTTTGTCAACGGCTTTTATTAAAAACCAACAAAACAACAATCATAGCATACAAATTCTTGCTTTTTCTTCATATTTGCTATATAGTTAAATTGAAGGTGATAATTATGAATTTGAAGCTTAATAAAAGCGCTACGGTATTTATATATGATAAAAGCGGTGCATATGGCCCCTATCTTGCCTATCTGTTAAAGAACAACTTCATAAAATCCGATTTGGATGATATCGGCAAAAAGCCTTACTTTATACTCGAAACTGAGGCAAAATGCGCCTGTCAGAGTATTCTTACATTTGCCAAGAACGGCGATAATCTGGTGATAATCGGCGAAAGTGACCAAACGCTTATAAGAAGCAGTGAAAAATCAGGGCTTAATCTTTTAACGGTTTCGGGCGCAGACCAAGAAATATTCATAAAACTTAAAGAAATCGGCGATTATATGGCGAACGGCGAAGCCGTAACCGAAGAATTTAACCCGCCTTTTCCTTTGGGACTTTCCCATTCTTGTTTCACCAAAGAAGCAGACGAAAAAGAATTTAAAAATTACAAAGAAAACGGCGTTACACATTTAGAAATTGCCTTTGGTAAATACGAGGATACCGTAAATATTGATTTTAAGGAATATAAACGCCTTGCAGATAAATTTGATATTAAACTTTGGTCGTTTCATCTTCCCTTTGTTCCTTTTACCACCCTTAACCCCGCAAGTTTTGACGAAACGGTAAGAAAATTTACGGTGGTATATTTTAAGGAACTGATGAAGGAAGCGAAAAGAGATGCCGACATAAACGTTTTCGTTATTCACCCAAGCGGTGAGCCCATACACGAGGACGACAGAAAAGCATCATTAAATCAACTGAAAAAATCCTTGAACGAACTTTGCGATTTTGCCGAAAGTCTTGGAGTTACCTTAGCGGTAGAAAATCTGCCCAGAACCTGCCTTGGCAGAAGTATAAGCGATATGTATGAAATACTTTCCATAAATCCTTTGCTGAAAATGTGCTTTGACCTTAATCATATGAGTAACGAAAAGGCGGAAGATATTATAAACCGTTTCGGCAATAAAATCGTTACCCTTCACGTTTCGGATTTCTTCGGCAACGACGAATGTCATCTGATGCCCCTTGAAGGAAGCAACAATTGGGATGCAGTTATTAAGGCGCTTATAAAAGCCGAATATAAAGGACCGTTCCTTTACGAAATAAGCAAAGGTGCTCTTGAGGACGGAAAAATCTGGGCAAAAGAAGCTTGGCACACAAAACTTTTCGTAAGAGAAAACTACTTAACCCATAAAGACGTCTTCGAAAACTACAAAAAACTAATGGCTAACCACTAACTATTCCCTATTCCCTATTCCCTATTCCCTATTCCCTATTCCCTAAAAAAGCTCAATCCAAACGGATTGAGCTTTTTTATCACATATTATCATAAAGTCCCTGCTGTTCGAGGGCGGAAACTGCGGCTACAACCGCATCCTTATCTTCTTTATAGGTTACGCCGTACCACTTATCTTCACTTGCGAGAACTCTTACGTTCTTTTCTTTTCTGTCTATAAGTTCGGCAACTGCCATAGGCAAGAAACATTCGGATTTAGGAACCTCAAGATTTTCTTTAAGGAAGTTTACAAAGTTATCGTAAAGATAACCGAATATATCGGCGGTAAAGCCCCACATATTCATGGAAACAACGGTATCGGGTTCCATCTGAATCCAGTTTTCGCCATCCTTTGTATAACGGCAATTTGCATCGATTTTGGTTCTTTCTTCGATATATGTAAGATAGCCGTTTTCCTCTTTACAGATACCGCGGGAAACGGTGCCGTTTTCGGTGAGGGTGTTGGCAAGTCTGAAGCCTACCATAGCATAATCGCCTGTCTGAAGTTTTAAGAAATCATACATCTTCTTAAATGCATCTTTTCCGTAATAGTCGTCGGCATTTACTACTATAAAGGGTTCGTTTACATAGTCCTTACAGCAGAGAATTGCCTGAGTGGTACCCCAAGGCTTAGTTCTGTCTGCGGGAGCGGTAAAGCCTTCGGGAAGGTCAGCTATTTCCTGAAAAGCATATTCAACCTTTACCTTTTTAGCGATACGGTCGCCAACGATACGCTTAAAGTCTTCTTCTATTTCGTGTTTTATAACGAAAACAACCTTATCGAAGCCTGCTTCCATAGCATCATATACCGAAAAGTCAAGAATAACCTCGCCGTTTCTGCCGATAGGTTCAAGCTGTTTAAGACCGCCGAAGCGACTGCCCATACCTGCTGCCATTACTACTAGTGTTGCGTGAAAACTCATTTGTCTTCTTCCTTTCGTTTATCTATTGGTTTTACGTTTGCATTTGCCTTAGCGTCAAAACCTTCTGTGCTTTCTTTCATAAATAAAATCTTGATGGTCATAAGAAGGAGCTTTATATCAAGGAATATTGAGTACTGCTCTATATATATGAGGTCCATCTTGAGTTTATCTTCGGGTGTAGTATTATATTTTCCGTAAATCTGCGCATATCCCGTAAGTCCGCCCTTTACCCTGTGGCGAAGATTAAAGTCGGGATACATTTTTGTATATTCATATACGTTTTCAACTCTTTCGGGACGGGGGCCCACAAGGGACATATCTCCGAAAAGAATATTGAAAAACTGCGGAAGCTCGTCAATTCTTACAGGGCGGATAATTTTGCCGACGGGAGTAATACGGTCATCCCCCGATTCAGCCTTTTTCGCTCCGTCCTTATCGGCGTCAACTATCATTGAGCGGAATTTCAAAACGTTGAAAATCTTGCCGCCTTTGGTAACGCGGTTTTGTTTAAAGAAAACGGGTCCGCCGTCACAAAGCTTTATGGCAAGCGCGGTAATAAGCATTATAGGTGAAGTAAGAACTATTCCGATTAAGGCTACCGTTATATCAAGAGTACGCTTTATAAACTCCTGCTCTAAGCGAAGACCTCTGTTTCGACACATCATAATGGGCGTATCGGAAATCTGAATCTGGTCGGAGTTTCTTATAATTACGTCGGCACTGGAGGGCAGAACGTAGGTACGTTTTTGCCGTGAATAACAGTAACGGAGCAAATCGTTTTTCTGATCTTTATTTATATCGCAAAGCAGTACCGCTTCAAAGGAATCAATAAGGGTTTTAATTTCGTCCGTGGATGCCCTGTTTACAGAAACGCCGCGCTCAACCTTAAAGCGATCGGGAATTTTTGAAACCTTACGGATAATTGCCATTCCCTCGGCATCATCGGCAAAGATAGCCAAAGTTCTTCTTGCGGGATAAAGTTTAAAATAAATGGTATTACAGCCGTAAACACTCAGCAACGCGATTATTATCTGATAAATAAATCCCCAAATAAAAGCAACCGGCATAATAATATGCTG
Source organism: Oscillospiraceae bacterium (assembly GCA_015065605.1). Lineage (GTDB taxonomy): Bacteria > Bacillota > Clostridia > Oscillospirales > Acutalibacteraceae > SIG607. Next base: position 31,631 of record SVPZ01000005.1, on the reverse strand, counting down.
TGTAATAAGGCAAAGCTCGAAGAACATTATTATATTTGTAAATACCAGCGAAAGACATAAACTATAGGCAACCTCGTGCAGTCGGCTTACTCCTATTTTAAAGGCGCCGTAAAGTTCTCCGAAAAGAAGTATAAGGAGCAGATAGGAGGCAACCACCACGTAGTTTACCACTTCTGAAATCATTGTTTCGCCGTAAAAGGTGTACCACACGTTTACAAAGCCTAAGGTAAGAGCGGCAATTACCAGAAACTTCATTGCCATCATAATAGACTTTCTGAATTTTTGCAGAAATTTCATATAAATCCTTTCAAAACAGTTCTATTTGCACTATTCCTTATTATAAGTATATAATATTCCCCGATTTTGTCAAGTGAAAGGAATAATTTATGCTATCTTTAGTTGTTTGCGTACCGATGAAAAGAATAACGATTTTGCAGAAGCTTCACCTTTGCAGAAAGGAAAAAATAGTAAAGGAAAGCTACTCTTTTAAAAGCGCGGGTGAAATAAATATTTATAAAATATATCATTTTTCAAAAAAATCCTTTTGGAACAAAGAAAAACTCGAAAAAGCCTTAGGAGAACGTCTTTACTGTTCTTTCTGTGAAACACCTAAGGAATATCTTAAAGAGATTATTCTTTTAAGACTGATTGAACGGCTGAAAAACGAGAAAGGCAAAACGGTGTTTTTAAACAAAGATTTATGGGACAGTGAGCATCTGCCTATTATTTGCAGATATTCAAAAAGGGTATTTATCGAAAGCGAAAAACTTCCCATTAACGCCGAACAGATATACAAAAGTTACGGAACTCTGCCTTTTCTTTGCGAAAGTGTGAAAGAAGCGGATTTCTTTCCCGATTTGAGCGACCCCGTTTTTATTAAACTTCCGAAAGAGGTGGAAGAAATCAGGCCCAAGGAGTTTTCCCCCGTTCTTTTGGCAGGACTTATCTTTAAAGAAAACAAAATATTTATAAAGTAAAATCGGCAAAACTTATTTTGCCGATTTTTTTATTAAAGTTTTAAAAGAGTATCAATTGCATCCTTCATAACCGAAGTATCAGCCTTTTCGATACATCCGTTATCAACCATAACCGCCATATCGGGATTAATGGGAAGCTGAGCAAGAAGAGGAACTCCCAGTTCATCCGCAATAGTCTGGGTTTTGCCTTCGCCGAAAAGATGAACCTTTTTGCCACAGTCGGGACACTGGATATAGCTCATATTTTCAACTATTCCAAGCACAGGAATATTCATCATTTCCGCCATTTTATAAGCCTTTTTAACTATCATTGAAACAAGGTCCTGAGGGCTTGTTACAATAACGATTCCCGAAAGAGGAAGACTTTGGAAAACGGTCAGAGGTACGTCGCCCGTTCCGGGAGGGCAATCGACGAACATATAGTCAACGTCGTTCCATATAACGTCACTCCAGAACTGCTTTACGGCGCCTGCAATAACGGGACCACGCCAAACGACAGGAGCGGTTGCATCTTCTAAAAGAAGATTAATGGACATTAATTTAATACCCTCTTTGGTAATAGCGGGGAAAATTCCCAAATCGTTTCCTTCAGCGCGGTCATTTATACCGAACGCCTTGGGAATGGAAGGGCCCGTAATATCGGCATCGAGTATCGCAACCTCTTTGCCCTCTTTACGCATTGCAACGCTGAGCAAAGAAGTAACCATAGATTTACCTACACCGCCCTTACCGCTGACAACGCCTATTACCTTTTTTATGTTATTGAGCTCGTTGGTGGGCTCGATAAGGCTATCGGGCTTTCTGTCGGAGCAGTTTGCAGAACAGGTACTGCAATCGTGTGTGCATTCACTCATTTTTATCACCTTTACTTAATTATTTCACACTTAATATTCAAGGTATCACTACCTAATTTTGACCAGTTTACTTCACCGTATTCACTTATATACTCATCTCCGCTCGGTTTATGAGAACCGTCCGCAAAAACGGTAACCGTAAGAGTGGAGCTTTCTTTATTTACGCTTAAAGAAAAATCATAGGTACAAGAAGCGTCCTCGGGACGAATCTGCAAATATTTTGTTTTAATGGTACCGTCGTTCTTTACGGTAAAACTACCGCTTCCGTCAATACCGAATTTGCCGATTAAATCACCGTTTGCATCCCTTACGGCAACACCGTCAAAATTTTGAGTGCCGTAAAGTATTTTATAAAGATTTTCAGCCCCCTGCGCACCCATCTCGTTATATTTAAGCTGACTATAGTGCATATTGCTGTAGGCATAGGAACAACCCTTATATGACGGAATCAAATCGTAGTCTTTTCCGTAAAGCATACCCTCGGGAACCTTAGACCAATAGTTTGCATAACCGTTACAACTTTCGGTCAGATAAGAAACCGTATTCAAGCTATCAAGTTTAAAAGAAAGTCTGTATTGAGCGCGGCGCGGACCTGTAGATGCTCCGCTTACTGCCTTGCCCAAAGTATTTGACTGGGATTTACAGGAACGAACCGCTATTATTGTACCCATCTGAAGCCCTTTACAGTCATTTAAAAGGTCGTTATGCATCTTTTCAAAATACTCGGCATACTTTTCGTCGCCGTAAACGGTATGGGTAGAAGCAGTAGCGGCTTCGTTACTTTCGCCCTGATTCCACACGTAAAAGCCGTGGCTTATTTCATACTGTTTGCTGAGCGCTTCATAGGTATTATTATAGGCGGTTACCGCACGGCTATAAAGATAGTATCCGTCGGTAGCGTTATAGCCTCTGTTTCCGCTTGGATTTGTACTGCCGTTATACTGAGTAAAATTAAGTTCTTTATAAAGACCTTTCGTATTGGCATCCTTTTGCCATTCGGCAAGACTTGTAGCGCCGAGAGCAAGTTGCAGTATTACAACCTTTTCGCCCGTAAGTTCATTCCATTTTGCCGCAAAGGCAGGGCCGTAGCCGCCCTTTGTATCAAGGAAGTTAGTGGAATATTCATTTTCAGGGCCAAGCTTTGTAACCCCCGCTTTAGAGGTAGCCATAAACACTTCGCCGTATTTTGTAGTGGTAGGCTTTGCGGAAAGCTCCCACATACCGTTTGCCGCGCTAACAACACCGCGTTCCTCGCTATAGCCTGCGCCTTCAGCGTTAGACTGACCGATAACAAGCATAATGGTAATCTTTTCTTTTTCTGTGGTATTCTCGGGAAGCGTATTTATCGTAATATCCATTATTTGTTTTACACTTCTGGATTTAACGGAAGAATAATAAACTGTGCCGTCACTTGTCACAATATATCCCCTCGCAGAAATATTTCTGTTATCATTTTCATTGAGTCCGAAAACAAAAGCAGAAAAGGTAACTCGTCCTGTATCACTATCATAATTCCAACAGGAATCAAGATTATTGTTGAAAATATTGATAATGCCGGAGGAAAGGGGCGTATTAACGCTCAAAGAAGCCTCGTTTTCAGAATCCTTTAAAAGTATTCCGCGGGCAACAACTTCTTTTTCCTCACCGTCTATAACGGTTTTTCCGTTTTCATTTACAGTATAACTATAGTAAAAACGCATAGCCTGAGCCTTTGCGGTATTATAGGCTTCTTCGGTAAGCACCGCTGCGCCGTCAAAGGAAATTATACTTTCGGTATTTTTTCTTTCCACCGTTATTTCACTGAAAACCAACTGTGAAAGAGGAGATGCGTTATTTTGATCGCTTCTTCCCGTGTAAGAAGTATATATACCAAGGCAGGAAAGCAGATCTTCGGGGATAACGTCGGGAACGTTTATCTGAAGCGTAGCGGTATATTCTTTATCGCCCACGTCGGCGGCGGTGTGAGATGCAACCATTTTGCTGTCAACGAAATTTTTATCGGTAATATCGGCATAAAATTCTTTTTTCATTCCATAACCGATATTTACCTTAGCGCTTGTTGCATCCATTCTTTCAACCTTGTATTTTACGGTTATTTCATAGGAAGCCCCCGGTTCGGGAACAAACATTTCGTTTGTTTCTTCGTCACGAATTATATAGGCGCCGCTCTGTGCCCAGGTGCGATTATTACGGGAAATAAGTTTTTTATCCGCGGTAATACCTGCCCAGTTCCAGCCACAGCCCGAAAACTCACTGCGAATTTCTCCGTTTAATTTATAATAAGCCTTAACCTTTGTGCTTCTCGAAAAGGAAGTAGCGGTATATTTGGTTTTGTATGGCAAAAATTTGCCGTAAAGGGTTACGTCGCTTTCAACACTTTGTCTGTTATAAGGAATTTTTAAAGCGGTATCAGTGTACCAACCTTCAAAATAGTAGCCGTCCATCCCTGCTCCGTCCCAAAGAGCCGAGCCTACTTTGAGTTTTTCGGTTTTTATAAGATTTTCCCCAAAATAATATTTAACCGTTTTGGGAGCATTAGGATTAATATAATAAGCGTAAAGGATAAGATTGGGATTATCTATAACGCCGTTAGCCTTTTGGGTATAAGCCTTATCGGTGTACCAACCTAAAAATTCATATCCTTCTTTCTCGGGAGCCGACGGTAAACCATCACCTATTTTTGCGTATGTTTCACCGATTTTTTCTTCTCCGTCATACATTGTTACCTTTGCGGCAGAGTCGTTGGCAAAAATTTCGATACTGTCAATATATACCGTTGATTTAACCTTGGTGCCGTCGGGCAGGGTCACACTGCTCATTGAAAGAAAAGCTCCGAAATAATTATTCAATTTATATTCGTTTCCGCTTTCATCGTGAGCGATAAAGGGGTCGGTGGAACTATCACTGTTGCTCAACGTAAAGGTATAGGTTTTATCGTAATAGTAATATTTTTGTGAAGTATCGAAGGTACTCGAATATCTTTCAGAACTATCGTTATAATAGTCACTGCCGGTACCGAATTTAGCGTATTGCGCTTTTGCTCCCTTAAAGGTGTCGCCTAGTCTGTGGTCAACGTATTGAATTGTTTCGTTAGCGGTTTTATAGTCGGGAGTTTCGTGTCCTGAGAAGCCAAATCCGTAAAAGAACTGACTCCATTTTCCGAAATATTTTATATAGGCTTTAACCCTTACCGTGTAGGTAACGTTTGGTCTTGCCTCGAAAGGAACGCCGTTTTTATCGGTAAAAATAAGATTTGAGTATTCGTTTGCCTCTATTTTTAAAGCCGAAACGGTTTTCTTTACACCACCGTCGGTAACCGTCAGGTTTTCCTGACTTAAGGATGCCGTTTTGTCCCTTGACAAAAAAGGATAAAAGGTTTTTCCTTCACTATCCTCAGAATAACCGCTGTTGACGGCGTGAGGCACTACTTCCCCCTCGTTAAAATCATAAAAAGCATAATCATATATCAAATCGTCATCTATTGCAGTAACGTTAAAAGCAACTGCAAACGACATAGTAAAAAGGAGAAACGCTAAAACAAAGGACAAAATTTTTTTCATATTTTTCACCTCGTTAAAACGACCTTGCCGAAGCAAGGTCATTTTGTTAATTATTTGTGCAATCCCGCAAGCATCAATTTGAGTGTTGCAAGGTCACCTGTGTCAATTTTACCATCGACGTTTGCATCTGCGCCGGCGCTTACGTCATCAGTTAAAGCCGCAAGATAAAGTTTGATAGCCGCAAGGTCGGTGGTATCTACCTTTAAATCACCGTTTACGTCACCGGGGACGCAATCTATTATCTTAATTTCCGCAGATTTCATATTAAAGAATACTCTATTACCTACTTTGTCAGCAAAGTCGGTCTGCGCGTCATAGAAAAGTTCAACCTTTCCATTGTCGGCATCCTGAGTAAGAGTAAAGTTTATGGTAAACATCAAACCATCTTTGGTATATTCCGCATCGCTTAAAGAAAGAAGCACGGCTATTTCACCGATAGCGGGAGTACCAACGGTAATATCACCGGTAATTTCTCCTGCTTTTACGCCATCGAAAATAAGAGAAGTTTCATCATATCTTATTCTTACTATACCTGCAGAAAAACCGGAGTTATTCTTGATAAACACCTTTACCGACGCTTTGTTTCCGAGAGAAGCGGTTACGTTCTCGGCATAGATTTCGCCGTAAACCTTATCAAGAGTTACTTCTTCTAAGGTTTCGTTACATTCTTTACAGCGGTATTCGCCCTTACCTTCCGCCTCGCTTGTAGGAGCGGTTATTACTGTTAGGCTGTTCTTTACGTGAGGAAGGGTATCAATCTCTTTGGTTTCGCAAACCTCATCGCAAACCTTACAATGAATTTCTAAAGTTCCCTTCTGACTACAGGTAGGCTCTTTTGCCACAACCTCTTCGCCGTGAACGTGGTCAAGCTTAGCAATGGTTCTGCTGTTTCCTTTTTCACCGCCGCAGATAAGACACATATATTCTTCTTTACCCACACTGGTACAGGTAGGCTTAACCGTTACAGCCCAACCCATAAAGTGACCGCTCTGTTCCTTTATCTTTTCTTCAAGAACGCAGTCACAACGGTTACAGTAACGGGATACCTTTCCCACTTCGGTACAGTCACCGGGGGTTGTAATTCTCCATGTGCCCTCATCGTGACCGAGAGCAGCTATTTCTTCTGTAACGTGCTCATTACATACGTAGCAAACTCTGTATTTTGAACCGTTTTCGGTACAGGTTTCCTCTTTTGTAACTATATAAGAATCGTCCGCAAATTTATGTCCGAGCGCAGCAATTGTTTCTTCATCCTTTAATGCAGAACAGAACTGACACTTATACGCTTTTTTACCTTCGGTATCACAGTCAGGCTCTAAAACAACTACCTTTTCGCTTGAATAGGTATGAGCAGCTTTTTCTATTACGGTAGTGCTTATGGCTTTACATATAGTACATTCATAATTTATAGCGCCGGTCTTTGAACAACTGGGTTCAACTCTGTCTTTAAATACATAAGTATGAGCGCAAGCAACACTAATTAACCCATTTGTAAGTTCGGGTTCGATAATTTCGGCTGCCGCATTACATACGTCACCTTCCTCAGCAGAAATAACGATTTCAGCATCACCCGAAAACGCGCCTATGGAAAAAGTAAGAGTAGCAAGAGTGCCTACTTCGGTACAGTTGCTTCCCAAATGATAGAAAGCAAGTGTAGAACCGCCCTTTTGATTTGAATATTCCAAAGTAAGACCATCAATATTTGTGGTTGCAGATTTAAGGGTAATTGCCTCGCTGCCGTGGTCAAGACTGAGTATCATTACCGAAAAGCCCGGATTACCGCTTAAAGTAAGATTAACCGTAACGTCAGAATGAGAATTAGCGGTAACGTTTGCTAAACTAACACTTAAAACGTCATCGCCAAGCACGTCTTTAACGTCAACCTGATTATCGTCATTAGCGGCGATAACCGAAACTGACGAGAAGGTTAAAACCATAATTATACTCATTAATAAAGCAATAAATTTTTTCATAATTTGCTACTCTCTCTTTTTTTGTTATTTGTATTCTATTTTATACTATCACTCTTTTTGGCTTTAGTCAACAAAAATATGAAAATTTAATGCTTTTTATTTAATAAAAACAAAAAGAGGACTAAAAGTCCTCAATAAAATTCTGTGTATATTTTTTTGACGCTGTTTTGCGGAGAATAATTAAAGAAATCTATATGCTCTCCTTTGTAAAAATACTTCGTTTTCGGCATAAAGCCGCCTTTAAAACTATCAATTATAATAAGTTTTACCTTCATCTTGTCGGGAATAATGCTTTTTATGTAAACGCTTACCGTATCCCCCACCTTAGTTTCATACGGCTCTGCAAGTCCCGCAAGATTAGGAGCAAGTTCAACGAATACTCCGTATTCCTCAACGCTTCTTACTACCCCCGTAACCGTCTGCCCCGCCGTAAAATCCGCCGCATTTTCTTCCCAGGTGCCAAGCAGTTCTTTATGAGAAACGGTAATCCTGCCGTCTTCGCCGATTCCTTTTAGTATTACCTTTATATCCTCACCCACGAAAAAGCGGTCTTTCGGATGGGAAATACGTGAAACCGATATAAAATCAATGGGCAAAAGTGCAATTACACCGCAACCTATATCACAAAACACACCGAAAGAATCAAGATGGGTTACCCTTGCCTTTAAAACGTCCCCCACGCTTTTAAAAGCGAGGAACTCACCCATAAACTTTTCCTGCGCCTTCTTTCGTGACAGACGGGCAACGGGGATACCGCTTAAATCGTAAATAATCTCCTCAACCGTAAAGCAGACGGTCTTTCCCACGCGAGAAATTATGGCAATATCCCTGATACTGCCGTCAACCGACGTAAGCGCGTCCTCTCTTTTTATAACGCCCCTCATCGAACCCAAATCCACCGTTAAATTATGGGAAGTATCGCATAGGGTTACCACTCCGCGAAGTATCTCGCCCGTCTTTGCAGCGCTTGTAATATTTTCGACGGTATAATATAATTTCCCGTCGGTCTTTGCCTTTATTTCTTCGGGATAAAACTCTTTCATTATTATCATGCCCTTCTTTTAACATATTTTCTAATGTATATATATGTAAGAAGAGGCAAAATAATGATAAGTTAAGAAGGGAAAATTAAAACCGAGCCTTACGGAGCGTACAATTAAGGACAGTAAAAGAGCTGTGTAGAAATTTTCTACACAGCTCTTAATTTTGTCTTATACCGTAACAAGCAGGGAAAATGTACGGCACATTTTCCACTTGTTAGGAGAACCTAAAACCCTTTTACCTTGCTAAGCCAATTACGCTGTATAATCAAATAACGAAGTTATTGGTTTAATAGTATTTTTTATACAGTTCTATTTTATATAAACAGTTATCTTCCATATTTGCAAGAAAATATAGAATGTCTATATCTTGAATATGAACTGTTTCTTGTTTATTATTGGTTTCTTTCCACCAATTTTTACTTATTAAAATATGTTTAATTCCACGAACATTTTGTAAATTTAATAGTAAATCTTTAAGTTCTTCTAATTCTTTTTTGTTAGTGTGTTTTTGTCCTATGGCAGTATCGCAATCGCAATGATTAAGTGTAATTCTATAACTATCGTCGCAGATTGCAACACATTTGTTTACAGAATTAACATCGCCAGAATTAAAATGATATTCAGCATCTTTTGTTATTTTTTCATAATCATCTCTATTGATTCCGTCGTTGATTGCTCCATAAAGGAAATAACACATAAAAACACCTCTTTGTTTTTATTATATAAAAATTCGAAGTGATTTTCAAGTGATATTCCGACTTTGTCGGAGTGATATTATTACCTTACGGCAATAGTGATATTGAAACCTTTCGGTTTCAGTGATATTTTATTCGCCAATAAACTGCCGAAGGCAATAGCACTCGGCGGTAGCCGAATATAACTGCAAAGCAATAGAACTCGCCGCAAGGCGAATAAAACTGGCGTTGTATCCTTACGGGTACAACGCCTACGACTCGGTTTTTTTATTCTACTGCTAAATCGTCAATGGTTACGTCAACTCTTGTAATAGCGTTGCCGGTCATACTCTGTAACTTTTCCTTAACGTTTTTCTGAACGTTTTCCGCAACGGTTTTTGCATTGGCGCTTTGATAAATTTTAATATGAATATCAAGCGAAACTGCGCCGTTTTTCTCGGTAACGTGAACGGGCTTAAATAATTTTCCGCGGTTTAAAACGTTCTTTAAATCCATGCCCTTTTCGGTAAGACCTGCTACACCTTCAACCTCTTTAACGGCAATGGTAGCCATATTTTCAATAACATCTGAATTTATTGCAAGATTGCTTCTGTTTTCCATTTTTTCTTTCCTCCAAGCAAAGATTTGACTATTTTTTAATAGTATAACACATTTTTTTAAAATTCTCAACCTTTTACTGTAACAATTTTTACTTTCGCCGCAGAAATTTCGCATTGACCCGTTACGGCGTCCTGAATCTGAAGGGTTTGTTCGTTGGTAAGACCTTCTCCCTCAACCGCTACGGTAACGCTGTCATCCCCTATTATAGCAATTGTTTTAGAAAATCCTTTAGCATTCAAAATATTTTCAATGGCAATTTCATCGGTTTTTCTTTTTGCCAAAAGAGCCGCTTTATCGGTAGCCTCTTTTACGGCTTCGCTGTTACCTGCAGAAAAGTTCAGCGCTTCTTTCACACTTTCTTCCGCCTCTTTATAGGCATTTTCACGTTCGGTTTTTGCCTTTGAAAAATAATCCTCCTCTATTTTTCCGCCCACCACCATAGTATCTCCCGTTTCGCTTGACACAAAGGCGCTTTCTCCCATATATTTTGGCTTATCTGACGAAGAATATTTCATATTAAGCCACACCGCCGCGCCCAATACGAGCACCATCACCCCTAAAGCCAAATGTCCTTTCGACAACACTTTTCCTTTTTTCACCCTGAATGACCTCCAATATATACTCTTTTTGTTGTTATGCCGAGCGCCGCTGTTACCGCGTCGCGTATTGCATTTTTTACCGCTTCACTTTCACCCGTATTACAGACGATTGCAACCCCTCTTACCTGAGGCATATATTCCGTAACAATAAGGGCTTCCTCGCTTCCGTCGGATTTTTTAACGGTAATCGCCTTTTCCTTTACGGTACCGCTGATTTCCTTGCCCTTATCATAGCTTTTTTCTCCCGTTTGGTTCTGACTTTCCCCTGCATATTCCCGTCTTATTGATGTTTCAAGGGTGATTACCACCTTTGTCCTTTTATCCCCCGAAATACTGACGGCAATTTCCTTTATCTGCTTTTCAAGGTCGGCTTTATATTCCTCGGTAGAAATTTCAGCAGTTTTCAGTTCGCCCGATTTTTCGCTTTTTGAAGGAAAGAAGGAGGATAATCCTATTAAGACGATGCCTATAATTCCTATAATAACAAGTTTTTTCGAACCGGTTATTTTCTTTAGAAAATCGGTTATTTTTTCTTTATTCATAAACGTAAATTTCACCCAGTCCCGTATTTTCTTCTATAAGATTTTTGCATTTTTCTTTATCTTTACAGCCGTAAACGGTAATTACGTTTATATTTATGCTTTTATCCGTATTTTCAGTAGTATCTGCCTCGATTTTTTCATAATCTATATTTTCTTTTTTAAGCATATTGCCAACAGCCATACAAAAAGCCTCCTCGTTATAGGAATAATCTGCCGTTTCCTGAAAACCGACGGGCAAAGATACTTCCGTATAAGAAATTCCCGACACCACCGACAAAAAGGATGCGAGAAAACAGAGAGAAAAAACGAAATTCTGCATTTTTGCCGACCTTTTTAAAAGGGGCAGAAAATTAAGCGCGGAATAGGCAACGCATATAACTGCGGCGTTTAAAATAAGCGTTTTCAAAGTGATATAAGCACCCCTACCGAAATAATAAAAAGGCAAACCGATAAAAGCAAAAATCCAAGAAGCAGAGAAATTACGTTTTCTACCGCTTCGCTTAAGTTTTTTACTGCATTTGCCGAAAAAAGCGACGCCGTATTACTCAGCAGAACAAGTGAAAGCTTCCAGCAAATCAGTTCGGCAAGCACGGGCAGGATAAGTATTATAAGACCGATAATTATATACATTCCCACGCTTCCCGAAACGGCATTAAGACTTGAAGCCACCGCCACCGCCGATTCGCTTAAGGTTGAGCCCACCACTGGAACGAAGGAGCCTAAAACGTATTTTGCGGTTTTTAGCGCTACGGTATCGGCGGTTTTGCCGAGCACCGACTTTGAAGAAAGAATAAAGACGAAAACCGAGGCGCAAAGCGATAAAAACCACATAGCCGCCTTTTTTATGCCGTTTATAAGTCCCGAAGCTTTATTATTTATCCCAAATGAAGAGCAGACCGCAAGGGACAAATAGCCGTTCATAAAGGGCGCTATAACGAAGGAACAAAGAAAACTCAGCACCTGACAGGCAATAAGAAGCACCCCTGCGCCGCCCGTTACCGAAATACTTTTTCCAGCCGACGCTTTTAGGGAAGCAAAAACGGGAACCGAAGCGGTAATAAATGCCGTTGCCCCTTTAAGCGCCTGACTTGAAGCCACTATAATTTCGTAAACGGGAAGGGTTAGTACCAATGCCGAGGATAAAGAGCAGACACTTTCTACCGCCAAACCCGTTTTTCCTTCCTCGCAGTAGCTTGTCAGAAGAGAAGCCACTATTACGGTAGCAAGACTTTTAAGAAAAACCGAAAAGGGTGATTTAATGCCGTCCTTAAAAAAGCCCTTCAGAAGAGAAAAAAATCCCTTTGTGTCAAGACTTTCGGTCAGTTTTTCTTCATTAAGTCCATAGTCGTTTAAAATTTCCCGTTGTTCTTTTGGAATAAGAGAAAGGTCACTGTTTTGATTATCGGCATAAACGTTTAGCGAAAACGCAAACGCAAAGCACACCAAAATGCAGATTATTTTAAAAATCTTCATTAGTCCACCAATCTTACCGCAAGACTTAAAAGGTCCTTTATTACCGGCAGAGCAATTATAAAAAGCAACGTTCTGCCCGCCAGAGTTATTTTTGAAGCAAGGGCAGAATGTCCGCTGTCACCGGCTGTATCGGCGGCAAATTCGGTTATATACCCTATTCCCACCGCCTTTAGCGCCACCGAAAAATACCCTGCCGAAAAACCCGCATCCGAAAGAAGTCCCAAAAAGGAAGAGAGATAACTTTCCACTTCCTTTACGCATATAAAAAACACTATAAAGGTTCCGCTTAAGCTTATAAAAAATGAAAATTCGGGGCGGCTTTGTTTTATGAGCAGTGAGGAAGCCACAGTTATAAGTCCTATCCCCAAGGCTTTTACAAAAAAGGTCATAGTCCGAACACCGATTTCACCGTTTCAAAAAGCTCTCCTATGCCCGAGATAACCATAAGCATAACCACCACAAGTCCTGCTATGGTGGTCATCATTGCCTGTTCTTCTCTGCCCGAGCGAACCAAAAGCTGATTTAAAACCGTTACTATTATGCCTATCGCGGCAATTCTGAAAATGAAATCAACGTCCATACTACCACCATAAAAAAGAAAGGGTCACGCCTATAAGAATACCCGAAACCGAAAAAAGACGGTATTTTTCAGCGACCTCTTTGTCGGCTTCTCCGATAGCGGTTAATAAAAGCTCCCTATAGCTTTTGCATTTATTAATAAGGCAATCGGTATCAGACATACCAAGGTCTTTTAAAAACTCGTTTATAAGTTCTCTGTCCGATTCCTTAAGGCACAACGAATTTTCTGCTATAAGTCCTTTTCCGTCATATTTCATACCGCTTGGCAGACACTTTTCAAGTATTTCTTCAATATGTAATCCCGACATCCTTATATAAACGGTTATACTGTCAAGGCTTACCGAAAAGTTTCTTAAGGTTTTCGCCCGAATTTTAAGTTGATTTGCCATACGAAATCCCAAAAAAGAACAGGAAAAAATAACGAACAATACCCCTAAAAGTTTTAAAGCCCACAATTTTCCATCACCTCGTCGGCAGAAAAAATTTCAGGTTTGCTTCCTGCAGGGCAACTAAGCAATATAACGTTTTTAACCGCTTTGCTTTCTATCAGTTTTCTTAAATGAGCCTTTTTTAAAATTTCGTTTTTTTCTCCGATATGAGCGCTGGTTATAATATCAACACCGGAGTATATACACTTTTCAACGGCCAAGTATTCTTCATATCCCATTTCGTCAAAGGCAATATAGTCGGGATAAAGGGTACGCAGTGCGTTTTCGATGCCTACATCCTTTGGAAAACCGTGTAAAATATCGGTGTTTTCACCAAGATTATTATAGGAAATTCCACCGCTCACGGCTGAAATTTCACCCCTTGTATCTATTACCGAAATCCTTTTATATTCACCCGTTTTCCCATCGGCTAAAAGACGTATATAATCCCTTAAAAGAGTGGTTTTTCCGCTTCCGGCAGGGCCCAAAAAAAGCACTCCCCCCGAAAGATGTGAAAGGCAGTCGGCGCAACCGATATATTCTTTTGCAATACGGATATTAACCGAGGAAACACCCGTTATTCCGCCCTCCTTTGAATAGGTACCGCCCAGTCCTGCGCGACAGCCGAAGGGAAGGGATATATACCCCTCTTTTATCTCGCTTATATGAGAGTAAACCGAATTTCTGCAAAGTAGTCTGAATGTATCTTCTAAATCTTTTTTGTCTGATTTTAAGGCGCCGTCGCTATTTTCTTTAACACTGCCGAAAGGGGTGACGAAATAGGTTTTTCCCTTTATGGTAAGGGATACGCTTTTGCCCGTTTTCAGCCGTATTTCCTGCACGTTTGCCTTAATTTGATTTGGTAACTGAGATAGTACCGCCGCCACCTTGGGAGCAACAAAATCAAGCGTATTTTCAAAAATTAAAAGGTTTTTTCTGTCCATATTTATCCTTCCTTTATTTTCGTTACTATATGGTATGTCCAAGAAAAGAAAAATAGAACAAAAAAAGAGATGCCGCAGCATCTCTTTTAACAGAATATTAACTTTTTACTTATTCATCACACATTTCCCAGTTGTGCCAGAAAGCCTGAACGTCTTCGTTTTCGTCCATCATATCGATAAGCTTTTCCATCTTTTCGCACATTGCCTCATCGGGAAGAGCGGTCATGGTCTGAGGGATATAAGCAACCTCGGCAGAAACAAAAGAATAACCCTTTTCTTCAAGAGCATCTCTGACCGTTCCCAAATCGTTGGGCGCGGTAATGATTTCGAATACGTCCTCTTCTGCAAAAAAGTCTTCAGCGCCTGCTTCCAGAGCATCCATCATAACGGTATCTTCGTCAAGATCTTCTGCTTCGATAACGATTTGTCCCTTGCGGTCGAACATAAAGGAAACGCTGCCCGCCTGACCGAGATTGCCGCCGCACTTATCAAAATAGTGACGCATCTCTCCTGCGGTACGGTTACGGTTATCGGTAAGGGTTTCAACTATACAGGCAACTCCGCCTGGGCCGTAACCCTCGTAGATAAGCTCCTCATAGTTGTTTGCATCGCCTTCACCTGCAGCCTTTTTAATAATACGTTCAATGTTTTCGTTTGGAACGTTAGCGGCTTTAGCCTTTGCGATTACGTCCTTTAATTTGCTGTTTTCGGCAGGGTTAGGTCCGCCCTGTTTTACAACAACGGCAATTTCTCTGCCCATTTTGGTAAAGATTTTAGCCTTGGCGGCGTCGGTCTTTTCCTTTTTACGTTTAATATTGTTCCATTTACTGTGTCCTGACATATTTTACAGTCCTTTCAAATTTATCACCAAAGTATTTTATCACATTTTTTCGCTTACTTCAAGGGCTTTTTCGATTATTCTTTCAATATCGGAAAAGGTGGTGATTTCTCCGCACATTCTTCGCATAGAGGCGGCGCCTCGCATACCCTTTATGTACCATGAAGCGTGTTTTCTGCTTTCAAGCATAGCAGTTCTTTCACCCTTATATTCCACCATAAGTCTTACCTGACGGCGAAGCATATCAAGTCTTTCTTCCAAGGAAAATACGGGGATTTTTTCCCCCGAAAAACCTGCGTTGATTTCGCTGAAAACAAAGGGATTTCCCATAGCGCCTCTGCCTACTAAAAGATAGTCGCAACCCGTCAGCTCCTTCATTTTTTTGGCTGATAAAAAATCGGTTATATCGCCGTTTGCTATTACGGGAATTTTAACGCTTTCCTTAACCTGACGGATAACGTCGGTATTCACACCGGGGGCATACATCTGCTGTTTGGTTCTGCCGTGCACCGTTACTGCACTTGCTCCGCATTTTTCGGCTATACGTGAAAGTTCGGGAGCGCATATACTGTCCTTATCCCAACCGGTACGCATTTTTACCGTTACGGGAATACTTACGGCATTTACCACCGCTTCAATAATTTTCCCCGCAAGGTTTAAATCCTTCATAAGCGCGCTTCCGCCGCCGTGACCCGAAACCTTGGGTGCGGGACAGCCCATATTTATGTCGATAAAATCGGGCGCCAACTGTTCGGCGTATTTTGCGGCCTCTGCCATTGAAACAGGGTCGCTTCCGAAAAGCTGAGAAGCAAAGGGACGCTCTTTTTCACCGCAAAAAAGCAACGCCGCGCTTTTTTTATCGTTACGGCTGACACCTTTAGCGCTGGTCAATTCTCCCACTGTATAGCCTGCGCCCAAATCAATACAAATTTCACGCATTGCGCGGTCGGCGACACCTGCCATGGGCGCAAGTGCGGCATAGCCACCGACTTCTAAATTTCCTATCTTCATAACGATAATATTATACCATTTTTTGAGAATATGTCAATTTTGAAAATTTATTAAAAAATAGATGACAAATATATATTTCTTTGTTATAATATATATTGACTTATTTTGTGTTTTACGGAGTGCAGATTATGAAACTTTTAGCTATAGACGGAAACAGCATAATTAACCGCGCTTTTTACGGTATTCGTCTCCTTTCCAACTCGAAGGGAGTGCATACCAATGCCGTTTATGGTTTTATAAATATTTTAAATAAACTGGTGAACGAGGAAGCCCCCGACGGCGTCGCAGTTGCCTTTGACCTTAAGGTTCCCACCTTCCGCCACGAAAAATACAGCGAATATAAAGCAGGCAGAAAACCTATGCCCGAGGAACTCAGAGAACAAATTCCCCTTTTAAAAGAGTGGCTTAACCTTTACGGCTACCACGTGCTTGAGGCTCCCGGTTTTGAGGCTGACGATATTTTGGGCACCCTTGCCCGAGCCTGTGAGGAAAGTGGCGACAGTTGTGTTATTGCTACGGGCGACAGAGATTCGCTTCAGCTTATAAGCGACAGCGTAAAGGTGCTTTTATCGGCTACCAAGGCGGGAAAACCCGAAATTATTGCCTATGATAAAGAGGCTCTTTTTGAAAAATACGGTCTTACCCCCGAACAGATGATAGAACTTAAAGCCCTTATGGGTGACCAGAGCGACCACATCCCCGGTGTTGCGGGAGTAGGCGAAAAAACCGCCACCGACCTTATTAAGAAATTCGGCTCGGTTGATAATCTTTACGAAAATATTGATAGCAGTGAAATAAAGGACAGCGTGAGAGCAAAGCTTATTGCCGACAAGGAAAGCGCCTATTTAAGCAAATTCCTCGGCACTATATCAAGAAGCGCCCCCGTTTCCAAGGTTTTAAGCGATTATTTACCAAAAAAGCAAGCCGAAGACGCCCTTGCCGCCTTTATGACCGACCTTGAACTGTTCAGACTTATGGACAGTATGGGAATTTCCCCAAGGCAGAGTCAGGAAAGCATTGATTTTGCGCAGAGCCGTAATATAACCTTAACAGAGTCCGATAATTTAAAGATCAGCGGTATTTTGGATATTGCCTTTGACGGCGAAAATATTGCCGTTTTATCAGAAGAAAAGGTTGCGCTTTTTGATATAAAAAGCGAAAGAATAAAAGAAATTTTAGAAAGCGACAATAAGAAAAGAGTTTACGACTGCAAAAATTTATACCGCTACTGTCTTTTAGAGGGTATAAATCTTAAGAACGTTGTTTTCGACTCTTTACTTGCAGGCTATCTTGCCGACGCTACGGGTTCTTCTTACGATATTGACAGACTTATGGGAAGATACCACGTTGCCGAGCCCGTTTTACCCGAAAACACCCACCTCCTTATAAGAACCGCCGTTTTACACGCGCCCATAAGCGAAGCCTTAACGGAGGAACTGAACAAAACGGGACAGGCTCTTCTTTTAAAGGATATTGAACTTCCCCTTGCAAAAGTTCTTGCTTCAATGGAGCTTGACGGGGTACTTGTTGATAAAAACGGTCTTACCGATATGGGTGAAGAATTAAAGCAGAGATGTGAAGAACTGCAAAAGGAAATTTACGACCTTATAGGTTATGAACTTAATCTTAATTCACCCAAACAACTCGGTATTGCCCTTTTTGAAGATTTAGGTATTCCCGGCGGTAAGAAAACCAAAAGCGGTTATTCCACCTCGGCAGAAATACTTGAAAATCTTAAATACGAACATCCGGCCGTTGAAAAACTACTTACCTACCGTCAGCTTACCAAACTTAAATCCACCTATTGCGACGGTCTTGTTGCGGCAATCGGAGAAGACGGCAGAATACATTCCACCTTTAATCAGGTTGAAACGAGAACGGGAAGAATCAGTTCCCTTGAGCCTAATTTACAAAATATTCCCGTAAGAAGCGAAGAAGGAAAGCGACTGAGAAAATTCTTTACGGCAAAGGAAGGCTTTACTTTGTGTGACGCCGACTACAGCCAGATTGAACTCAGGGTTTTGGCTTCCATATCAAAAGACGAAAATATGATAAACGCATTTGAAAGCGGTGAGGATATTCACACCATAACCGCTTCGCAGGTTTTCGCCCTTCCCACCGATATGATAACTCCCATTCTCAGAAGCAGAGCAAAAGCGGTAAACTTCGGTATCGTTTACGGTATCGGCGCATTTTCTCTTGCCAAGGATATAGGGGTAACCAGAAAAGAGGCAGACGCGTATATAAAGGGCTATCTTGCCGCCTATCCGCAGGTTGCTTCCTATATGGAAAGGGTTATTAAGGAAGCCAAGGAGAACGGCTTCGTTACCACCCTTTTCGGCAGACGCCGTTATATCCCCGAACTTAAATCCTCTAACCATATGCTTTTATCCTTTGGCGAAAGGGTTGCGCGAAACGCTCCCATTCAGGGCAGCGCCGCCGACATTATTAAAATCGCCATGATAAAGGTTTACGAAAAGCTTAAAGAGGTTAAGGATGCCCGTCTTATTCTTCAGGTACACGACGAGCTTATCGTTGAGTGCAGAGAAGAGGACAAAGATACGGTAAAAGAAATATTATCAAAGGAAATGAGTTCTGCCGCAAATCTTGCGGTCAGCCTTTTGGCTGATGCCAACTGCGGTAAAACCTGGTATGACGCCAAAGACTAAGCTATGAATATACTTTTTATTTGTACGGGAAATACCTGCCGTTCACCAATGGCGCATTATTATCTTAACAGTCTTAATTTAAACGGTGTAAAGGCCTTTAGCGCAGGACTTTTTGCAGACGGCAGTCCCATAAGCGAAAATTCAAGACTGGCGCTTAGTGAAGCGGGAATTGATGCAGGCAGTCACCTTTCCCACACCGTCACCCTTGAAGACGTTAAAAAGGCAGACAAAATCTACTGTATGACCCCTTCCCACAAGGCAACGCTTATATCGGCAGGAATAGAAAAGGAAAAACTTTTTTTACTCAGCGATAAGGGTATCAGCGACCCCTTCGGGCAGGATTTGAATGCATACAGAAAATGCAGAGATGAGATTTTTTCATCCATTGACGAGATATTCAAAAACGATATGCCAAAAGCAGAATATCTGACCGAAAAGGATGCCGAAGAAATCGCCTTTATCGAAAAGGAATGTTTTACTGACCCTTGGAGTGTAAAAAGCATTTCAGACTCAATGAATGGCAACAACGTTTTTATAGGCATAAAAGAAAACGGAAACCTTATAGGTTATTTAAGCCTTTACGAATCCCTTGACGAAGGCTATATAAACAATATTGCGGTTTTAAAGGACAAGCGAAGAAAAGGTATCGGCAGAGCCCTTTTAAAAGAAATCACACACTATGCCGTTTCAAAGGGTCTTTCCTTTATTTCCCTTGAAG
This sequence comes from Oscillospiraceae bacterium, assembly GCA_015065605.1. Lineage (GTDB taxonomy): Bacteria > Bacillota > Clostridia > Oscillospirales > Acutalibacteraceae > SIG607. The sequence continues at coordinate 12,128 of SVPZ01000005.1, read as the reverse complement.
TAAGGGTTTCTAATACCCCTGCAATAAATCTTTATTCCTCCTTTGGTTTTAAAGAAGAGGGAAAAAGAAAAAATTATTATAAAAATCCCACGGAAGATGCCATTATACTGACAAGAAGGTTTTAGTAATGCTGATTTTAAGTATCGAATCCTCCTGTGACGAAACCTCCGCAGCCGTTACAAGAGAAAGAGACGTACTTTCAAACATAATATCCACCCAAATTGACGAGCATCGTATTTACGGGGGCGTAGTTCCCGAAATTGCCTCCCGTCGTCACTGTGAAAATATTGCCGCAGTGGTAAATGAAGCGATTGACCGCGCAGGCGTTACCTTTTCGGACATTGACGCCGTTGCGGTTACCGCTTTCCCCGGACTTATCGGCGCGTTGCTTACGGGTGTAAACTTTGCAAAGGGACTGAGTCTTTCTCTTAATAAGCCCCTTATTGCAGTTCATCATTTAAGAAGTCACATTGCGGCGAATTATATAAGCAATCCCGATTTAAAGCCTCCCTTTTTGTGTCTTACCGTTTCGGGCGGTAACACCGTTTTATGCGAGGTAAAGGACTATACCGATTTTTCGATAATAGGGCGCACCCTTGACGATGCGGCGGGCGAATGCTTCGATAAAACGGCAAGGGCTATGGGACTTGATTATCCCGGCGGCGTAAACCTTGATAAAATCGCCACCGTTGCCGACCCTGAGCGTTATCCCCTTCCCACTCCGAAAATAAACGGCGACCCTTACGATTTCAGTTTTTCGGGACTAAAAACCGCCGTTATAAATTTAATTCACAATCAAAAGCAAAAAGGAAACGAAATTGACGTTCCCGTTTTGTGCGCGACGTTGAGGAAAAAGGTCTGCGATATACTTATTGAAAAAACCTTTTTGGCGGCAAAAGAAAATAATTATAAAAAAATCGTACTTGCAGGCGGTGTTTCTGCAAACAGCGAACTGAGAAGCCGATTTGAAAGCGAATGTAAAAAAAGAGGATATGAATTTTACACACCCCTTTTAAAATATTGCGGTGATAACGCCGCTATGGTTGGTATTCAGGCCTATTATGAATATAAAGCCGGAAATACCGCCGACGTATCATTAAACGCTACGGCTACAATGCCCATTGATTTAAGGTGAAAAGTATGAAAAAGAAAATTTATCTTATTGCAAATCCATGTTCAGGCACAGGAAAAATCAAAACCCAACTTTATCCTATAGTTCAGGTTTTTTCCCTCGGCGGATATGACGTTACCGTTCATCTTACCGATGAAAGAGGGGACGCAACCGTTCAGGCGGCTGCCCTTGGCGACCAATACGAAATGGTTGTTTGTTGCGGCGGTGACGGAACCCTTAACGAAGTCATAACGGGTCTTATGCAGAATAAGAACAAGTTTAAACTGGGCTATATTCCTGCAGGTACCCTTAACGAATGGTCGGGCGGACTTAAAATTTCACGCAATATGAAAAAGGCGGCTATCGACCTGTTGGACGATAATATCGTGCCCCTTGATATAGGAAAGTTTAACGACTGTTATTTTTCATATACCGCTTCCTTCGGCGCCTTTACCGAGGCATCCTACTCGGCTCCTCAGGCGGCAAAGAATATGCTGGGCAAAATAGCCTATCTGTTTGAAGGAATCAAAACCCTCGGCAGTATCCGTCCATATCACTTAAAGGTTAATTGCGACGGAAAAGAGGTTGAAGGCGATTTCATATTCGGAACCGTTTCAAACTCTCTGTCTGTAGGCGGCGTTGTTCATTATAAAGAAGCCTTGGTTGAGCTTGGCGACGGACTTTTTGAAGTATTGCTTATTCGCTACCCATCAAATATAGTTGAACTTCAGGCGGCGGTTTCCGCCATACTTAAAAAGGATTTTACGGCAAAGGGAATTGAGTTTTTCCAAGCCAAGAAGGTTGTTTTCGAAGATGCAGGAGATATTGACTGGACTCTTGACGGCGAACACATTCCGCCTAAAGAAACCATCACTATTGAAAACCTACACTCAGCCGTTGATTTCCTTATTCCCAAAAATACGAAAAAAACACCCGCAATAGAAAGTAACAAGGGAGAATAAATTATGTTTACGAGAGATATAGGCGTTGACCTTGGAAGCGCAACCACACTGGTTTGTGTAAAAGGTAAAGGAATTATTATGAGAGAGCCTTCGGTTGTTGCTTACGACGTAAGAAACGACGCAGTAAGAGCGGTAGGCAGCGAAGCTAAGGCTATGATAGGAAGAACCCCCGGTTCAATTATTGCAGTTCGTCCCTTAAAGGACGGCGTTATTGCCGACTTCGACGTTACTGCGGCTATGCTTAAAAGATTTATAAGTCAGGCGCAAAAGGGTTCTCTTTTTTCACGTGTAAGAATGGTGCTTTGTATTCCTGCAGGTGTTACCGAGGTTGAAAGCCGTGCCGTTTACGATGCGGCAAAAACCGCAGGCGCTTCCGAAATCGACCTTATTGAAGAGCCTATGGCAGCGGCTGTTGGCGCAGGTCTTCCTATTTGGGATGCGGCAGGTAATATGGTTGCCGATATAGGCGGCGGTACCACCGACGTTGCAGTAATTTCCCTTGGTGATATCGTTACAAGCCAGTCACTCCGTCAGGCAGGAGATGACCTTGACCAAGCGATTATTCAGTACGTAAAGCGTAAGCATAATCTTCTTATAGGCGAACGCACCGCCGAGCAGATTAAAATCGAAATCGGCTCTGCCCTTCCCTATGAAGACGAAAAGGTAATAGAAGTACGAGGCAGAAACCTTGTTGACGGACTTCCCAAAAACATCGACCTTTCCTCTGCAGAGGTAAGAGATGCTATGGCAGACGTTATAAGACAGATAGTTGACACCGTACGTATCACCCTTGAAAAAACTCCTCCCGAGCTTAGCGCCGACATCATTGACAGAGGTATTACCCTTACGGGCGGTACTTCGATGCTCAGAGGTCTTGCGGAGCTTATTTCCAGAGAAACCGGTATGCCCGTTCAGGTTGCCGAAAATCCTATAGACTGCGTTGTTTTGGGTACGGCAAAACGTCTTGACGGCAGCAGCGGTTTTGAAAATTACGTATTCCGTCACGGAAAACGCTTCAGATAGGAGATATATTGTTATGCGTTTTTTCCTGCGCACTAAAAAATTCAGGATTTGTCTTTCGGTTATAGCCGTTGTTCTTGCTCTCTCACTTGCCGTCAGAATTATCGGCGGAGTGCTTTCCCCCGGTTCAGGACTTATAGGCACCATTGTTGCCCCATTTCAGAGTCTTGCCACGTCTATAAGCAGAGCAATCGATAATTTTGAGAAAAAATACAGCGACTCAAACGAGCTTCTTCTTGAAAATCAGAAATTAAAGGAAGAAAACGACGCTTTACGAAAACAGAGCGCCGATTTAGATGAAACCTTAAGACAAAACGAATTTTATAAAGATTATCTTGAAATAAAGGACAATAATCCCGATTTTACTTTTTGTGATGCAAAGCTTATATCGGTAGATAAGGACGACATTTATTTTTCCTTTGTTATTAATAAGGGCAGCGCTCACGATATATCGCAGTATGACCCCGTTATAATCGGCAACAGCCTCGTAGGATACGTCAGCAAGGTAGGTCTTACCACCTGTAAGGTGACCACTCTGCTTTCTCCCGAAATTGTTGCAGGGGCTACCGACAGCAGAACGGGTGATGCAGGCGTTATTTCGGGCACCGCCGACTTTGCGGCAAAGGGCAAAATCAAGCTTTATAACCTTTCACGCGACTGTCAGGTTGCTGTAGGTGATACCGTGGTTACCTCGGGCGAAGGACTTTTCCCTCAGGGACTTCTTATCGGTACGGTAGAAACCATTAAAAGTGACACCTATACCTCCTCCCTTTATTCAAGTGTTACTCCCTTTGTGGATTTCAGCGACATAAACAAGGTTATGGTTATAACCAAATTTGAAGGTCAGGGCGCTTTAGGCAGCGAACTTGGTGAATAATTATGTTTATCGAGAAAAAAAGAAAGGTTCCCGTCCCCGAAATAATAATTGCCGCTTTGGTTTATCTCTTTCACTATACGGGACTTATTGACATAACCATAAAGGGCGCTTCTCCCATAATACTTTTACCCATTACCGTTGCGGTTGCAATGTTTTATGATGAACTTGTGGGACTGCTGTTCGGTCTTTGTTGCGGTTTTGCAATGGATGCGGTTGCCGCTTCCACCTCGGTTTTCAATACTATAGCCTTTATGCTTATAGGCTTTATTGCAGGTCTTCTTGCAAAACGTATTTTCAACCGAAATCTTCCCGCCGCAATTGCCCTTACTCTTATAAGTGAAATAGGATATTTTGGAATAAAATGGCTGATTAGCGTCATTATCCCCGACGTTCAGGGTAAGGTTTACTACCTTTTATGGAATTTAACCCCCTGCGCCGTATATACTCTTATATTTATTATCCCCCTTTATTTCCTTGAAAAAAGATTACACAAACAAAAAAATTAAAAACGGTTTTTAAAAAGAGAGGTGACAGCCTTGCCGTTTGCCAAAAACAAAAACATACGAACCAACTTTCTCGCCTTGTTTCTTGCGGTTATTATCGCCCTTTCAAGTATGCGACTTTTTTATCTCGGAGTAGTTAAAGCCGATAAAAATCTTACCGAATCGCAAGGCGTTACCATGCGTACCGCCACACTTAAGGCGCCCCGAGGAGAAATCCTCGATAGTTGCGGCAGAGAAATTGCCGTAAACCGCGAAGGATACAACATCGTCTTTAACAGCGCCTATATTAATATGGAAAAATTAAACGATACCATTTTGGTACTGTGCAATTACCTTAAAGAAAACGAGGTTGAGTGGACCGATAAGCTTCCTCTTTCAAAAACTGCGCCCTACGGCTATACGGAAGACCTTAAAGAAAGTTTTTTAACCTCAATAGGTCTTGCTCACTATGCCACCAGTGATAACGTTTTCTCAAAGCTTACCGAAGATTACAATCTTTCTTCATATTCAAAAGAAGACGCTCGAATTATTATGGGAGTGCGCTACAGTATGTTTGCTATGGATTTTTCAATAGCTAATCCATATATTTTTGCTGAAGACGTTCCCGATTTTATAATGCAGAAAATAAGCGAAGCCCGTTTTATGCTTGACGGCATTTCGGTTGAAACCGTTCCTTTCAGAGAATACGTTGATACCGACCTTGCCCCTCATTTAATAGGTAACGTGGGCTCCATTTACGCTGAAGAATGGGAAGAACTTAAAAATAAGGGTTATTCCTTTAACGATAAGGTGGGAAAAAGCGGTATCGAGGCTTATGCCGAAGACCTTCTTCACGGTACCGACGGCGAAATAACCTATTACGTCGATGCACAGGGAAACGTTATCGACAGCGTGATAACAAAGGAACCCATTCCCGGAAAAACCGTAATTTTAAATCTTGATAAGGCTATTCAGGATAACGTTCAGGCGGCTCTCAGCGACACCATAATAAACCTTAACGCAAACGGCGGTCACTGTACCGGCGGCGCGGCGGTGGTTATGAACGTAAAGACGGGCGCAATTTATGCCTCCGCAAACCATCCTACCTTTGATATGATAACCTATAAAGAGGATTATCAGTCTTTGCTTGACGCCCCCAATAATCCTCTTATCAACCGCGCTTTTCAGGGTATCTACCCCATAGGCTCCACCATAAAACCTCTCGTTGCCATTGCAGGTATTGATAACTCGGTTTTAAATCCTGCGGAATATATTACCTGTCAGGGAAAATACAAATATTTCGACGACTATCAACCTTCCTGTATGAAGGTGCACGGTTCAATAGGACTTACCACCGCCCTTGCTAAATCCTGTAACTATTACTTCTTTGAAACGGGCAGACGCATCGGCGCCGAAAAGTTAACCAATTATTTCAGTTCCTTCGGTCTTGGTTCACCGACAGGTGTGGAAATTTCCGACAGTTCGGGTATTCTTGCCGACGTTGCTCAGGGAAGCGGTGACACCCTGCAGATAGCAATAGGTCAAAAAAACGCCTTTACCCCCTTACAGCTTGCCGTTTATACCTCTACCCTTGCAAACGGTGGTACCAGATACAAAGCAAAGCTTATTAACAGCGTTGTTTCATACGATTTAAAGGAAACCTATTCAAAAAATGAAGGCGAGGTTGCAGAGCAGATTAAAATCAGCGATACCGCCCTTGCCGCCGTTAAAAAAGGTATGCTTTCGGTTACCGAGGACGGTACGGGAAGCAGTGTATTTTCACATTACGCCATTAAGGTAGGCGGTAAAACGGGTACCAGTCAGAACAAGGGCATTGACCACAGCGTATTTATTGCCTTTGCCCCCTTTGAAAATCCCGAAATCGCCATTGCCGTTGTTCTTGAACACGGAAACTCGGGCTTTGCCGCAGGTAGTATTGTAAAAGCGGCGCTCGACGCCTACTTCTTCTCGGGCGAAAAATCGGTGGACGACCTTTCAAACTATACGCCTATGTAATTGACATTAAAATTACATTATGATATAATAATTATTAATTTTGAACATTAAATTCGGAGGTGAAAGCCCTTTATGAATAACGTTTTTGCTATAACCTCAGGTAAAGGCGGCGTAGGAAAATCCACCGTTGCCACCTGTCTTGCCTCGGCTTGTGAAAAGCTGGGAAAAAAAGTAGTGCTTATCGACCTTGACGAAGGGCTCAGATGTCTTGACGTTATGCTTGGCGTCAGCGAGGATATTTTTCTTGATATTTCGGACGTTTTAAAGGGCGAAAACCTTTATAGCGCTCTTTACAAGGTACCCGAAAAAGAAAATCTTTTTCTGCTTCCCGCCCCCTCTTCAAGAGATTTAATGGACGAAGAAGCCTTTGGAGCGCTGATTAAAAGGTTAGCCAATGAATTTGACGCGGTTTTTGTTGATTTTCCTGCGGGAATTGATATGCGTTTATATAAACAGATGCCCGATACCACGCGTTTTATAACCGTTACGGGCCCCGACCCCGTAAGCATAAGGGATGCAGGCTTTATGGCAAGCAGTCTTATAGGTATCGGTAAGGTATATAACCGACTTATTATCAACCGTTTTGAATATTCCTTTATTAAAAGCGGAATCTATAGCGGAGTTGACGATATTATAGATTCTTCCCTTATAAGACTTATCGGAATTATTCCAAACGATATAAATTTGCCTCTTGCTCAGGCAAAGGGCACCCTTTGTAAAAAGGGCAAAAGCATAAAAGCAGTTGACAGAATAATAAGACGTCTTTACGGCGAGGATATTCCTCTTCCGAAGGCGAAAAAAATATAAAATACTAAGAGAGGATGTAATATAATGAATATTGCCTTAATTGCACACGACGCCAAGAAAGAACTTATGGTTCAGTTTTGTATCGCTTACTGCGGAATTCTTTCACGACATACCCTTTTAGCTACGGGCGCTACGGGTAAAACCGTAAACGAAGCCACCGGCCTTAACATCATCCGTTTCTTAGGCGGAAGTCAGGGCGGTAGTCAGCAGATCGCTTCACGTATCGGCTGTAACGAAATCGACCTTGTGCTTCTTTTCAGAGATCCCCTTAACCCCAAGCCCCACGAACCCGATGAAACCGCCTTGCTTCGTCTTTGCGACGTTCACAATATACCCGTTGCCACCAATATCGCCACCGCAGAAATGCTCATTCACGGTCTTGAGCGTGGCGACCTTGACTGGCGCGAATACGTAAAAAACTAAAGGAACTGATTAGCTCTTTTCCATCGGAGGAATATAAATGAACGAGATTAACCGTGCCATAAAGGGCACAAACGACGTTTTGCCCGAGGAAAGCCACGTTTGGCAATTCGTAGAAAAGAAAATGCTCAGCACCGCCGCTCTTTTCGGCTTCAAGGAAATAAGAGTTCCCGTTTTTGAGCATACCGAAGTTTTCCAGAGAAGCGTTGGAGATACCACCGACGTTGTTCAGAAGGAAATGTACACCTTTGACGATAAGGGCGGAAGAAGTATTACTCTTCGTCCCGAGCTTACCGCAGGCGTTATAAGAAGCGTTATCGAAAACGGTCTTTATAACCAGAGTCTTCCTCAGAAGGTTTGCTATATCGGCGGATGCTACCGCTACGAAAAGCCTCAGGCAGGCAGACTCAGAGAATTCCATCAGTTCGGCGTTGAATGTATAGGCGCGGCTGCTCCGAGCGCCGACGCAGAGGTTATCTCCCTTGCAAACAGCGTACTTAAGGGAATCGGTCTTGATAAACTCAGTCTTGAAATAAATTCTATCGGATGTCCTACCTGCCGCGCAGTTTATCACAAGGCTTTAAAGGAATACTTTGAAGGCAAAAAGGAAGACCTGTGCGAAACCTGTAAGGACCGTCTTGACAGAAATCCAATGAGAATTCTCGACTGCAAATCTCCCGTATGCTCCGATATTGCAAAGGATGCTCCCAAGGTTCTTGATTTTCTTTGCGAGGACTGCTCTAATCACTTTGAAGCAGTAAAAGCAGGACTTAATGAAATGGGCATTGAATATACCGTTAATCCGTCCATAGTTCGCGGACTTGACTACTATACAAGAACCGTTTTTGAATTTGTAAGCGGTGATATAGGCGCACAGTCCACGGTTTGCGGCGGCGGAAGATACGACGGTCTTATGGAGCAAATGGGCGCGCCCGCAACCGCTTCCCTCGGTTTTGCAATGGGTATTGAACGTCTTTTGCTCGTTCTTAAAAACAGCGAAAAACAGGTGGGCGAAAAACCTGTTTGCGACCTTTATATCGCTCCTATGGGTGAAAAGGCTAACGTAAAGGCTTTGGCAATTTGCGCCTGCCTTCGTGATAAGGGCTTTTCCGTTCAAAGTGATATTTGCGGCAGAGGTCTTAAGGCGCAGATGCGTTACGCAAACAAAATCGGCGCAAGATTTAGCGTAGTGCTTGGAGATAACGAGCTTGAAAGCGGATTAATTCGTATTAAAAATATGGAAACAGGCGAGGACAAAGAAATCGCCATTGAAAGCATAAGCGAAGAATTAAAATAAGGATATGGTGATTTAAATGGCACTTGACAGAATGGATTCATTAAAACGCACCCACTACTGCGGTACTCTTCGCCCCGAAGACGAGGGCAAGGAAGTAGTAGTTTGCGGTTGGACACAGCGTCAGAGAGATTTGGGCGGTCTTATATTTATTGACCTTCGCGACAGAACGGGCATCATTCAGCTTGCATTCGACGACAGTACCGACAAGGCAGTTTTCGAAAAGGCAACCACCGTTCGAAGCGAATTTGTGCTTATGGCGCAGGGTAAGGTTCGCCGCCGTTCTTCCGTAAATAAAGAAATTCCCACAGGTGAAATCGAAATTGAGGTTACCACCCTCAAGATTTTAGGCAAGGCAGAAACTCCCCCCTTTGACATTACCAATGATACCAAGGCTAACGAAGAATTACGTCTTAAGTTCAGATACCTTGATTTAAGACGTGAAAAACTTCAGAAAAATATTATGACCCGTCACCGTATCGCAAAGGTTACCCGCGACTACTTTGACGAAAACGGATTTTTGGAGATTGAAACTCCTACCCTTATTAAATCCACCCCCGAGGGCGCAAGAGATTACCTCGTTCCCTCCCGTATTCATCACGGAAGCTTCTATGCGCTTCCTCAGTCCCCTCAGCTTTACAAACAGCTTTTAATGCTTTCGGGCTTTGACCGTTACGTACAGCTTGCCCGTTGCTACCGCGACGAAGATTTACGCGCCGACCGTCAGCCTGAATTCACCCAGATAGATATGGAAATGTCCTTTGTTGAAATGGAAGATATTTTTGCCATTGCCGAAGGATATATGAAGCGTTTATTCAAGGAAATCTTAAACGTTGACCTTACTTTACCCCTTCCCCGTCTTAAATTCAACGACGCTATGGAGCAGTACGGTTCCGATAAGCCCGACATCCGTTTTGATATGAAGCTTATCGACCTTTCCGACACCGTTCGCGACTGCGGATTCTCGGTATTTGCCGACACCGTTAAAAACGGCGGCAGCGTAAGAGCAATTTGCGCTAAGGGCGGCGCCAACGTTTATACAAGAAAAGAAATTGACAAACTAACCGAAGAAGCAAAAGGTATGGGCGCTAAGGGTCTTGCCTTTATCCGCTTTGCTGAGGATACCCCCACCTGCGCCTTCTCCAAATTCTTAAGCGAGGACGAATTTAAGGCTATAATGGACAAGACAGGCTGTGAAAAGGGCGACGTTGTATTTATTATCGCAGATAAAAAGCGCCTTGCTCTTTCGGTGCTCGGAAATATCCGTCTTACCGTTGCAAAACGTCTTGAAATTATCCCCAACACCTACGCTCCTCTCTGGATTACCGAATTCCCCTTCTTCGAGTATAACGAAGATACAAACAACTGGGATGCTATGCATCACCCCTTCACCTCTCCTCTTGACGAGTGTATTCCCTATCTTGAAAGCGAACCCGACAAGGTTTATGCAAAAGCTTACGACCTTGTAATGAACGGAATTGAACTTTCCAGCGGTTCTATAAGAATTACCGACCCCGCGCTTCAGAATCAGATGTTTAAGGCGCTAGGTCTTACCGATGAAGAAGCTCACGAGAAATTCGGTTTCTTAACCGACGCCTTCCGTTTCGGCGCTCCTCCTCACGGCGGTCTTGCAATAGGTCTTGACAGAATCTGTATGCTTCTTACCGAGAGCGACAGTCTGAGAGACGTAGTTGCCTTCCCCAAGGTTTCTAACTGCAGTGAGCTTATGTCGGGCGCTCCCGGTACGGTAGATACCGCTCAGCTTAACGACCTTGCAATCGCAATTATGAAAGAAGATAAATAAAATAATAAAAAAGGATGGAACTCTTAAGGGTTGTACTCTTAAGGACAGTAAAAGAGCTGTGTAGAGATTTTCTACACAGCTCTTACTTTTGTCTTATACCGTAACAAGCAGGGAAAATGTATATCATTTTCCACTTGTTACGAAAACCTAAAACCCTTTAACCTCGCTCACAACTAGTTGCAGCCTGTGCTGCTATCAGAAAAAGAGGGAAAACGATGTACTTGATTTGGGACATTCGTAAGAGTATAATATATTTATAAAATAAAGGGAGCGACGACATGAATAAAAATTTACTTTTTGCAGTAACGGCAAATAAAGAATACCCATATACTTTTGAAATTTATGATGATGGTTCTATTGTTGTTTCGATGCATTCTACAGTAAAAGAATATTGCTTGCTTTCTGGTACAGTAAAAAAACTTTGCTCGCAGATGAAGAAAGGGCAAAAGAAACTCCAAAACATTCCTGAGCAGTTAATAGGGTGCAAAGACGGATTATGTACTTATATAAGCCAAATATGTTTTGTAGATAAAACTTTTCATATTGACAACGTTTCTAATATGAGCAATGAGATGAACGAAGATTATAGACGCGTTATTAAAGAGTGTTTGGATATTCTTTTGCTTATAGAAAAAAACGAACCATTTGTAATTAATGGCACGGGTGTTTATATACTTGACCATTCACAAGACATCAACCTTCAAATTCAAGCAACACGGCAACAAATTTTAGTCGAAATCGATGAGTCTATAAAAGATTCATTGGCAACGTTTTTGATGACAATACTACACTGGTGCAATCACAAAGTGTATTATCTTGTTGGTGATGGAGCACCTGCGCACGAGCACCATCATTATATTTTTTGTTTATTTGAAGATGTTTCAAAAAATGGTACATACGGTTCTATGCCATTCAATGACTATATGTGCTTGCTGATGAAAACAAGCACAGAATCAAGGGCAAAATATCAACATGCCGACTATTATTGGTCAACAGATGCAATTAGGGACTGTATTCTTGCAAATAAAACAATGTAATATCAAAACAAAAATCCCCACCGATTGCCCGATGGGGATTTGATTTGTTTTATAAAGTCAGCAATTACTTAGATTCCTTAATTGTAGCCTGTATTACCATTCACAATCTGCACCAATCAGAAAACGATTTCATGTAGCACTGTCCTTTTTTTGGTACATACGATGTGATACTATTATATAAGAGGTGATCTATATTGAAATATTTACAAGCTCTAAACAATAATCAATTGGAAGCAGTGCAACACACAGAAGGATATTTGCGCGTGATTGCGGGTGCAGGAAGCGGCAAAACCAAGCT
>SVPZ01000046.1 GCA_015065605.1 Oscillospiraceae bacterium | reverse complement strand
CGGAAACCGGGGAGAATGCACCCAGCCATGCCGTTGGAACTACGCTCTTATGGAGGAAAAGCGCCCGGGCGAGTTCTTTCCCGTTGAAGAGGAGGACGGCAAAACCGCCATTCTCTCCAGCCACGATATGTGCTGTATAGACATTCTTGAGGATCTCGCCGATGCGGGGGTGAGCTCGTTTAAAATTGAGGGTCGCATGAAATCAGCCTTTTACGTTGCCACCGCCGTAAACGCCTACCGCCGGGCGATGGACGGCACTCTGCCCAGAGAGGCCTGCCGGCGTGAGCTTTACTGCCTTCAGCACCGCCCCTATTCCACGGGCTTTTACCTTGGAGCGCTTAAAAAAGACCACTCAAACGACGGGCTTTACCGCTCGGACTGCCGCTTTATTGCCAGCGTTTTAGGCTGGGAAAACGGAGTTGCCTGTCTGCGCCAGCGCAACCACTTTAAGCTGGGTGATATACTTGAGGTGCTTAGTCCCGGCCTTGACCCCGTTGAGTTCAAGGTGACGGCCATAACCAACGAAGACGGCGAAGCCCAGCAGACCGCGCCCCATCCAAACCAGACCGTATACGTTCCCTGCGAGATCCCCCTTGAAGCCGGAGATATGCTCCGCAGACGGGAAGAGATTGTTGTGAAATAAAAAAGCCGGACAGGCAGCGAGACTTCCCGTATGAGGGAAGTCTCGCAGTTTTATTTGCCGAATACATTTTGTGGGTGATATTGTATCGCGGTTATCTTATGCTTTGTATAGAGGTATCCGCAAATACTGTTGTTCTTCTCTGCCGTGATATGAGGCCGGATCATAAAGAATCGGGTTTAGGGGGTGCATTTGACATATTTCTTTCTGATTTCGATTGTTCCCGATTCGCTTTTTTCAAAATAGCCATCAAAACAATAACAAGCATTCCACGCACGAACCTTGAATGTAAGATTTGTTAAATCAAGATGGGGGTATCCAAAGTAATTTCTCAAGTCATCATAAGAGAGGTTATCAAGCAAAGATACCTCAATATCTCCACCAAATCTGTTCTTTTCGTTTTCAATAAATTCAATAGCTGCTTTCTCAGCGTTAGCAAAAGAAAGCGCATATTGTATCAATTCTTCTTTAGACGAAGTGTCACAATGTTGCGTTGCAAACCGCAAAAGATAGATATAGTAGTCATCCGGGAAATAATGAATTATGATCGGATCTGAAAACTGAATGTTTCTTATGTAAATAGTTTCAACATTATTTTCGATTTGAATGTCTACATCAAAATCCGAAAACAATTCTTTAATAAAAGAGAAATGCATACCCTCACCACCGTTTTTTCTTCATTATACCACAAAAACAGAATAACCGCAATCTTGTAAAAATGAAATATTTGCCTTGTGGCAAACGTGAAATAATTCACTTCGTGAATTGTGAAATTTGATGCTACCCATCAAGTGAAATGAAATAAATCCTCTCGCGCCCGCAGGCATTTCACATTGCGAAGCAATATTTCACACGCGAAGAGTATTTCACAAATCCCGCAAGGGATTTATTTCGTTGAAAAAGACCTATGCTTTGATACAAAGCATAGGTCTTTTTCTGGCGGAGACGGCGAGATTCGAACTCGCGGGCGCGAATGCGCTAACTGATTTCGAGTCAGCCCCGTTATGACCACTTCGATACGTCTCCGTGTATGTTAAACTCAATTTAGAGTATAACGAACTATTCAATTTTTACCGAACGGGGCGCCCCGTTATGTCCTGTTGCGGTGCCCGAAATTTTTTTAACACTGCTGTGTAAAAATTTCGACCGCGGCCACTCCGTAGCCTTTGCTTCATCTGCCACCGGCAGCGCTCGGCAATGTCCCCACTTCGATACGTCTCCGTATATTATCGAACATCAAGTATTATAGTTTGAATTTAAGGATTTGTCAAGAGAATATATTTAAATTATATATTGTAGTTTTTATGTAATTGTTGTATAATGACTATAATATTTTTTGGTGGTGAGATAATGTTTGCTAAAGTCAGCAGTATTGGTCTTTTTGGTTTAAGCTCTTATGCAGTGGACGTTGAAGCGGACGTGTCACGTGGGCTTCCTGCTTTCGATGTTGTTGGATTGCCCGATGCTTCGGTAAAAGAGGCAAGGGATAGAGTTCGTTCTGCTATAAAAAACTGTGGTTTCAAATTTCCGAACGCTCATATTACAATTAATCTTGCTCCTGCTGATTTAAAAAAAGGCGGTTCTCATTATGATTTACCGATTACCTTAGCAATACTTATTGCTTCAGGTCAATTGAAACTTAATTTGGATGGCAAAATATTTATTGGCGAATTATCGCTCGATGCCAGAATACGTCCTGTAACAGGCGCTTTAGTTATGGCTATTACTGCCAATGACGAGGGTTGTGACGAGATTTTTTTACCCAAAGAAAATTCATCAGAAGCATCTGTGGTCGATGGTATTGACGTTTACGGCATCTCTTCTCTTAAGGAACTTTTATGGCACCTTAACGATATTGAGAGATTAAGTCCTGTTCGCAAACCTGATTTTATAATTGAGGATTTTGAAGAGGTTATTGACTTTTGTGACGTTAGAGGGCAGAGTAGGGCTAAAAGAGCGGTAGAAGTTGCCGCTGCCGGAGGTCACAATTTGCTTATGATAGGAACTCCGGGCTCAGGTAAGAGTATGATAGCTAAACGTATTCCAACCATTTTGCCCGATATGACATTTGCGGAATCTATTGAAACTACAAAAATATATTCTGTGGCCGGTATTCTCGATGAAAAACATCCTTTGATTCGTCAAAGACCGTTCAGATCTCCGCATCATTCAATTTCTACTAACGGTTTAACCGGAGGCGGTACAATTCCTCATCCTGGTGAAATTTCCCTTGCTCATAACGGTGTTCTGTTTTTGGATGAATTACCCGAATTTGGACGAAATACAATGGAAAGTTTAAGACAACCCTTAGAGGATGGTGCAGTTACTATTTCGCGTGTGGCGGGTTCTTTAACCTATCCCAGTAACATTATGCTTGTTGCTGCTATGAATCCATGTCCTTGCGGTTATTTTGGTCATCCTACTCATAGTTGTAGTTGTAGCACACAGTCTGTTCGAAAGTATTTAAATAAGGTGTCAGGTCCTTTGCTTGATCGTATGGATTTGCATATAGAAGTTCAACCTGTTGACTTCGAATCCTTGAATTCTGAACATAAAGAAGAACCTTCTTATGTTATTAAAGAAAGAGTAAACAAGGCGCGTCTTTTGCAGCAAAAGCGTTACGAAGGCACAGGAATTACTTGTAATGCAAGACTTACACCGGCAATGCTTAAAGAATATTGCAAACTTGATGATTCGGCTTCGGATTTGCTCAAAAGTTTTTTTGATAAATACGGAATGTCTGCACGAGCTTATGATAGAATTCTAAAAGTTGCGCGAACTATTGCTGATTTGGATGAAAAAGAAAATATTGAAATGTTGCATATAGCTCAGGCTATTCAGTTCCGTAGTTTAGACAGAAAGTATTGGGGTGGTAACGATGAATAATTGTTTTCATACCGTTATAATTGGTGGTGGCGCTTCCGGTATGTGCGCTGCAATACTTTTAAAATCAAAATTGCCCGATGAAAGAATTGTTGTTTTGGAATCTTTACCCAGAGTGGGCAAAAAACTGAGTATAACCGGAAACGGCAGATGCAACATAACAAACCGTAATTTATCGATAGATTCGTATCATGGGGAGAACGTTGAGTTTTGTCGGTATTCTTTGACAAAATTTGATTATAAATTTACTTGCGAGTTTTTTGATAAAATAGGTGTTCCGTTTTGTGAAGGTGAAGACGGTAAAATGTATCCCTATAGTCTTCAAGCATCTTCGGTCGTTGATGCTTTGCGTTTTGAAATGGATAGAATTGGTGTTGAGGTTATCAATGAGATTAATGCTAAGGGCGTGTCTAAAAACAACGGACGGCTTATTGTTAATACCGATAAAGGAAATTTTGAATGCAATAACGTTATTGTTGCAACCGGAAGTACCGCAGGAGGCCGAAAAATCGGTGGCACAGGCGACGGATATAGTATTTTATCTAAACTGGGGCATAAACTGATTTCTCCTACGGAATCGTTAGTTCAGTTGAAAACCGAAACCGAGCCTATTAAAGCGTTGAATGGAATAAAAGTAAATGCTTCGGTTACGTCTTTTGTTAACGGCAAAAAGCAAAGATGTGAAACAGGTGAATTACTGTTTACCAAATATGGTATATCGGGACCGCCCGTTTTGCAAATTTCTCGTAACAAAATAAAAGGAGAGAGAATAGTCAAAATTAATTTCTTTCCTGAAAAAAGTTATAATGAAATTGTGGAAATGCTCCTTTGTCGCAAGGAAACGTTAGCACATAGAACAGCAGAAAATTTCTTCGTAGGATTGCTTCCTAAAATGGTGGGTCACACTATCCTCAAGCTATGTGATATAGCTTTAAACAAAAAAGTGTCTGATTTTGACGGTAAAATTTGCCGTTTGGTTGCTGAAAAGCTATATTCTTTTACTTTGAAAGTTATTGGTACTAATGGCGTTGAAAATTGTCAGGTAATTGCCGGAGGAATTTCTACTAGTGATTTCGACGAAACTACTTTAGAATCGAAATTGTGCAGAGGAGTATATGCAATAGGTGAAGTTCTTGATATTGACGGGGACTGCGGAGGGTTTAATCTGCAATGGGCGTGGTCAAGCGCCGCTGCGGCTTCGGAAGGGATAATCGGTAAATTATTATGATATTAATAAACAATGTGTTTTTGCCTCTTGATACTGATTTTTTATCGGTTGATAAAATAGTCGCCGAATGCTTAAAAGTTCCTCTTAAAGAAATTTATAAAGCATTTCTTTATAAAAAATCTGTTGATGCAAGAAAAAAAGATGCTGTTGCATTTTGTTGCTCCTTTGTCGCCGAACTTCCACAGCATATTGAAAAACGTTTGATAAGCAAAAACAAAAACGTTACCGTTTATGAGAAAAAAGATTATTCTTGGTACAGAAATTGTTGCGCTAATAAACGACCTGTTGTAATCGGTTTTGGCCCTGCAGGTATGTTTGCCGCTTTGCTTTTAGCGAGAAGCGGATTAAAACCTATTGTAATTGAACGTGGCGAGGATGCTGATTCCAGAAAATTAAGTGTCGACAGTTTCTTTAATGGCGGAAAACTTAATCCGGAGTCAAACGTACAGTTTGGAGAAGGAGGAGCAGGAACTTTTTCGGACGGAAAGCTCAATACGGGTATTAAAGATTACAGATGCAGAACCGTTCTAGAAACTTTTGTTGAATTTGGTGCTCCCGAAAAAATTTTATATGATGCAAAACCGCATATCGGTACCGATATTCTTATAGAAGTAGTAAAGAATATCAGAAACGAAATTATAACTCTCGGCGGCGAGGTTCGTTTTAACTGTAAAGCTATCGGTTTTGATTTTGATGATTCGTTAACTTCTGTTAAATTGTCTGATTCAACGGAAATTACAACTGATAACGTAATACTTGCAACGGGTCATTCTGCCAGAGACGTTTATCGCTATTTAAACGATAATAAGATTGTAATGTGTCAAAAACCATTTGCAGTAGGTGTTAGAATTGAACACTTGCAAAAAGATATTAACGAGGCTCTATACGGAAAATTTTCTACTCATCCTGCATTAGAACCTGCTTCTTATAAACTTGCACTTCATTTGAACGACGGTAGGGGAGTCTTTACATTTTGTATGTGTCCGGGCGGTGAAGTTATCAATTCTTCCAGCGAAGAAGGTTATCTTGCCGTTAATGGAATGAGCTATAGCCAACGTGATGGTGTAAATGCTAACAGTGCGTTGCTGGTTAGTGTTTTGCCTGAGGATTTTCCTGATGATGACGTTCTTGCGGGGTGTCATCTTCAGTATGAAATCGAGAAGAAAGCTTATGATATTGCGAAAGGTAAGGTACCCGTTACTACCGTTGGACATTTACTTAATGACGAAATTGCAGAGTTTTCGGATATTTATCCAACAGCTAAACCGCAAACCGTATTTGCAGAACTGAATAATATTTTTCCTGAATTTATAGTAAAATCACTTAAAGACGGTTTGCCGCTTCTTGATAAAAAAATTAAGGGTTTTGCTAAACCTTCTGCAGTTATTACTGCACCTGAAACCAGAAGCTCGGCACCGGTGAGGATTTTAAGGGATGAAAATATGGAAAGTTTATCTGTTAAAGGTTTGTATCCTTGCGGTGAAGGTGCAGGATATGCAGGTGGAATTATGTCAGCTGCTGTTGATGGACTGCTATGTGCAGAGAAAATTATTGATAAATATCAGTAATTCTTACTCAATTTTTACAAAATATTATGCGTTTATAGTGAAATTATTGTATTTTTATCCAAATTATCAGGAATGATAAAAAAATAACAAAAAACTCTTGAAAAAATTCTGCTTTTAGGATAAAATATTAAAAGCAAAAAATATGCAAATTATTTAGGAGGTTATTCTCATGGTTAAAGTTGCTATTAATGGTTTTGGCCGTATTGGCCGTCTCGCTTTCAGACAGATGTTCGGTGCTGAGGGTTATGAAGTTGTTGCTATCAACGATCTTACCAGCCCTGCAATGCTCGCTCATCTTCTTAAGTATGACTCTGCTCAGGGTAGATATGCTCTTGCTGATACCGTTGTTGCTGGCGAAGACAGCATCACAGTTGACGGTAAGACCATCAAAATCTATGCTGAAAAGAACGCTGCAGATCTTCCTTGGGGCGAAATCGGTGTAGACGTTGTTCTTGAATGTACCGGTTTCTATTGCTCTAAAGAAAAGAGCCAGGCTCACATCGATGCCGGCGCTAAGAAGGTTGTTATTTCTGCTCCTGCTGGTAAAGACCTTCCCACTATCGTTTACAGCGTAAACGAAAAAACTCTTACTGCTGATGACAAAATCATCTCTGCTGCTTCCTGCACCACCAACTGCCTTGCTCCTATGGCAAACGCTCTTAACAAATACGCTCCCATCCAGAGCGGTATCATGACCACCGTTCATGCTTGGACAGGCGATCAGATGGTACTTGACGGTCCTCACAGAAAAGGCGACCTTCGTCGTGCACGTGCTGCTGCTTGCAACATCGTTCCTAACAGCACCGGTGCTGCTAAGGCTATCGGTCTTGTAATTCCTGAACTCAACGGCAAGCTCATCGGTTCTGCTCAGCGTGTACCTGTTCCTACCGGTTCTACCACTATCCTCGTTGCTGTTGTTAAGGGCAAGGATGTAACTGTAGAAGGTATCAATGCTGCTATGAAGGCTGCATCTTCTGCTTCCTTCGGTTATACTGAAGAACAACTCGTTTCCTCTGATATCATCGGTATCACTTACGGTTCTCTCTTCGATGCTACTCAGACTATGGTTACTAAGATCGACGACGATACCTATCAGGTACAGGTTGTTGCTTGGTACGACAACGAGAACTCTTATACCAGCCAGATGGTTCGTACTATCAAGTACTTTGCTGAAATCTAATTGGTTAGTTCTTATATTAAAATCGCTACGCAATAAGCGTAGCGATTTTTTTATGCAAATTGGCATATAATATATTTGGTGATTAAAATGCGATCTGCGGGTATATTGATGCCTATTTTTTCTTTACCGGGGAAGTACGGAATAGGAACTTTTGGTAAAGAAGCGTATAATTTTGTTGATTTTCTTAAAAAGAGCGGACAGTCATATTGGCAGATTCTGCCGTTATCTCCCACCGGTTACGGAGATTCTCCGTATCAGTCTTTTTCGGCCTATGCAGGAAATCCGTATTTTATTGATTTTGAATTGTTGGAAGAAAACGGTTATCTTATGAAAAGTGAATATTCAGTTGATATGAATTTTGCAAAAATTGATTATTTTTCACTTTATAATAACAAATTTAAAGTGCTGAAGAAAGCATATAAAAGGTTTATTAAAAATCCTGATGAAAGATATTATCATTTTTTGGATAACAATAAATTTTGGCTTAACGACTATTCGTTGTTTATGGCAATAAAGGCATCTAATAATTTTAAAAGTTGGGAATTTTGGGACAATTCTCTTAAATTTCGTGAAAAAGAGGTAATAATTAGCGCACAAAAATCATTGAGTGATGAAATTGAATTTTATAAAGTACTTGAATATTTCTTTTATGTTCAATGGAATTCGTTAAAATCATATGCTAATGATAATAATATTAAAATTATTGGCGATTTACCTATTTACGTTTCTTATGACAGCGCTGATGTATGGTGCGAACCTGAATGTTTTTATCTCGATGAAAATTTAAAGCCGATAGAGGTTGCGGGGTGTCCTCCTGACGTTTTTTCTAAGAAAGGGCAATTATGGGGAAATCCGCTTTATAATTGGGAATATATGAGAAATACGTCGGTTCCTTACGAATGGTGGCATAAAAGATTTAATTACGCACTTAAAATTTATGACGTTATCAGAATTGACCATTTCAGAGGATTCGAATCTTATTACGCTGTTCCGTTTGGAGATGAAGATGCCGTTAACGGCAGATGGTGCAAGGGACCCGGAGTCCAATTTTTTGAAATATTAAAAGAGAATTTTGATAAACTTCCGATTATAGCTGAAGATTTAGGCTTTTCTACCGAAGAAGTGAGAACAATGCTTTTTAAATCGGGATTTCCGGGTATGAAGGTGTTGGAATTTGGTTTTGATGAAGCAGGGAATAGTTCTCATCTTCCGCATAATTGTATCAAAAACAGCGTTGTTTATACCGGTACTCACGATAATGACACTATTATGGGTTGGCTTAAAACGTTGGATAATTCAAAAATGGAATATTTGAAGCAATACGTTGACTTTAAAAAAGAATATGAAATCAATTGGTCAATAATAAAAAGTGCCTTTGCAACAAATTCAGATACCGTTATCATTCCGATTCAAGATTATCTTGGACTTGATAGCTGTGCTCGTATAAATACGCCGTCAACCTTAGGCAAAAATTGGCAGTGGAGAATTGATAAAAAACTATTAACCGATGAATTAGCCGAAAGAATTTATAACTTGACGGCGCTTTACGGACGAATAATCATATAAATTTAAACGGGAGACGTTTTTGTCTCCCATTTTTTACTAATATAAATTATTTTTTGATTTTTGTCTTTTTATATTCGATAGGCGTTATACCTGTCAATTTTAAGAATATTCTGTTAAAGTTACGAACGGTATTATAGCCGACGTTATAGGCAATTTCTGTAACGGTTTTATCCGAATTTTGCAACATTTTTTTGGCAGCCTCTACACGTAACGTGTGAATATATTCCGTAAAACTGATTTTGAGTTTTTCGTTGAATATATGAGATATATAAAATTTGTTAACGTGCAAATTTTTCTCTAAATCGCTTAAATGTATATCAGAGGTGTAATTGCAGTTGCAATAGTTTACTATATTTTCTATAAGCGCAGGATCGGTTTTTTTATTGTTTACTAAATTTGTATTTTCGAAAATGTAGGCAGAAAGTAGTTTTAACAGACCTGATAGTCTTAGAAGTGAATATCCATCTATTTGTTTATACTTATTCATTTCTAATAGAATTGATTCAAGGTATTCTCTATCTTTAACAATTAATTTTGGAGAGTCAGGAATACTTGTTTTAAGGGTTTCTTCAATTTCGGGCAGTATTTGAATTTTAAAAATCATTAAGTAAACCGATAACTCTTTATGCTTATCGTGAAGATAGTAATGGCTTTGATTTGGGAAGGCAATAGACATATCACCTTCGTTTATTACATATTTTTTAGAATCTATAATAGCTTCAAACGAACCCTTGGTACAATAAATAATTTCAATTTCGTTATGTAAATGTTCTTCAGGTACAAGGCTGTGAGCAACTGAAAACGTAATAGTTGGATGACTGCTTTGATAATACATAATTTCACTTCCTATATATTACATAATATCATACATAAATATTATTTTCAACAAAATAGTTAAATGTTAACCTTTTGTGAACAAAAATATTGACATATTTTATAAAATATGATAACATCACTTTATAATAATATAGGAGGTCAAATTATGAAAAAGACTGCTAATCTTAAAAAAATTGCAATTCTTCTGTTTGCAGTTATAGCACTGTTTGTATGTGCCACGGTTCCTGCATTTGCCGATGAACCTGTAGAAGGCGCAAATGACGGCAGTGTATCTGTTGAAGCAATTGCTGTCAGTGAAGTATATATTGATGCTGACGGTAATGAACTCGACTTAACTGTATATGATGATGCAAAAACTTACCTTGATGCTTACACCACAAACAAGGAATTTGACGACAATTTTGAAGTTAATTCTAAAATTGCCATGGATACCGTACGCGGAGATACTCCTTTGTTTGGTAAATTCTGGTCATTGCTTCCTCCCATTATTGCGATTGTACTTGCTCTTATAACTAAAGAAGTGTATTCTTCTTTGTTTGTAGGTATTCTTGCAGGTGGACTTATGGCCGCTAACTTTAAACCTCTTGCCGCTATGGATAATATTGTTAGCGGAGGCTTTATTGATGCCATTTCCGGTACTGCAGGTATATTCTTATTCCTTGTTATCCTTGGTATAATGGTTGTACTTATGAATAAATCCGGCGGTTCTGCCGCATTCGGCAGATGGGCTGCAAAGAACGTTAAGTCAAGAATCGGTGCTTCCATAGCTACATTTGTGCTTGGTGTACTTATATTTATTGATGACTATTTCAACTGTCTTACTGTTGGCTCTATTATGAGACCTGTTACCGATGCCAACAAAATTTCACGTGCAAAGCTTGCATTTCTTATCGATGCAACCGCTGCACCAATTTGTATGATAGCTCCTATTTCTTCTTGGGCTGCCGCAGTTGCAAGTTATGCACCCGAAGGAGAAGGTCTTAAATTATTTATACAGGCTATTCCTTATAATTTCTATTCTTTACTTACTTTCGTATTTATTATTGCTCTTACCCTTATGAAGTTTGACTACGGTCCTATGAAACTTCACGAGCAGAATGCAGTTAACGGTGATCTTTTCACTTCCGGCGAGAAGGTTTCTGAATCTAATGAAACCGAAAAGGGTAACGAAAAGGGAATTATTCTTGATATAATTTTCCCCATTGTAGTTCTTATCCTCTGTTGTGTTGCTGCTCTTATTTATAATGGTAACGGCAATACCTTTGCAGGTATGAACTTTATTGATGCATTCTCTAATACTGATGCTACCGTTGGTTTGCCTTGGGGCGCTCTTATTGCTCTTGTAATTTCCATTATTTACTATGCTATCAGACGTGTTGTAAAATTCAAGGAATCTATGGAGAGTGTTCCTGCAGGATTCAAAGCAATGGTTTCAGCTATCACTATCTTAACAATGGCTACTGCTCTTAAGAATATGACCGGTCTTTTAGGCGCAAAGGTTTACGTAGCCGCTCTTATGGATAGCGCAGCTGCAGGTCTTGATAAGCTTCTTCCCGCTATTATTTTTATCGTTGCTTGCGTACTTGCATTTGCTACCGGTACTTCTTGGGGTACTTTCGGTATTCTTATTCCTATTGTTACTGCAATGTTCCCCGAAGGCGGTACGATTATGATTATCGGCATTTCTGCTTGTCTTGCAGGTGCTGTTTGCGGTGACCACTGTTCTCCCATTTCGGATACAACAATTATGTCTTCCGCAGGTGCTCAGTGCGACCACTTGAATCACGTTTCAACTCAGTTGCCTTACGCTATTACGGTTGCAGCAGTTTCCTTTGTAAACTTCATTATCGCTCCCTTTATCAATAACGCTATTATTTCGTTGGTAATTGCTGCGGTTATGATGGTTGGCGTGCTCTTCGTTATTAAACTCGTTACCAATAAAAAGGCTGTTGCCTAATAAATTAACTTGAATTGTTAATCGGTTCTGTTATAATTAGTAACAGAACCGATTATTTTTTAGGAGAAATTATGGAACGTGTTAAAGAAATAGAACGTAGTATTATTAAAAAATTTCGAAAATCTGTTTGGAATCCTTTTTGCGGTGCGCTTAATGATTATGAACTTATTAAAGAGGGCGACAAAATTGCAGTGTGTATTTCGGGTGGTAAAGATTCTATGATTCTTGCTAAATGTATGCAAGAACTTCATAGACATTCGAATATACCGTTCGAGGTTGTTTATATATGTATGGATCCGGGTTACAGAGAAGATAATAAAAATCTTTTAGAGAAAAATATTGAAATACTGGATATACCTGTTGAAATATTTAATAGTGATATTTTTGACATAGTAAATACAGCCGGAGGTTCTCCATGCTATCTTTGCGCAAGAATGAGAAGGGGAGCGCTTTATGCAAAGGCTCAGTCGCTGGGATGCAATAAAATTGCTTTGGGGCATCATTTTGACGACGTTATTGAAACTCTGCTTATGAGTATGATGTATTCGTCAGAAATAAAAACGATGCTTCCTAAACTTAAAAGTTCTAATTTTGAAGGACTTGAACTTATTCGTCCTCTTTATAAAGTCAAGGAAAAAGATATTATAGCGTGGGCAAAATCCAATTCTCTTGAATTTTTGCAATGTGCGTGTCGTTTTACTGAAGATTCGCAAATATACGAAGGTCTTTCAAAACGCAGGGAAATCAAAAATTTGATAGCCAATATAAAGAAAACCAACCCAAATGTTGATGATAATATTTTTAGAAGCCTTCATAACGTTAATCTTTCACAAATTGTAGGCTTTCGCGAAGCAGATAAGGGCGAACTTCACAGCTTTCTTGAAAATTATGATAAATAATTTAAAAGCACCACTTAGTGGTGCTTTTTGTTATGATTGTTCTCCAACGAGTATTGTGAGTTCATCGTTAATTGCCGTAGAATCGTTTGTTTGATAACAAATCGTAATCACGTCACCAACTTCAATGAGTGAGTTATCGGCACTCTTGCGAGAACGTTCGAAAGAGATAACCGAACATGAAACAGGCCACAATATTTCACTTATTTTTTTGCCTATCGCAAATGAGTCGGGCTTTACTGTAAGAGATAAAATTTTACTTTCAGGTTCTTTGTCTTTATTTATGGAACGAATTTTTGCATTGATTACACTGTCGGTAAAATCTTCCAAACCTGAGAATTCTACTATTAAATAAGCAACTACGGTAGATACGATTATCGGTAAAACGTTATTTATACCACCTAATGCTTCGATTGCAAACACACATGCGGTTATGGGAATTCTTGACGTGGCGCCAAGAAAAGCTGAAATACCAAGTATTACTATCAGCATATAACTTTCAGAATTAACCAAATTAAGATTAATTATAACAGTTGCACATAATGAACCCAAAATGGCACCAAACGCTAGTGTGGGTAAAAATAGGCCTCCTGTTACACCGGAAGTATTTGCTATCATTGTACATACGGTTCTTATAACAAACAATAAAATTAGTGTGTACCATAATGATTGTGTATGAAGAAGTTTTTCAACTAATGAATGACCGGTTCCCGTAGCATCCGAAATGAAAAAGCCTGTAAGTGCAACAATGGAAAACAAAATTGGGAATATTAATTTTATCGGGATTTTTTTGTTGATAAAATGTATGAATTCATCAATATAATGATACAACAAAGTGAAAATTAATGATGCTACACCGCAAATGATTCCGGTTATTAATGGTATAAATAAAGATTTTCCGGATATGGACGGTAAATTAGGTATATCAAAAAGCCTGTTTGTGTTTATTCCAAACAAGGATAAGAACTTCACGGTGATTTGCGCAGAAGCTACGGAAATAGATGAACCTATTACTAAAATGGGGGAGAAGCGTTTATGTAGTTCTTCGATAGAGAATATTATAGATGTAATGGGAGATACTGTGGCTATTGAAAAGCCGGCAGTAGCACCGCCCGTCATTAAGTAGCGTCTCCAACCTTGATTTCTTTTTCCGCCAAAGCATTTTGCAACACCGTCACCAATAGCAGTGCCCATTTGAACACACGGTCCTTCGGTTCCAAGTGGAATACCACAAAAGAAAGTAAGCAGTGCGGATATAGGAAGAACAATAATACTTATAAACCATTTAAAAGTAATTATTCCTCTTAAAGCGGCTATAGACGTTGGTATACCTCCGCCGCGGCAACTATGGCAGATTTTTAAAATACAACTTGAAATATAACCTATTGTTGCGGCGATAACTATCATGATAGGTATGTAAATATGATTCGAACGTACAAAATTATATAGCGAAACCGAAGAATGAATAATAAATTCAGCCGCTAATTTGAAACCGGTTACTAAAATTGCCGAAAATACTCCTGTCAATATTGATAATCCAATATATGGCAATAAATTCTTAGGATTTTTGAAAATTTGCTTTATCATAATCGTCACCTTGACTTTTTATGCGGTCATTATAACATATATTGATTTATTAATCAAGAAAAGGTAAGGGATTTTGTAAAAGAAAGTCAGCTTGGCGGTATTCGAAAGAACGGCGATTTTGACGGAGAAAGCTTTGATGCACTTCTTGAACTTGCTACCCGTAAGCGCAATATATTTAAGCGTCTTATTGACTGGATAAAGAACGTTATCGAAAAAATCAAAAGTGACCCCACATTCACTGATATGGCAGAAGAACTTGAATACCTAAACGAAAGAATTGCAAGGGTGTTAGCTACGCGCTTAAATGGTGCGGAGTTCTTTATGATATAACAGATATTAAGAATATAAAAATAACAGAATCATCTTTTACTATGGCGGATAAAAATCCCCAACGTAGGAAGAATGATTCTGTTAGTAACAGTATATCGCAAAAAATGAAAAAGTCAAGAAAAATTCTTCTGACAAAAATTCCCACTCCATTTCCATTCCTTTTTTGGAAGAAGCAAAGGCCGAAAAGCGTACTTACCACGCGCCGCAGGCGTGCATCACGGACAAAGGTCAACATCACGTACAAAGTGCGCATCACGTTCCGAAGGAATGCATCACTCAAAAAATTCCCTTTTGCCAAAGACAAAAAGGGAATTTATGTTGTGAAAGAGTAACCAAACGGAGAGAATTGGGAGAAAAACTACCCAAAAGTAATGAGCCTGTTCTGTTAGACAAATTGGAATTTATGTGTCAAAAATTAAAGTAAGGATGACATTGATATTCCATTGGAAGTTTTTTCCCAAGGTCAGTCCAACCGAGATTTTTTACAAATACCGACTTTTGTGTGGGAAAAATGTATTTGTTCAAATAGTCAATGAAATCTGATTCGTTAAAACAAACACCCTGTTGTGTTCTGTAACACTTTGCTTTCGGACTTGTCCAAAGCCATTTATCACAGAATTCAATGCAGTATTCTCTTAGATTATTGGCCACATCATCAGGCACTGAATATACAATACTGTCTCCATCAGCGCTTAATATTATTTCTTTCATGTTAACTCCTACAAATTCTTATTTATTGAACATATTATATCACGCTTTGCTGCGCTTTTCAATGATATATCGCTGACGCGATATGATGTTATGCTCCGCATAATGATGTTGCTCGTTTCACTCGCAATGATGCGATGTTTGCCGCAAAACATTAGGCGAAGCCGACATCATTAGCGTCAGCGGCATCATTAGTGAAACG
>SVPZ01000045.1 GCA_015065605.1 Oscillospiraceae bacterium | reverse complement strand
CCCTTTAGGGGTTGCCCGAGAAAGTAATGCGGTTGGCAGAACCTTTCGGAGCCCCTTTAGGGGTGTGGCCTGTAAAATGCCCTTCTAGGGCTTATTCAAGCCTCCGGCTTAGCCGGAGGTTGTGACTATATATTAAATTCTTCGATTACTTCTTTTGAGTCTAAAAACTCTAACATATTAAAGGCAAGTAAATTCCAACTGGAAAAACCTTTGTTAAAAAGTCCTTCTCCCGTTTCGGGATTATAGTATTCGTGAAATGCGCCGTTTTCTTTTAAATCTTTATCGAGAAGATTTACCGTTTTTTGCGCCAGTTCTTTCGCAAGGTCATTGTATCCGTATTTAAGTAACGCCTTAAATACGAAATAATTAGATAGAATCCATACGGGGCCGTGCCAACTTGACGGGTTGCTTGAACCTATAAGGCGATACATTTTTTCATATTTTGAAAGTGAACGAACACCAAAGGGCGCCCAAAAACCTTTTTCGTCCAAAAGATTTTCTTTTATTATGCGCTCTGCCTGTTCTTTCGTGGGAATTCCTGCCCAAAGAGGTAAAAAAGAACTCCAACAGCCAATACGCTGAATAACTGTAGAATAATGACGGGGCGCGCCCGCATGTAAGCCTTTTAAAGAAATGGGACGTAAATTAACGTCACAACTATAATACATACCGTCTTTTTCGTCATAGCAACAGTCGTTTATTGCCTTTTTAAGTTCGCTTTGCTTTTCTTTATAATAAATTTCGTCAGCGGTTTCGCCGAGTAATGATGCTATATGACTGAGTGCGCCAAGCTCCATATACATAAGGGAATTAAGAAAAATTGAAGCAGAACTGTTATCGGGACGGTAAAAGGTGGAGGGGTCATTATCTACACCTATTGCAAAATCGTCGAAAAAGTAGAAAAGACCGCTTTCGTGTTTCGCATTTTCTTCGTAGTAAGAAACGAATTTTTTGAGTTTAGGATAAATTTCCTTTACCCAGTTGGTATCGCCGTTATACTTTAAAATAAAGGCGACGTGCTGACAAAGAACGGGTTTATGTATATTTCTATGTGGCAGATTTTTTGCAAAATTGTTTTTATCATCACTGAAAATCACAATTTCAATACTGCCGTCTTCCTTTTGCGTATCAAGAAAGTTAAGAACCGAGCCTATTTCGTGCTTTAAAAGTTCTTTTTCTTTTCCATTACATTTTGCAATCTGACGAAGAGCAATATTGTTTGCCCAGTTGCCCCAATCCCAAAGCTGAGAAGGATAACTGCTGTTCTTGGTAACCACAATGCAAGGGTTTTTAAAATCTCCGTAAGGCTGTGCCCATAAAATTTCCGATAAATCCAACATATATTCTCTTAAATTTTCGTAAGACATAACGACACGTCCCCCTTTTCTTTATGAAGTGATTTTAACATATAAAAAATTAAAAAGCAATATAAAACTTTCGTGGTTGATTTATGATTTGCTTTATGGTAACATACTTTCGGTGATTAATATGAATGCTATATCTTTGGTGATTTTAATATTTGCTCTTTTGGGCGCAATTGATTTTTTAACAGGCAATAAATTCGGTATAGGCAAAGAATTCGAAAAGGCTTTTTCACTCTTTGCTCCTATGGCGCTTTCAATGCTTGGTATGTTGGTAGTTGCTCCCGCTATCGGTCAGTGGTTGCTTCCCGTATTTGAATGGTTTTATAATGTTTTCGGTATTGACCCGTCTATTATTCCCGCGTCTCTTTTTGCAAACGATATGGGTGGCGCAATCCTTTCGGCAATTGTTTTTAAAACCGAAGAAATCGGAAATTTCAGCGCATACATAGTTTCCTCTATGATGGGATGTGTTATATCCTTTACCATTCCTTTTGCGCTCGGCGTAGTAAAACGAGAACAGCATAAAGAAATGTTTTTTGGTATTCTTTGCGGTATCGCGACCATTCCTATAGGTTGCTTTGTAGCAGGGCTTATGTGTAGGATTAATATAGGCGATTTGATTCTTACCTTGCTTCCGCTGATTATTTTTTCTTTAGTGGTAGCCTTGCTTCTTATCTTTCTTAAAAATATTTGCATAAAAATATTTTCGGTGTTCGGATTCTTTATGAGAACACTTGCTCTTACGGGACTTATAATTTCCATATTTACTTTTCTTACGAAAATCGAAATATCAAAATATTTTGATACCTTTGAAAATGCCGCGTTTATCTGCGCTAACGCCTGCGTAACCCTTTCGGGCGCTCTTCCTTTAATGGCTATAGTATCAAGGCTTTTAAATAAGCCAATGGAAAAAATCGGTTCTTCTGTGGGAATTAATTCCGTTTCGGCGGTTGCGCTTCTTGCTACTTTAGTGACAAATGCTTCTAC
Organism: Oscillospiraceae bacterium; assembly: GCA_015065605.1. GTDB lineage: Bacteria > Bacillota > Clostridia > Oscillospirales > Acutalibacteraceae > SIG607. The sequence continues at coordinate 13,912 of SVPZ01000045.1, read as the reverse complement.
CTTTGGAGTTATGGATAAAATGAATAAAAAAGGCGTGGTGCTGAATTCCGCCTTTGCAGTGTCAGCCGCCTTTGTTTTCGGTAGTCACTTGGCGTTTACCATGGCTTTTGATAAAAGCTATATTGCGCCTATGATAGTAGGTAAAATTATTTCGGGTGTTTGTTCGATAGTATTAGCATTTTTCCTGTATAAAGAAGAAAAAGAAACGGTATAAATTAAAGCCAAGTCATTCGCTTCGACTTGGCTTTTTCTTTTATTCTTCTAAACTGCCGGAACGTATAAGGTTCTTATCGGTGAACTGGTCGGTTTCATCGGTACTTTTGGTTGAAAATTCCGAAATAACCGCGCCGTCGGGACCACCTTGGAACCAATGCTTGACACCGGGCATTATGGTGTACTGGTCACCGGGGTTAAGTATTACTTCGTGGAAAACGGAAACGTCACTTTTGGGAAGTGTGGCTTTAATTTCATCAACGTTCTTTTCTCCCTCAACATAGAGATAAACCTGACCGTAGCGGCAACGGAAGGTTTCTTCTTTTCCGGGTATACCGTTTGTGGGTACGTGCCAATGTTCAGCGCAGGTCTGTCCGGGGATTAAGACCATTTCCTTTGCGCAAACTCTTTCTGTGTTTACGTAAACGAGAAGCTGAAGACCGAATTCTTTAACTCTGCCTTGATTAAAGTCTATTACTTCGATAGACTCTTTTTCTTTGTCGGTAAGAGCTATTCCTGCTTTGTCAAAATATTCAAGGGTTAATTTTACCTGTTCGTTATATTCGCTTTTTTTCATAGTGTTTTTCTACCATACTTTCTTTCAAAATTTTCAATTTGGTCAATAGAGATTATTGAGTCTGTGGAGTTTTTGGAAAAGAGATTACTTGCCGCAACCGCTGAGGCGGTTTTTAAAATTTCGTTATCGCTCATACCTTTTAACAGTCCGTAAAGACAACCTGCGCAAAAAGCATCTCCCGCGCCTACGCTTCCCTTTATTTCTTCTTTCGGAACGTTGATAGAAGGGATAAGAGTAAATTCGCCTGTTTTGCAATCTAAAATGAATCCTGCATTTTTGCAGTGAACGATAATCTTTTCTTTTACTCCGCAACTTGCCATAAATTCCATTGTTTTTCTTATGTTTCCAAGATTAAGAGAATTATCTTCATTATAAGGCGGAAGGTCGGTAAGCATACTGCTTTCAACCTCGTTCATAATGGCAAAGTTGCAATATTTAAGGGTGGGAATAATGATTTCCTTATATCTGCCGCTGCTTTCACTGACTACGTCGATAGAAGTCTTTATTCCCTTATCCTGAATTTTCTTTAAAACACGGGCAAGTACGTTTCCGTATTCTGCATCTGCCTTTTCAAAATAATCCAGAAGGAAGATGTAGCCGATATGGAAGATTTTGCAGTCGAGGGAACCTACGTCCAAATCTTTTTCGCTAAACAGCGCGTTTGCACCTTTTGCATGGAAAAACGTACGTTCACCCGAGGGCTGACTCATAACGTCGCAATAGCTTGTGGGCGCATTCTCACTGCAGATGACTTTATCACAGTCTATACCATTTTTCTTAAGCGTGTCTATTATAAAACCGCCGTTTTCGTCTTTTCCTATTTTGCCTCTTACCGAAACTTTGGTTTCTTTATCAATTTTTTTTAGAGAAACCGCGGTGTTTGGTACACAACCGCCCGCCGCTCTTTTGGTGTCGGTAATATAAGCCATCATTCCCGCTTGCGGATAACAGTCTGTGGTTTTAACAAGGTCGGCAATAAAACTGCCCGCAATAGTAATATCGGTATTAGCCATATGCCATCACACTTTCTCAATAAATCTATATTTTTATATTACATCCTTTTTAAAATTTAAAATAGTAACAATAAACCATAAAAATAGAAAAATCTTCCCGAAAATCAGAGTGATTTTATTGAAAAGTATGAGATTTTATAGTATAATTGCTTCGGTGATATAAATGATTTATAACTTCAATAAGGAAAAGCTTGATAAACTTTTGTATGATTTTTACAGACTTACGGGACTTGCGACTTCCGTATGGGATTCGCAGGTTAATCTTCTTAGCTTTCAACCGAAGAATATGTGTAGCTTTTGTACCAACGTAAAAAGCTCTCCTCTCGGAAAGGAGCGCTGTCAGGCAAGTGACAGAGCGGTATGTATGGAGTGCGCGAAAACGGGAAAGCCGACTACCCATTACTGTCATGCAGGACTTGTGGATACTGCAGTACCCATAAGGTTTAAGGATACGGTACTGGGGTTTATAATTTTCGGTCAGGTTGCCGATGACTCCGATATTAAATTAAATGAACTGTGCAAGGAATTAAAGCTTGATTATAACGATATGTTAAGCGCGTACGGAGAACTTGAAAAATACGATAAAGAGCGCATAAGCTCTGCCGCAAGTATAATGAAAAACGTTACGGCACATCTGTGGCTTTCCGAATATATAGAAATAGGTTTCAGCGCGCTTGCTCAGGAAATAGACGGCTATATAAGAAATAATTTAAAGGAAAAGCTGACGGTGACGGCAATTTGCGAAAGGTTCTTCTTATCAAAAAATAGACTTTACGAAATATCTCACCAATGGTTTAAAATGACGATTAGCGAATATATAACCCAAGTTCGAATAGAGGAAGCCAAAAAAATGCTTACCACTACAGATTTAACTGTTAGAGAGGTTAGTAGCGCCGTTGGAATAAACGATTATAACTATTTTACCAAAGTTTTTAAAAACAACGTGGGAATACCGCCGTTAAAGTATAAAAAAGGCTATCCTTTTAACGTAAAATAAGGTTTTGTTGACATTGAATTTATATATAGTATAATTAAAATATAATCTTTTGGAGGAATAAAAATGGAACGTAAAATAAGCGGAATTCACCATATCTGCCTAAAGGCGATGGGGAACAGCGATTTTGACAAAATGGTGGATTTTTATACCAATATATTGGGTCTTCCCGTGGCGCTTGAGTGGGGCGAAGGGGAAAACAGAGGCAAAATGATAGATACGGGCGACGCCTGGCTTGAAATCTTTGCAAACGGAGTCGATTATCCCGCTTCTTCGACCATCCGCCATATTGCCTTAAGGGTTGACGATACCGATTTCTTTATCGAAAAAGTCAGAAAAGCAGGATATGAAATATTGATTGAACCAAAGGACCATACCTTTCCGACAAATCCGTCCTATAGTTGCCGTTTGGGATTTTGCAGAGGTCCGGTCGGTGAAGAAGTTGAATTCTTTCAGGTTAAATAATTATGCTCAGGATAATGACACATAACGTTTGGAACAAAGACGAAAACAGTCCTTCTTGGGAACAAAAGGGGCTTGATTGTTCGGCAAAAGCGCGTCTTTCAGGGCTATTGAGGGTTTATAAGGAAATACTCCCCGACGTTGTTGGAGGACAGGAAGTATCGGCTCTTATGTTATCGCTTTTAAAAGAAAATACTAATTACCGTTTTTTAGAGGGAAACTATACACCTATATTTTATAATCCCGATAAGGTAGAGTCGGTAGAGTCTTATTTCGAACTTTATCCGGAAAGGATAGAGGGTTACGAGGGTACCTTTAACGATTCAAAATCTAAAGCCTTTAACATAGCTGTTTTAAAAGAAAAGAGCAGTGGAAAGCATTTTATATTTGCAAACACGCATCTATGGTGGAAGGTTTCCGATGAGTCTAAAAGGGGAACTCACTCTTATCAGGAGCATTCTGATGAGGCAAGAGTTTTGCAAATAAGAAGGCTTATAGAAAAAGCAGAGGAATTTATAATTAAGTATAATTGTTCTATTATAGTGGCAGGGGATTTGAATACCGATTATAATTCCGAGGTTTTAAAGCAGTTATTTAAAAACGGATATAAGCATACTCACGATATTGCAACCAAAACGGTTGATGAAACTATGGGGCTTCATTATTGTTATCCCGACGGTTTTGAGAATTTTTATTATGATAAGCCCTTTGAGTGCGCGATTGACCATATTTTATTGAAAGGAGAAGGCGAAGTAGAAAACTTTAACAGATATTCTCCTGAATATTATTTGCCTGTTTCCGATCATTCGCCTGCATATATTGATATAAAGTTATGAAAAAACAAGACAGTTTAGTTAAAATGATACTTTCTGCTCTGTTTTTGGCGTTAGCCTATCTGATGCCGTTTTTAACGGGGCAGATTCAGTCTATAGGAAATAAACTTTGTCCTATGCATATTCCCGTTATTCTTTGCGGATTTATATGCGGATGGTACTGGGGACTTAGCGTGGGATTTATTGCGCCTCTTCTTCGAAGCTTTACTTTAGGAATGCCTATTCTTTTTCCAAACGCTATTGCTATGGCGGTGGAACTGGCAGTTTACGGAATGTTCAGCGGTCTTATGTATAAAATTTTCCCGAAGAAAAAAATATATATTTATCCTTCTCTTCTTATTGCTATGATATCGGGAAGAATTGTATGGGGCTTTGTTATGTACGTGTTGATGGGATTAAAGGGTTCTGTTTTTACTTTGAAAGCCTTTTACGCAGGGGCGTTTTTAAATGCCATGCCGGGTATCGTTATTCAAATAATTTTAATTCCGATTTTGGTAATGATTTTTGATTTTGCAAAGAAAAGCCGAGGAAGAATATGAAAAATGATTTTTCTTACCTTTTTGAAGTTATAGAAAAAGAAATTCAAAAAGGGAAAATTATAATAGCAATAGAGGGCGGAAGCGCCTCGGGTAAAACTACGTTAAGCAATATGCTTAATGAAAAGTATGAAGCCACGGTGTTTCATATGGACGACTTCTTTTTACAGCCTTTTCAGAGAACGAAAGAAAGATATAACGAAGTTGGCGGAAACGTTGACCGAGAACGCTTTTTAAAGGAGGTTTTGCTTCCTTTATCAAAGGGAGAAAAGGTAAACTATCGCCCCTTTAACTGCTCTGTTATGAGTTTTGGTGATTATATAGAGGTTGTTCCCCAAAAACTTGTAATTATTGAAGGCGCTTATTCAATGCATCCCGATTTAAGAGGCTTTTACGGTTATTCGGTATTTTTGGATATTGATGAAAAGTTGCAAAGAGAACGGATTTTAAAACGTAATACTCCCGTTTTGGCGCAACGCTTTTTTGACGAGTGGATACCGCTTGAAAAAAGATACTTTAATGAAATGCGCATTAAAGAAAAGTGTGATTTGATAATAAAAATAGACTGAAAGAAAAGGGTGAAAGTATGTCAGGCGCCGATTATATTTCCAAAATTCTTTTTGACGGTAACGTGGATGAAAATTCCTATCTTAACAATTTGCCCGTTATAAAATATCTTAAAAAAGAAAAGGAAATATCCTTTTCCTCTCCCGTAACGTTTTTCGTGGGAGAAAACGGGACGGGAAAATCTACGCTTTTAGAGGCTATTGCCGTAGCCTTCGGTTTTAATGCCGAGGGTGGTTCTAAAAACTTCACCTTTTCCACCAACGACACACATTCTTTGCTTTGCGAACATATTGAAATTGCAAAAAGACGCTTTGCAAAAGACGGATTTTTCCTAAGGGCAGAAAGCATTTATAATGCGGCTACCTATATTGACGAGGTTAAAGCTACCCATAATTACGGCGGTGTGTCTTTACATAATCAGTCCCACGGGGAAAGCTTTATGTCCATTATTAAAAACCGATTTTTCGGTAATGGAATTTATATATTGGACGAGCCTGAAGCGGCGCTCTCTCCCAACAGACTGCTAACCTTAATGAGCGAAATAAACGAGCTTGTTAAAAAGGATTCCCAGTTTATAATTGCTACCCATTCTCCTATTTTATTGGCTTTTCCAAACGCGCAGATTTTGGAATTTAATAAAGACGGAATTAAAGAGGTTTCCTATACCGAAACCGAGCATTATAAAATAACCAAGTCATTTCTTGACAATCCCGAAAAAATGCTTTATTATTTGTTTGATTAAGGCGCTAAAGAACTGTTTTTAAAACTTTTTTATTTGACTTACGTATAATAAGGATGCATATTTTGTGATATTTTTGGGTGAAAAACCAATATATTTTTTATATTTTATGATATATTATGTAGCTGTATTATAATTATACTTAAAATGTTTTATGGAGAGATCATTATGAAACTTACAATTGCTAAAATAGGAAATAATAAAACCGTTTCTTTTGCTAATGAAGAACTCATAAGACTTATTAAAACTATGGATTCTTCTGTAGTTTTGGACGTAAGAAAATATGATTCTTACGATGAAGGCGTAAAGAATGCTCTTTGGGTAGGTCTTGGCTTTACCGAAGAAAGCGAAAAGGACAGCGTAGCAATAAAGGTTAAAGACGGTGCAGGTTTTATAAGCGGTTCTAATGAAAGAAGCGTACTTATCGCCGTTTACCGTTTTATGAAAGAAATGGGATGCACTTTTCTTTATCCCGGAAAAGAAGGCGAAGTAATTCCTTTAAAAAAACTTTCTAACGAAGAATTAAACGTAGAGGTAAGCGAAACTGCTTCGTACGGTCACCGCGGTATTTGTATCGAGGGTACGGTAGGCTATGAACACGTTTATAATATTATAGACTGGTTGCCTAAGGTGGGTATGAATGAATATTTCTTCCAGTTCTTAACCCCCGCCACCTTTTTTAATCAGTTTTACAGAAATTTTTCAGATGAACTTGAAGACAGCGAAATAGATGCAATAATAAGAATGCTCGACGAAGATATTGTAAAACGCGGTCTTAAATATCAGGCTGTCGGTCACGGTTGGACCTGCGCTCCTTTCGGTCTTGCAGCATCAAGCTGGAAAGAATTTAAGGGTGAACCGAGCGAAGAAATTAAAAATATACTTGCTATGCGTGACGGTGAACGCAAATTCAATAAAAACATTCCGCTGAATACTAATCTCTGTTATTCAAACGAAACCGTCAGAACTAAAATGGTTGACCATATCGTTGATTATTGCAAGAAAAATCAGCATAAGGATTATATTGCTTTCTGGATGGCGGATGGTGGAAATAATCACTGCGAATGCGAAAACTGTAAAAAGAAGACCCCGTCGGATTTTCTGGTTATGATGGTTAATGAATTGGATGAAAAATTAACCGCAAACGGTTTGGATTCAAAAATCGTACTGCCTTTCTATAATGATTTAATGTGGGCTCCCGAAACCGAAAAAATCAAAAATCCCCATCGTTTTGCTCTTGATTTCGCCCCCATTTCACGTTCTTATACCGTTTCTTATGCGGATTATGATTTTAATGAGGAAATAGAATTAGAACCTTATAGAAGAAACGAAAACGTCTTTAAATATTCGCTTCCAAAGGCTGTGGCAATGTTTAAAAAATGGAAAGAAGAACAAAACATTAAAGACGTTATGCTTTTCGACTACCATCTTATGTGGGACCACCACTATGACCCCGGATACTACGAGGTAGCAAAAATTCTCCAAAAGGATATGGCATCGTTAGATAAAATCGGACTCGACGGAATGATAAGCTGTCAGCTTCAGAGAATTGCTTTCCCCACAAATCTGCCTATGTACTGTATGGGAAAAACCTTGTGGAACAAAAACGAAACCTTTGAAGATATTGCTAAAGAATATTATCTTGCCGCTTACGGTGAGTATGCAGATGCGGTAGAAGAATATATGAGTACTCTTTCCAAACTTTTTGTTCCCGAAGTGCTAAGAGGTGAAAAGCCTTATGACGCAAAGGAAATGACCGAAAAATACGAACAGGCAAAGCAGGTCGTTAAAGAGTTTGAAAATAATTATATTTTGAAACTTAAGGAAAACTCTAAACTATGGAAATATCTTTTCCATCACGCGCAGATTGTTAAAATCTATGCAGACGTTTATATTGCAAGATTTAACGGTAACGAAGACGAATGTAAAGCCAAAGCTCAAGAAATTTATGATTACGCCAACAGTATAAGAACCTTTGCTGATACTGTGCTTGATGATAATTTCTTAACAGGTGACGTATATAATAACCTTTTTGGTTGGAGAAAAACAATTTAAGAGGTGCTTTTTATGAAACTCATAATTGCTAAAATAGGTGATAATAAAACCGTTTCTTTTGCTAATGAAGAACTTATAAGACTTATTAAAACTATGGATTCTTCTGTAGTTTTGGACGTAAGAAAATATGATTCTTACGATGAAGGCGTAAAGAATGCTCTTTGGGTAGGTCTTGGCTTTACCGAAGAAAATGAAAAGGACAGCGTAGCAATAAAGGTTAAAGACGGTGCAGGTTTTATAAGCGGTTCTAATGAAAGAAGCGTACTTATCGCCGTTTATCGCTTTATGAGAGAATTGGGATGTCGTTTTTTACGTCCCGGTATTGACGGCGAAAAGGTGCCTCAAAAAACTATTTCGGCAGAAGTTCTTAACGTTAACGTAAATGAAACAGCCTCATACGGTCACCGCGGTATTTGTATCGAGGGTTCTGTTGGCAGTGAACACGTTTATAATATGATAGACTGGATTCCAAAAGTAGGTATGAATGCATACTTTAAGCAGTTCTTTACTCCTGCTATCTTCTTTACACGTTATTACGGTGATATGACTCCCGATGAAGTGGATGCTATTATGAATTCTTTGGAGGAAGAAATAGCAAAACGAGGACTTGAATATCATACGGTAGGTCACGGCTGGACCTGTGAGCCTTTCGGCATTGTAGCTACAGGTTGGGATAAATATGGTGGGGAAGCGCCCGAAGAAGTAAAGCCCTACCTTGCTCTTGTTGGCGGCAAACGCGATTTTCGTTATGAAATTGCTCTTAATACCAATCTTTGCTATTCTAATCCCGACGTCAGAGAAAAGATGGTGAACTGCATTGTAAATTACTGCAAAAACCATCCCGATGAGGATTACGTTCATTTCTGGCTTGCCGACGGCAGAAATAATCACTGTGAATGTGAAAATTGCGTAAAGAAAACGCCGTCCGATTTTTACGTTTTAATGTTAAACGAATTAGACCGCGCTTTGACTAATGAAAAACTTACAACCAAAATTGTATGTCTTCTTTATAACGAACTTATGTGGGTTCCCGAAACCGAAAAGTTATTAAACCCCGACCGCTTTACACTTATGTTTGCGCCTATTACACGTACCTACTCAACCTCTTATAAAGACGTTGATTTAAACGAAAAGGTTGAACTTGAGCCTTACGTTCGAAATCAGATAAGCAGACCTGCTTCGGTTGCCGTAAGCGTGGAAAGATTAAGACTCTGGCAAAAGGAACAAGGCTTTAATGATAGCTTTTTGTTTGACTATCATCTTATGTGGGATCATCACTATGACCCCGGATACTACGAGGTAGCCGAAATACTGCATCAGGATATGGCTTCTTTGGATAAAATCGGTGTTAACGGAATGGTGAGCTGTCAGCTTCAGAGAACTGCGCTTCCTACCGCTCTTCCTCTTTACGCTATGGCTGAAACTCTTTGGAACAAAAATATAACCTTTAAGGAAATTTCAAAAGATTATTTCACCGCCGCCTTTAAGGAATACGGCGAAAAGGTTGAAAAATATATGGCGGATTTGTCAGCGCTTTTCGAACCGAAGGTACTTAGAGGCAATAAGCCTTTTGAAAAGGAAACTATGGCTCAGCAGTATGAAAAAGCAAAGACTTTGGTTGATGACTTTAAAGCTAACTATATTGAAAAAATGAAGGACGTTTCAAAGGACTGGGAATACCTTTCTTATCATGCTGAAATGACCAAACTTTATGCTGACGCATATATTCTCTATTTCCGTGGCAACGAAGCAGAAAGCAAAGCAAAAATTGAGGAATTTAAAGCTTACGTTGATGAAACAAGGGTATATACAGATTCCGTACTCGATGAATTCTTTATAAAGGGCGATTTGTATGGTAATATTTACGGTTGGAGAAAAACGATATAAAAAAATAAGCCGTGTATCGCGAGATACACGGCTTTAAAATTTTGATTACTGTAAATCAACTTTAATGGGAAGTTTACCTTTTGCTTCGATATTACCTGCTAAAACGTCAATAGCGGGTTCAAGAGAAGCGGGGGAGTTGTAAGCGAAGATAACTCTCTTTACGTGCTGTACGGGTTCTACGGCGTGTGGGTTACCGTAGTGAAGAAGAGCGGAAACCTTTCCCGACATAATAAGGCAGTTAAGGAGCATTTCGGTACGTCTTGTCATACAGTCGGTGCCTAAATAACAGGCGGTAGCGCAATAGGTAACCAATACTACTTCATCGTGTTTAGTGGCAGCAAGAAGAACCTTTTCATTTTCACCTGCAGTAGCAAATTCGGGAACGAATATAATATCGCTGCCGGGGAATTCTTTTTTAATTTTTTCGGAAATGGTATGAGGGTTATACCATTTGCCTTCAGTGATTTCCATAGCAGGCTCGTTTGCTGAGAAGTTGTTATCGGTAACAATTACGAAAAGTCTGCGTTTTTCTTTGTCACCAAGGCAAGCCTTAACGCCTTCATCGGTAACGGCGGTAATACAGTCTCTGGTAATATTTTTAAGGTTTTCTACGTCCTGCTCGGTCATTTCGGGAATAACGTTTTTCTTTGCCTCAACAAATTCCATTATAGTAAGAATACGTCTTACTGCTTCGTCAAGTCTTTCCTCACTGAACATACCGTTTTCGAAGTTTTCCTTCATCATACGAATAACTTCACTAATGGGTGTGCGGTAGTTAGGAAGAATAATATCGGCGCCTGCATCAAAAGCAAGACCCATAGCAGGACCTTCACCGTATTTCTGAAGAATACCCATCATAGCAAGGCTGTCGGTGAAAATAACGCCGTCAAAGCCTTCTCTTCTTATAATGCCGAGTACCTTTTTGGAAAGAGTAGCAGGGTAATCAGGGTCGATTTTAGGATGTGTGCAGTGGTGGGTCATAATTGCGTTAAGAAGTCCCTTTTCCATAAGTTTCTTATAAGGAACTAAGGTAAGATTAATAAGTTGTTCTTCATCAAGGTCGGAATAACTTTCAACCATGTGAGAGTCATAAGGCATATCGTGACCGCCGGGGTAATGCTTAGAAGTACCCATAAATCCGTTGTCAACAAAAAGCTGATTGATTACTTCGGTAACTTCTAATACGCTTTCGGGGCTATCGCCATAGTTACGATTACAAGAACCGCAAAAATGAAGGTCAACCACAGGGCCCCAAATGCCGTCGATATCCATTTTTTTGGCAGAGGAAACAATTCCCTTTGCAAAACTCTTGGTATATTCCTTATTGTTGGCAGCAGCCAAAGCAATAGCGGGGATTCTGGGATATTCTGATAAGGGGTTGCCCTGTTCCATATCGTTTATAAGAAGAACGGGGTAATCGGCAACCTCTCTTATTCTTCTTACGTATTCTTCTGTTTTGGCATTTAAAGGAATTTGAACGCAACCAACTGCGCGTTTTTTGATAAGTTCTAAGGTTTCTTCGAACTCTGCGGCATATCCGCAACGTCTGGCACAAAGCACCATACCTATTTTTTGGTCAAAAGTCATTTCACTAAGCTTTGGTATCATAATAATACCTCCTTGAAAATTTTTTGTATTATAACATATAAATATATACGATTGCAATTGCAAATATAAACGAAAAAATATTGCGAAAATGAACATAATATATTAATGTAAAAAACAAAAGCTTTATTTTGGGTAAAAGTAACAAAAAACGTAAAAAATATCGAAAAATGTTATTTAATGTTTGCAAATGATAAGTTAGTGTGATACAATACATCTTGTGGATAAAAATATATCCTCATACTATATTTTATGGAGGGGATTATAAATGGAGACAAATCTCGTTTATAATGTCAAAGACAAACCAAAATTTGGGCAAATGTTAATTTTTGCTTTCCAGCAGTTACTTGCTATTATGGCGGCAACTATCGCAGTTCCTGCAATTGTAGGTAACGGAATGAGCGCTTCTGCAGCTCTTCTCGGTGCAGGTATGGGAACACTTGTGTATCAGCTTTTCACTAAGTTCAGAAGCCCTGTTTTCCTTGGCTCATCCTTTGCCTTTATCGGTTCTATGTGTGCAGCCTTCGCAGGCGCAGCATCCGCTTCTCTCGGATTTTTGGGAATTATTATCGGTGCAGTACTTGCAGGTCTTGTTTACGTAGTTATTGCTATCGTTATTAAGATAGCAGGTGTAGGCTGGATTAACAAACTTATGCCTCCTGCAGTTATCGGACCTACAGTTGCAATTATCGGTCTTTCTCTTGCAGGCGCAGCTATCAAGGACGTATTTTCTTACGTCCTCAGGATTCTAACGGCTCTTTCATTATGAGCGGATTTAGTTGGGTATCTCTCGTTTGCGCACTCGTTACACTTTTCGTTGTAGTGCTTTGCTCTACTTACGGCAAAAAAATGACCAAGCTTATCCCCTTTATCATTGGTATATTGGCAGGTTATGCAGTAGGTCTTATATTTACTCTTATCGGCATTAAGACAGGTAATGCAAATCTTATGATCATTGATTTTGCTCCCTTTAAAGCACTTGTTGCCGACGGCGTAAATCTTAAAACTTTTGTTGCAGTTCCTGAATTTTCTTTCCTTAACGCAATTAAGGGCGTAAAAGAATTCAACGCTTCTTATCTCGCAACCGTTGCAGTTGCTTACGTGCCCGTTGCTTTGGTTGTTTTCGCAGAGCATATAGCCGACCACAAGAATCTTTCTTCCATTATCGGAACCGACCTTCTTGAAGAACCCGGCCTTCACAGAACCCTTCTCGGTGACGGTGTAGGCTCTATGGTAGGCGCTGTATTCGGCGGTTGTCCCAACACTACATACGGTGAATCCGTTGGTTGTGTAGCAATTACAAGAAATGCTTCCGTTGCTACCATCACCACTACTGCTTTTATGGCAATTCTTATTTCCTTCGTTTCTCCCTTTGTTGCATTCCTTGATTCCATTCCCGGTTGTGTAATGGGTGGCGTTTGCATTACCCTTTACGGCTTTATCGCTGTATCCGGTCTTAAGATGATTCAGAAGGTTGACCTTGAAGATAACGCTAATTTGTTTACAGTTTCCGTTATTCTTATAGCAGGTATCGGCGGTATGGCTATGGCTATAGGCAAGGTAACTCTTACCTCTATCGCTTGTGCTCTTATCCTCGGCATTATCGTTAATATCGTTCTTCACGCTAAAAAGGGCGCTGAAGACAAGGAGTAATTTTAATGAAAAACTATGACAACGTAACCATTTTCGACCATCCTTTAATCAATCATAAAATAGCGATTTTAAGGGATGAAAAAACCAGCATGAAGGAGTTTCGTGAACTTATAGAAGAAATCACGACGCTTATGACCTTTGAATGTCTTAAAGAGGGCGTGCCAACCACCGAAAAACAGGTTAAAACACCTCTTGAAGTTTGTACTCAAAGGGTTGTAAAGGATAACGCTATCGTTATTGTTCCTATCCTTCGCGCAGGTCTTGGTATGGTGAACGGTGTACACGTGCTGTTCCCCTCTGCAAGAGTCGGACATATCGGTATGTATAGAAATGAAGAAACACTTCAGCCTTGTGAATATTATTGCAAGCTTCCCGATGGAATTGAAGAAAAATTGGTTCTTCTTGTTGACCCGATGTTAGCAACGGGCGGAAGCGCTTGCGACGCTATTGAGTCACTTAAAAAGCGTGGCTGTAAAGATATTAAATTTATGGCTGTTATCGGTGCTCCCGAGGGAGTAAGCAAGGTTGCCGAAGCTCATCCCGACGTTCATATTTTCGTTTCTACATTGGATAGATGTCTTAATGAAAATGGTTATATTTTACCCGGTCTGGGTGATGCCGGAGATAGACTTTTCGGTACAAAATAAAATTAAAAGGGGCTGTAAAAAAACAGTCTAAAAAATCCGAGGTTCACGGTAATCCGTGAGTCTCGGATATTTTTTTAACAGAAATAGAATAAAATGTGTATAAATCAAGCAAAAAACCTGTTTTCATGGCA
>SVPZ01000004.1 GCA_015065605.1 Oscillospiraceae bacterium | reverse complement strand
CCATGAAAACAGGTTTTTTGCTTGATTTATACACATTTTATTCTATTTCTGTTAAAAAAATATCCGAGACTCACGGATTACCGTGAACCTCGGATTTTTTAGACTGTTTTTTTACAGCCCCTTTTTAAGTTTTAAACTTACCAACAGGTTCTTCTTCACGAAGTAAAGCTACTTGTTTTTTCTCAAAAAATGTTTGTTCTCGTATTTTTCTGAAGAAAATGAAAACTAATATGGCATTAGAAAACAAAATACCCATAAACAACAACTGCGAACCGAGTTTTTCTTTAAAAAACATCCATAAAGCAGTAACAATAGCGGCGCAAATAATCCATACTAAAACACAAATCAATCTTTTATTACGATATTTTATGTGCAAGGACTTAAGTTTTTGTTGATGCTCATTCCATTTATTCATATCCATTTTAATCACCAGATATATTTTAACATATATATTTTAAAAGTCAATTTATTATTTTACGTATGGCGCGTACGAATATCCTATAGTATTATTATATCTGATAAGATACCAATCCGGAAGCGAAGCGAGAATAGTTACGTTTTGTCCCGACGGAACGCTTCCTATTACCGGTGCGTTAAATGACGGCGATTTACGTATGTTCAGACTACCGCCAAGCGGTGTTACAATAGTCCCCATAAATGTGTTTTGTGGATAATTAAAGGGGATATCAAAATAATCGGTCAATGAGAGAACCGTATTACGCGCTATTTCTTCAATGTTATTTTCTATCCAAAGAGCATCTTCCAAATTATCGTGATAAGCATATTCTATCAGTACGGAAGGCGCCTTAGTACGCACTACTTCACCTAAAGTTTCGGTTGGTACAGTTCTGACCAGCTCAGGCAACGGATAAATCAGCTTCATATTGTTTGCAATTATCTCTGCTGCACGCTGACCGTTATTACTTCGCGGATAATAATATACTTCAGTTCCCCTAACCTTTCCCGAGTTTGCTTCTCCTGCCGCATTGGAATGAAGCGCTAAATGAAAATCATAATTTCCTGAATTAGAAGCGGCAATGCTACTCGCTGCCGTCATATCTTTTGTGTTTCTCACGTATCCTATGCCGGATGCATCAAGATAAGGTATCATTGCATCGGCAATTAAGTTCATATAATATTCTTCACTTCCGCTACCATCAACATAATTATTAAACTCTTGTGTTGAAGGACTTAAATATATAGTAGGCATAAAAAATCCCCTCCGCTTCATTTTATGAAGTCGAAAGGGATTTAATTCTATGATAAGCAGAATTTTTCAGCTTGTTCTTTAACAACCGAAGAAAACCAACAATAAAGGGCTTCGCCAAGTTCTTGATAGACGTTATCTCCATCGTGTGAACACAACATAGCAAAGGTCTGACCGATTCTTCTGTCAACCTCTATTCCTCTTCTATAAGCGAGATAATAAAAAGAAAATGCACCGGTATCGGTAGATGTTTTAAGAATTTCAGGATTATTTTCCTTTAGGTAATCTATAAACGCTTTTTGTGCAATACCCGCATCGGTATCATCCGAGCAATATCTTTCAAAACCAACCGTAGCCGTAAAAGAAAGAAGCATTCTTCTTTGCACTATCATTTCATAATCGCCATCATCTTCATATTTAAAATTAGTGGCATCTTTTGAAAAAATCTGTGCAACAGCTCTGCCGAGATATTTAGCGTTATTGCGTTCACCGGCATTCTCGCCCATTTCACCGGCTAAAAGACGATTTCTTTTAACGTCGATTGAAGGTTTATCGCCTGCAATCTTAATATCGGAATCAAAATTCACTATTATTCCTCTTTTTCGTTTTTATATTGAGTAAGAGCAATGGCTAATTGCGCAGGACAAGACGTATCTTTAAAACCGCATTTGATATCTTTGAGTTTATTAATAACGTCATCAACGTCCATTCCTTTAACAAGAGCGCAAATACCTTTCAAATTACCGTTACATCCGCCTTTTATTACGACGTCAGTAATTTTCCCGTTTTCAACCGAGAACTCCATATAACGAGAACAAACACCTTTTGGAGTATATTGATAAGTCATAACATCACCTTTATCTGTCTTTGAAACGATTGGAACGAACAGGATGACGAAGTTTACGCAAAGCTTTAGCCTCAATCTGACGAATACGCTCTCTGGTTACCTTAAATTCACTGCCAACCTCTTCTAATGTGTGACATCTGCCGTCATGCAAACCAAAACGAAGTCTGATAACCGCTTCTTCTCTTTCTGTAAGGGTTTTAAGAACTCCGTCAATATCTTCGTTAGTAATAGCTTTAAGAGCCGCTTCATCGGGAGCAAGCGCATCTTCATCTCTGATGAAGTCCATAAGTCGTGAATCTTCCTCGGGACCTATAGGAGTTTCCATAGAAACAGGTTCCTGAGCCACACGCATAATTTCTCTTACTCTTTCAACGGGCATATCCATTTTTTGAGCAATCATCTCTTCGCTGGGTTCATAACCGTTTTCGTGAAGGAGCTGACTTTGAACACGTTTAAGTCTGTTAATAGTTTCAACCATATGAACGGGAATACGGATAGTTCTAGCCTGATCGGCAATAGCACGAGTAATTGCCTGACGAATCCACCAAGTAGCATAAGTAGAGAATTTAAAGCCTTTGGTATAGTCAAACTTATCGACTGCTTTAATAAGGCCAACGTTTCCTTCCTGAATTAAATCAAGGAAATACATACCTCTGCCAACGTACTTCTTGGCAATACTTACAACAAGACGAAGATTTGCTTCAGCAAGACGTCTTTTAGCTTTTTCATCACCTTCGGATATTTTAACAGCAAGTTCTATTTCTTCATCACCCGAAAGTAGCGGAACTCTACCAATCTCACGAAGATACACTTTAACAGGATCATCTAAAGAAAGATTGTCCAAAGCACTGTCATCGTCAAGCTTATCAAGATCCATCTCTTCTAACTTAAGATCGTCATCAGTTGGTTCATCATCATAATCAAGTTCAAGTAAAACAGGTTCATCATATAGTGACTCAAGATCATCAGGCGCATTTTCGATTTCATCGATAGAAAGTATTTTATCCTCTTTCTCGATATCAAATGCCTCTTCTTTAACATTTTCACTTACTTCATTTGAATTAACCTTTTTGTTTTCCTTTTCCATCCTATTTATCTCCCTTTTTTTGTTTAACAATTTCTTTCATTTTATTAGCCCAGTCATCATCGCTGTCACTATCATTCAGCGAAGTATCGTGATATTTTTTTATTATATCAATACTGTCACGCAGAACCTGTAAAGCATTACGTTCAGCTTTGACCGAACTTTGAAGCGAAACTATATAACCAAGTTCATTCGGATTATATTTTTCACCAAATAAAGAAACATCTATATTCTTGCCTTCTCTTAAAGCATTAAAAATATCCCCATATATTTTTTGATTAAGAGAAGTAACAAACAAATTTGGCGGCAATTCATCTTCTACCGCATTAAAGTAGTCAGGATGCGCAAAAAGAATTGAAATAATCGTTTCTTCAGCTACCGCTACTTTCTTGTTTAGCCTTTTTTCAGGATTTATTGAATCACGTGTAAAGGTTGGAGAAATTACCTCGGAAATTTCTTTTCTTACCTTTTGTCTTGACTTAGTTTCACGTATCTTTTTTACAGCGCTTTCAACAGAGTTTTTTGAAAAGCCAAAAGTTTCCGCTAATTTTCCCGAATATAAATCTACAGTTAATTCGTCATCAGTATCTGCGAGAATCGCTGCGGCTGTTTTTAAATAATTAAGCTTTCCGTCATTGGTGTTAACGTCAAAGTCATAAGAAGCGATTCTCAATTTATAATCAATATCGCTTTCAGATCCGTCAAGCAAAACTCTCAACTTTTCAGGAGAATTCTTCTTTATAAATTCATCAGGGTCTTTCCCTTCCGGTAAAACCAAAACTCTTATATTCATTCCTGAATCTTTAAGAGTAGCGAGCGCTTTTTTTACAGCATTTTGTCCAGCACTATCGGAGTCAAAAAGAACTACTATTTCTTTAGTATATCGACACAGCAATTTCGCTTGCTCAATAGTAAATGACGTACCTAATGCGGCAACTGTATTAGTAAAACCCGCTTGATGCAAAGAAATAACGTCCATATTACCTTCAACTAATATAATTCTGTCGGCACAGTTATTCTTAGCATAATTAAAAGCAAACAAATTCTCACTTTTTTTGTAAACGGGAGTATCGGACGTATTAACGTATTTTGCCGAAGCTTTTTCATCACCCGGTTTGGCTCGTCCACTAAAAGCAATAACGTTACCCCTAAGATTAATTATGGGAAACATTACACGGTTTCTAAAACGGTCGAAATAACTTCCTCGTTGACTTTTCGATATCACGTTAGCCTGAAGCATATCGCCAACAGTATATCCTTTAGAAGAAAGATGTTTAAATAACGCATCCCAGCTATCAGGAGCACATCCAAGACCGAATTTAACAATCGTCGAACGAGTAAGACCTCTTCCCACAAGATAATCAAACGCCCATTTTCCATTTTCGGACATAAGATAATTATGATAAAATCTGGCTGTTTCACGATTAATTTCAAGAATCGTTTGTTTAAGTTTCTGCATAGAATTATCATTCTCGCCGTTATCGCGAATTTCTATTCCGGATTTTTCAGCCAAATATTTTAATGATTCGACGTAATCAAGGTGCTCAATAAGACTTGTAAAGGTGATAACGTCGCCGCCCACTTTACATCCAAAACAATAAAAAGAGCCATTTTCGGGATAAATCGTAAATGAAGGAGTTTTTTCGTTATGGAAAGGACATAATCCAATAAGGTTTTTGCCCCGACGTTTAAGAACGATATACTGTGAAATTATAGACTCAATATCATTCTTATATTTAATTTCCGCTATAACGTCTTGTGGTATTGCCATATTAAAACTCCTTTCATATAATTTAAAATTAATTTAATGTTCCCAAGCACCCGGAACGAAAATATTATTGAAACTAACTACTGCATAATGGTCGGTCATACCTGCAATATAATCAACTACAGTGCGTTCAACACCTTCGTCTTCAGAAATTTTTCTATACTCTGCGGGTAATAACAACGGATTTTGACAGTAATAGTCATAAAGACCTTTTATAAATCCATATACCTTCGTTTCTTCAGACTTTGCTTTTGGGTTACGATAAACAAACTCAAAAAGAAACTCATGAAGTTTATCAAAATAAACCTTTGTAACTTCATCCATACAAATATCAGTATTGCTGTTTTCGATAACAGACATAACCAAAGTATTAATACGCTGACTTTTAGTATTTCCTAGAAAATTGCGAATATCTTCCGGGATATCGTTTATACTAATAATATTGCCTCTTATAGCATCATCTATATCGTGATTAATATAGGCAATTCTATCGCAAATACGTACAATACGGCCTTCTAGCGTTTCGGCATTCTTTCCTCTTGTGTGGCAAAGAATACCGTCTAAAACTTCATAAGTTAGGTTAAGTCCCTTGCCTGATTTTTCAAGTTTCTCGCAAACTCTGACACTTTGTTCAAAATGGGTAAAATCGAACGGAGCAAGTTCATTAAGAGCACGCTCACCGGCATGTCCGAACGGAGTGTGACCAAGGTCGTGTCCTAAAGCGATAGCTTCGGTCAAATCTTCGTTAAGACCCATTGCGCGAGCAACTGTGCGTGCTATTTGAGAAACTTCAAGAGTGTGAGTTAGTCGCGTTCTGTAATGATCTGACTCAGGGGACAGAAAAACCTGAGTTTTGTGCTTTAATCGACGAAACGCTTTTGAATGAATAATCCTATCCCTATCGCGCTGATAAACGGTTCTTAACGGAGATTCTTCTTCAAAAATCTTTCTGCCTTTTGATTTATCGCTGAAAGCTGCTAAATCACATAAATATAAATGCTCGTTTTCTTCTAATTTTTTACGGATATTTTCCATATTTTCTCCTGCAATTCCGAAATTTTCGCTTTCTATATATTATATACGCAAAAAAAGTCAAAAAACCTTTTAATCTATATTATTTTTTATAATATTAACAGGAGCAAAAATTTGTCCTTCTTTTTGAGCAGATATTTTACCTGCAAAATTATCAGTCAAAGCCAATAAAAATGACTCACTTTTTTCATTAGACAAAGCAAAATTTATAATAACATCTTCTAAAAAAACCGTATCGTTAATATTAACATCGTATTTTGCAAAAAAAGGAAGTAATCTATTATATTGCTGATAATCACAATGCAGTGAAAATTTATCAATCAATCCCATTTCAGCAATGGTTGCATTATCAACAGCATTTCTTGCTGCCTCACTATAGGCTCTGACAAGACCGCCTGTGCCTAAAAGTATTCCGCCAAAATATCTTGTTACTACTATACATACGTTTGATAATTGACGACCGGTAATAATATCCAAAACAGGCTTACCTGCCGTTCCGTGCGGTTCACCGTCATCAGAAAACCTACATTCATCACCCAGTAACCTGTATGCATATACGTTATGACGGGCATCCCAGTATTTACTTTTTTGTTCTTTTATAAAAGCAAGTGCTTCTTCTTCGTTAGAAACAGGCTTTATTTCAGCAATAAAACGGGAATGTTTTTCTTCATATTCGCCTACCGCTGTGCCAAGCAACGTACGATAACCCTGCATAATTCCTCCAAAAATAAAACCGCAACCAACTAAGTGGTTGCGGAATTGTACTTATAAGCCGTAACGCTTTCTGAACTTGTCAACACGACCGCCGGTGTCAACCAGCTTCTGTTTTCCGGTAAAGAACGGATGACATTTAGAGCAGATATCAAGATGGATATCCTTCTTGGTTGAACGAGTTTCGAACTCTGCACCACATGCACATTTAACAACGACTTTCTCGTACTGTGGATGTATAGCCTCTTTCATTATAGTGTCACCTCTTTCAAATTTTCGCTAACAAAGGTATACTAACACATTTCATTCTAAAATGCAAGTAAAATTTTACTTATTTTTACGATTTTTAAAGATTTTTTTGAAATCCTCGTAAATTTCAACCGTTTTAAAGCGAATTTTAAAGTCAGAACTGTTCTCGGCAATACCGGCGCTTTTATCATCTACCGCATCATTTAAACTGCACGAAGCACCAAGACAAACTGCAGGAAACATTACACACCACCAATTTTTACCCTTTCCTTCATCAATGATAATATTTAATGATTCATAATCACCCGCCGGCAAAGTAAACGTATCATATTCACGGTTTTCAAAATAGTTTTCACCAACGTTAACGCTCACACCGTAATCGAAGCCGTTATCTTTTATTATTTTCTCTGCAGTAAGTCTAAAATTGTCTATATTTGCAGTTGCAAAATTTATAGCTTCTTCCTTATTACTGCAATTAATGAAATCATCCCCGTATTCATTTAATAACGCATCTCTGACCATCAGTTTAAGAGATTGGTCAGGTGCAGAATCAGAAGCAGCTTTAATGTGGAGCCTGAATATGTTTTTGCGCAAATCCGAACATAAGGCATCAAACCTTGCCATACTCATTAAAATTGATATAATGAGTCCGAAAACAATAGAAATTTTTAAAATCCTCATAGTATAACCTCCGTGGTTATACTTGACACTTTATCGATTATTTATTCATTGATAGATTCCGCAAGATAAATGTTAGAATATGATCCTTTCATAGTTTCAAGCGCTTTTATTGCTTTTTCTTGTGTATTAAACACACCCATAACCGTGGGGCCACTACCAGAAATTGACACAGCCATAGCACCGTTTTTGATCAAATCGCACTTTATTTTTTCGTAATCCCAAACTTTTGAAAAATCATTTTCAAAAGACTTAGTAAAAAGAGAAAAATCACCGTCATTAAGACTTTTTGCCATATTTTCCGAAACACTTCTGTACGGTTGCGGCGCATTTAATTCATCAATTTTCTTATACATATATGCAGTTGACTGCTTTTCCCCTTCTTTAATAAGCAAAAAATATCGCTTTATATTATTATTTATCGGTTCCAATTCTTCTCCAATGCCTTTAGCTCTGGCTGTACCACCCTCAATTAAAAAAGGAACGTCAGCACCAAGAGGTAACGCGAGTTCTTTAAGTTTATTTATATCAAAAGGATTTCCGTATAGGGCATTTAGACCATTAAGAACTGCGGCAGCATCGGCACTGCCTCCGCCCAGTCCTGCTGAAACCGGAATATTTTTTTCTATATTAATGCGGCACCCACCGTCAATTCCGCTTTCCTCAAAAAATAAACGAGCAGCTTGGTGGCAAAGATTAGATTCACCCGATAAATTTTCGTTATCACAATAAACATCAATAATACCTTTATCTGCCAAAGTAAGCGTAACAGTATCAAACAATGAAATCGTTTGCATAACAGTATCTAAGATATGATAACCGTCTTCCCTTTTTCCGCAAACTTCAAGGGATAGATTTACTTTTGCGTAGGCTTTTATACTAATCATTCGAATCACTCCATAAGTATTTTACCACAACTAAACAAATTTTCAAAGTATTATTTACTTTTATAAAAATCTATGTTATATTATTAACATAAATTTTTAAGAGGTGCACAAATATGAAAGTTGTAATTTCCGTTATTGGTAAAGACAGTGTTGGTATTCTGGCCGGCGTTTCAAACAAATGCGCAGAATACGGTGTTAATATTATTGACGTATCGCAATCGGTACTGCAGGATATGTTTTGTATGATTATGATCTGCGACATTAAAACACTTAATACTGATTTCAATAAATTCGCCGACGTGATGAGTGCTTATGGCGAAGAAAAAGGTCTTTCCATTCACACAATGCATGAAGATATCTTTAATGCTATGCACAAAATTTAAGGTGACGAAATGTTAGAAACAAAAGATATACTTGAAACCATAACTATGATACAGGACGAAAATCTTGATATTCGTACCGTTACAATGGGTATCTCTCTTCTGGACTGTATCGATAGTGACATTGATAAGGCGTGCGATAAGGTTTATAATAAAATCCTTAAGTGCGCAAGCCGCTTGGTTCCCGAATGCGAGGAAATAGAAAAAAAATACGGTATTCCGATTATCAATAAACGTATCTCCGTAACTCCAATTGCATTAATTCTGGGAGCATGCGAAGATAAATCACCTGTAAAATTTGCGTTAACTCTTGAAAAGGCAGCAAGAGCCGTTGGAGTTAATTTTATCGGCGGTTATTCTGCCCTCGTACAAAAAGGATTTACCCAAGCAGATAAAATTCTTATAAATAGTATTCCCGAAGCACTTGCTGTTACCGATCACGTTTGTTCTTCAGTTAATATAGGTTCGACAAAAGCAGGCATCAACCTTGATGCCGTAAAAATGATGGGCACGGTCGTAAAACAAGCCGCTGAGCTTACAAAAGATCGAAACTGCATAGGTGCCGCAAAATTAGTAGTATTTTGCAACGCTCCCGAAGACAATCCGTTTATGGCAGGCGCTTTCCACGGAGTAGGTGAAGCGGACTGCGTAATAAACGTCGGCGTATCAGGACCCGGTGTTGTCCGCGCCGCTTTAGCAAAATCTAAAGACCTTGATATTACAAGCGTTGCAGAACTAATCAAGCGCACAGCTTTTAAGATTACACGTATGGGTCAATTGGTTGCTAAAGAAGCTTCTCAGCGTCTTGGTGTTCCGTTTGGAATTGTTGACCTCTCCTTAGCACCCACCCCTGCAGTTGGTGATTCTGTTGCATATATACTCGAAGAAATCGGACTTGAGTGTTGCGGATGCGCAGGTACTACCGCCGCTCTTGCTATGCTTAACGATGCCGTAAAAAAAGGCGGTGTAATGGCTTCCTCTAAGGTTGGCGGTCTTTCTGGCGCATTTATCCCCGTAACAGAAGATGCAGGTATGATACACGCGGCTGAGTGCGGTTCATTAACAATCGAAAAACTCGAAGCTATGACAGCAGTATGTTCTGTAGGTCTTGATATGATTAATATTCCCGGAGATACCACCGCTGAGGTTATTTCCGCCATTATTGCCGACGAAGCGGCGATAGGTATGATTAATTCAAAAACTACTGCAGTTCGCGTCATTCCCGCTATTGGTAAAAAAGAAGGAGATTCACTATCATTCGGCGGTCTGTTAGGTGAAGGTCCCGTAATGAAAATCAACACAGGCTCACCTGCTAAATTTATTAATCGAGGCGGACAGATCCCCGCTCCTCTGCAAAGTCTTAAAAACTAACATAAAAGCCATCGGTTTTGTGACCGATGGCTTTTATATTTGATATCTGAATTAAAAACAGTTGAGAAAATTAAGATTTTCGAAAAGAACTCGGAGAACATCCCGTCTCTTTTTTGAACATACTGCTAAAATAATAAACGTCACAAAAGCCGCACAATTTGGCAATTTCAAAAATCGGTAAATTGCTATTTTTTAACAGTTTCTTTGCATATGTGATTTTTTGATTAGCAATAAAGCGATTTGGAGTCAGTCCATAAACCTTTTTGAACAATGTATCGAACTGTCTTCTTGAAATATTAGAAGTAGAATACAAATTATCCAAACAGTCATTTTCCGAAAAATGAGCATACAAATATTCTCGCGCAATAACCATTCGCTTATCAATAGGATAATATTTCTTTTGCAATATAGTGTTAAACTCAGCGCATATTTGATAAAAACATGAAGCGAGCAAAAAATCTCTGTTTACAACACTTTTATCAAATCGCTCCGCCTTTTCAAAAAGTCTGGAAAGCTCATCAATAGAATTCACCCTAATACAAAAACTTTCTTCTTCAATAGGTTCAAAAGTAGTAAAATGTATGGAATGTGATAAGCCCTTTTCTTTAACGTCAACCAAATAGTCATCTTTTTGATTTAAAAAGAAAATAGTATTTTCTTTAATAGAGAATTTCTTCTCTCCAAAATCATGCAATTCGTCACCGGAATAAGCTATACCTATAATATGCGTGTTTCTGTTTTTGACAGTCCAATTATTGAGAATAGAAGCATATTTAATTACAAAATCAATATCCTTAACTTTCAAGTTTTCAAACTTCATTATAAACGCTCCAAAAACTAATTATTTTTATTCAAAAGATTTTGAAGCATAGCAACCTTTTCTTTATCAGGCGTAGCAAAAATCTGAGGATTAACACCGATAGCAAGAGCTTTATTTTCACCCATAGAATGATAGGGCAAAAGTTCGGTTTTTTCAGGAAAACCATTAAGCTCAAAGAAGTTGCGAAGTGCAGTCATTTCCTCAACGGTATCATTAACGCCACCAATGAGTGGTATTCTCACCCAGATTTTGACATTTGTTTGCAAAAGTTTTGCGAGATTTTCAAGAATCAGTTTATTGCTTGCTCCTACATACTTTTTATGTTTTTCTTCGTCTAAAAGTTTAACGTCATATAAAAACATATCAGTATAAGGTAAAATACTTTCGAAATTTTCATAAGGCACACAGCCTGCAGTGTCAACCGCTGTATGTATTCCATTTTTATGACATAATTCAAGTATTTCCTTCAAAAAATCAAGTTGAAGCATACACTCTCCGCCCGAAAAAGTCACGCCACCACCCGAGGTTTTGTAAAAATCAACGTCTTGGACAATCTGCTCGTAAACTTCTTCGACAGTATATTCCTTACCGCAAATCTTTCGTGCTTCAGAAGGACAATATATTTCACATTGTCCGCAAAAATCACAGTTTTTAAGTTGGTTATGACATTTTTCATAACATTTACCACAACCGATACACTTATCCTTATAAAACATTATTTGTTTTTCAAAACGTTGACTTTCGGGATTATGACACCAAGCGCATCGAAGGTTGCATCCCTTGAAGAAAACAGTCGTTCTTATACCGGGGCCATCTACAAACGAAGTACGCTGAATGTCAAAAATAGTTGCTTTCATACTAGACCTCTCTAAATTTAATCATAAAAATTTCGTGTTAAAACTTCTTGTTGCCATTCAGGTGAAAGACTTGTAAACTTAGCTGAAAATCCGCAAACACGTACAATAAGATCAGGATAATTTTCAGGATGCTTTTGAGCATCTAATAACTGTTCTTTTGTTGTACAGTTAAGCTGCAAAGACTGAAGACCCGAATTTGCTGCCGCACGTAAGAAAGCTTCACAGGTTTCAAGCGACGTTTTGTTGGGTAAAATAATATTAACAACAGAGTTGCCGCCGTTATTCTCGGAATTAATGTGTTTAAGGCTGTTGATAACACTGGTAGCAGAAGGAATCTTTTTAAGACGTGATGGAGAAATACCCTGAGCAATATAATCTCCGTTAAATCTGCCGTCAGGTGTAGCTAAGGTCTTATCACCCCAGAAACGAATTTCGGTATAGGTAGTATGACCCATAACAATTTTACCGCCGTAAGTACCCACAAGCGTACTAATCTTTGCATAAAGGTCGTCATTGAACTTTCCGCAGAATTCACTTGCTTCCTTACTGCCGTCGCCCCAACCGTGACAATTCATTGCGTCAATGCGCATATCCTCATAACCTTCCCAGTTATTACGGATAGCAGTAAGCATATCTTTTAAAGTATATTTACCCGAATCGAAACAAAGTTCTTTAATAGCAAGTAAAGAGTCTGCAATGTTTGGGAAACCAACCAGTTCATATCTTGTTTCGCGGTATTTTGCACCGCCTGCGGTATAATCCTTCTTCTTTTCGATGCAGTCCTGCAAAGTGGATGAGAAAATAGGCAACGGATCTACCTTGTTACACATATCTCCGCCCTTACCTATAATTCTTGCCCTTTCTTTAAAGAGAAGCATAAAGTTATCGAGCATAGTTTCGTAAAGCTCGTCAAAGGTCTTTGCTTCGTCAATAGTTTTAAAATAGAGATTAGTTCTTTCCATTCTGTCAGTAAGGTTATGAATGGTAGTTTCAAAAACTCTTAAAATATTAACGTATGCACCGTCATCATATTTTTCGATACCATTACCCGTAATGGCCCAACAACCTGTTATAAGATAATCTCTGGCTTCTTCTAAGGTTTTTCCAATTTTTAACAAGGTATGGATAGATGCATTGTCATTCTGATAAAGAATGGTGCTTGTTCCGTTAACAACAGCTTTATTAATTTCATCAAGATACTCTTTTGGAGATTCTTCATTATAACGGCAGGTTATTTTCGGGAAAATAATTCTTTCCTCTCTGGTTGCACGCAAAAACATAGTAGTTAGTTCATTAAACAGAGGCTTTCCTTCAGCATCACAACCGCCTAAAACGTAAGTGTTTTCAAGTTCGTGATCTGCATAACCAACCATTTCGAAGTCATGATCAATATGCATATCCCAGGTTATAAGGAATTTACATATAAGGTCATATGCTTCATCATCATTTATAATACCATTATCAACGTCATGTCTGTAGAAAGGATAAAGATCCATATCGAGTCTTCCAAAGGTATTAGGACCAACACCCTCAAGGGCGCCAACAGCTTTACGCATAAAAGCATAGGTGTTAAGAGCTTCATAAAAAGAAGTGGGTTTTTCCCACGGAACACGAGCCGCAGTATCTGCAATAAGTTGCATATTCTTTTTAGCAACGTCATTTTTAGCGGATTTCAGCATTTCTCTTGCCTTATCAGCGTATTTTTCACCCATTTTCTTAAGGCAAAGCATTGCTTCACAAGTAGCGGTCAAATACTCTATTTCTTCTTTTTCACGAGCAGTTTCAAGACCTTTTTTTGCCTTTTCGTAAAGTCCTTTTAAACCTATATTTAAAATCGGACGAGTATCAAAATTGTAGTGCTGTAATGTATCATTATAAACACCGCATGTTGTATAGTAAAGTTCTCCTACCAACGCTCTATGTTGTTTATAAAGTTCTTTATCTTGGTCAATAAACAAATGCTCGTTTTTCCAATGGGTCCATCCACCTGCGTGTCTTACGCCACGAAGACCTCTGGCGCCGTCGCAGTGCGCCCACATAGTTCCCGTTTCGTAATAATACGGTGACTCATAAAAAAGAACGGGTTCGAACATATCAACAATTGTTTTATACTGAAGAACTTTCATATCATAAGGAGACATATCTTCACTATAAGCGGCATCCATTACAGCGGTTGCTTTAGTCTTAAAATTCTCAGAAATTTCTTTTGTGCCTTCCCAATAATAATTTTTAAGTTCATTTCGCATATCAATATAATTCATAACGATACTCCTTTTGTAAAAAATTACATTATCACTATAGCAGAAGTTACGTATTAAAGCAATATAAAATTAAACTAATTTGTGTAATATGGAAATAAAAATAGCCGTTTGATACAAAATAACGGCTATCTTTTATGTATTACGATCTATTTCTTATCGTTTTATTTTTAAAACTCTGTGCATCACGTTGACACGTGCATTACTTAATTGTTGAACATTTTTCCCTGCAAATATATTTTTAGCAAGAGTTTCAACGTCAATTCCTGTTTCATCATCGTTATAGACCTCGGAATACTGAAGCAATAAAAACTCCTCTCCGTTTTCTTCAGTCAAATTCAAATGATTAGAATAATAACAAAGTCCCTTTTTATTTGCTATATACGTACCATTATCCCAATTAACAGCATCAAGCGACGTATATAAAACGTATCCATCGCATTTTGAAGACCTGCCATGCATAATAAACACGTCGTCAATCAGTGCTATTTGTGGATTATTTGCTCCGATTTTAAAGAAAATTGTGTCAGGCTCATCCCAAGTAACACCATTGTCGTGACTTACAGTATGATCGTGATTACAAACGTCTTGATCATTGAGAGCATATGCGTGTAAATCGCCTTTTTTATCAAATATCAACGCTCCATATCCTCTGTTCAAAAAATCAATAGGCAAAACACTTAACTCTTGAAAACTCTCACCATTATCGATACTTTTATATAAAACAAAACAATCATCCGACGTTTTTCCCGCCCATTCTTCACCGCAGGACATAAGCGCATAAATAGCACTGTCACGAATTATTGCATCAAACACTCTGCCTTTACGCTCACATAATTCGTAAGCGCTTGTCCACGTCATTCCTCCATCAAAACTTCTCACTATCGTAGGTGTACTAAGCGGAGAACAACAGCCATAGGTATAAGCGGGACTTCTAAGGCAAAATGCAACTATAGTTCCGTTTATAGCTACTGCTTTTTCAACTGAAATAACGTATATACCATCGTTTAAAGAATCTATAGAATATGGGAGAGTAAATACATCCGAATAGGTTTTGCCCGCATCTTCCGATATTCTATACTCTATCCATCCGTAAGGCGAATGACCATCCCAACGAAGTGCAGAACAGTTCGAATTAAAATCTATAAATTTTCCTTTTTCATACTGTGCCAAGGCATGCGACATATGACCACTTCTGAATCTTGACTTATTATCCACGTAAAGAATAGGCTCATCGAGTATCACACTAAAACCATCTCTAATAATTTCCATATTCATACTCCTCAAATATATTTATTAAGCAAATCTAAATTTTTCTTTCCACATTCATAAATAAAATTCCAATCGGCTCCCATAAATAACATATCCAGATTGAGCGGTGCCCAAAACTTTATTTCTTCTTCACTAATACCACCTGCAAGACCCACAAATTTGCCCGCTTTTTTCAATTTTTCGGTAGTATTTTTCATAACAGAAAACATTTTATCATTATATTTATCCATAAACATTTTCATCGAACCCGATAGATCATTAGGACCGAATACGAAGCCATCGACGTAAGGATAATCTAAAATTTCTTCAATATCATCAATTAAACCAACGTCCTCTATTTGCACAAATCTGCACAACTCAAGACTCTTGCTTTTTACGTATTCATTTACGTCAGCCGCGCCATACTCAATCGCACGCATAGGCCCAAAACCACGTGTGCCATAAGGAGGATATAACGTAGTTTCGATAAGTTCCTTAAGTTCATTAGCAGATTTCACCATAGGAAATATAATACCATCAGGTGACATTTCAAGTATTTTCTTCGTTGCGGTTAAATCGTTTTGAGGAAGTCTTACAACCGATGAAATTCCTGATGATTTAGCGGCATTCAAATGGCACAGAACGTCTTTATAAGTAACGTATGTGTGTTCCATATCAATCCAAACACAGTCATATCCTATATTCCCTATTATTTCACAAAGACATGGGTCGGTAAGACAAACGAGCGTACCACGTATTTTTTCATTATTTAAAAGTTTATTTCTTAAAGTATTCACACGTACCTCACCTTTTAACTCATATTTATATAATATTTTATAATAATTACAATTTCAATGCACAAATAAGCAATATTGATTGCAAATTCTGCAAGAATATGCTATATTTAACGTGTTTAGGAGGTGCATTATGGACAATTCTTTCGTTTATTATTTTGAAACAGATGACTTTCATTTAAAGTACGCTCAAGGAGAGCCTTTTTTAAAAGACAAAGAGTTCCACAATTACCATGAATTTTTAATTTTTCTGGAAGGCAAATCATATTTCATTTCCAAAAACATTCAACAAGAATTAACGCCGGGCAGCATTGTTTTAATTCCTAAAGAACAATTTCATCAGTTTCGTATATCAGATTCAGATAAGTATAAAAGATGCGTATTGGGATTTAGCGAAACTTCCGAAATAGCGGAATTAATAAAACAAGTTATGACCGAAGTAAAAATTATATATTCACCTAACAATAAAATAACAAATTTGTATAAAGACCTATTCGAAATAATTAAGAGTGAATTAGATGATAATACCAAAAAACTTTATATAAAAGCTTCTCTTATACAATTTCTTGTTTATTTTAAAGAATCGTTATCTTCAGGCATTACGCAAAACATAAATATATCGCCCGTTGTACTTGAGGCAATTAATTATATAGACAATAATTTTAATAAAAAAATTTCAGTAAACAGTATAGCGAAGAACCTTTATATTTCGCCTTCCACACTTGCACACAAATTCAGCAAGGAACTTAATATAACTGTATATCAATATATTTCCAAAAAGCGTATTAACTCCGTAGAAAAATTAGTAAAAGAAGGCTATACTTATTCAGAAGCTGCCCTGAAAAGCGGCTTTTACGATTATTCTTCATTTTATAGGATGTATAAAAAATCATCAGGAAATTAAATTTATAACGTTGATCCCTTTTTCCACAGAATATTCTTTATCATTAATGTACAAAGTATATTTTTCGTTTGAAATCACGGTACATATATTATTTTCAGCAGTAATATCAGTAACTATATCTCCAAATCTCAAATTCTTTATACCGATTTCACCCTCTATATCAGCAGGCTTATTCCATTTAACAGTTTTATTAAAGGCATTAACCGAATAAAACCCCAAAACGAACTCAATATAAATCGATATAGGACCAAGAGCAGACCATCCGCAAAAATCAGGTCTCGCCAAATCATCAGAAACATCATATACACTCGGTTCACATTTTTCGGGAGCATAACACTCCCAAATAGTGTGCGGCTCATAATTTACGTATGTATCATACATATGCTTTAAAATTTTATGACCTATAATATGTGCTTCATTAAGATATCCATATTGAGAAATACCTTTTAAAGCGGCATAAGCGGTTGGAAGCCAAAGTGAACCGCGCCAATATCTACCGTTAGAGCAAAAATCATTATCATTTCGCGCTAAAGATACAAGAGGAACTTTACCTCCAAACGTCTTATCATCTAAAATATATTCCAACATATATTTAGCTTGTTCTTTAGTAGCTATGCCAGATGTCAGAGTCCAAAATGAAGCAATGGACTTAACCCTATAATAATCGTTCGTAATATTATCTATATCGTAGTAAAAATTGTCTTTTATATCCCAATAATATTTATTGATGATTGTTGCTTTTTCTTCAAATTTAACTTCCCACTTATTACTGTTTTCATTATCCCCTACCAATTTGTATAGGTCGGCTATACAGCGTGCAGAAAGTGCCTGTTGACAAATAGCATCTATCCACAGCATATCGGGATTATTAGGTCTATCCATTAAAGCGTTGTCTGTAGTTCTGCCCCTCGGAGTATTGTCCATACCTGAAGAACCGCCTTCCCATTTATAGCCTAACTTTTCTGCAATAACAAAGATAGGCATACCAACTCCGTCAACCTTTGTGACTTCTTTAAAAGAATCGAACCATTCATAATGTTTTTGCAAATATTTTTTATTATACAAAAGGTCTTTTACGCGCTCAACGTCACCGCTAAACAAAGCGTTTTCATACTCAACCCATGCAAATAAAGGCGGATTGTCTGCGTGTTGTATTTTGATTTCAGCACTGTTCCCTGCTATTGCCCCTGTAAATTTCGGTTCCTTATCGGTAGCAATAACACTCGGCAATTTCTTACCGTCGTGCAAAACCTCATAAAAATTTTTAAGTGATTCAACTCCCGGAAATACCTTAAACGCATATTTACAAAACAGACTCATAAAACAGGTATCCCATATCCATATACGAGTGTCGCAAAAAGCCTCATCCATATACGGAGTCTGCGGCATACCCGGAATATCTTTTATATGAGCAAAAGCCAATTCCCACGCTTTTTCATAAATGTCATTATATTCCGGATGCTCACTGCATATCGGATTTGGAATATAATCCTTATAATTTTCAGCACCAAAAAATTTATTCATATCTTATACATCCAATTCAACATCAAAAAATAATACAGTATGCCGATTATGTTCTATTGAAAATAAAATATGGCCGTTTTCATAAACACCATCGGGATAATGATATCGACCGGGGAAATCAGTAAGTACAGTTTTATATTCCCACGTTTTTGCTCCATCTGCAGAAATCCACAAAGATAGCGGATATCTATGTCCGCTTTTACTGTTTGGAGTTGTAATAAGTGCAATTTTTCCTTTTTCTAAGTTGATTAGTTTAGCCTTACATGAGGGATTTGGTATATCGGTCTTTACAATTTCGCTCCAACTTTTACCGCCATCAATAGATTCGCACTTCCAAAGACATCCGCTACCATCAATGCGCATAAGCATAATCATTTTACCATTTTCCACTTCAGCTACTGTAGGCTCCAACCAAATAATTTCATGTGTGTTTTCAACCTTTGCTGCAATATGTCTGCTAAAATTTTCTCCACCATCTTTGCTAATTAAAACACCTGATTCACAGTATTTAGGATTCAAATGCCATATCGCTTTTCTTTCAATCTCTGTTGTTTTGTTAAGCCACTCAACTGTTTCTTGCTTAACCTCATAATGCTGATACGGAATAACTATATTTTTATTTGTTAACTCTACAGCACCACGAATAAAGGTATATCCCTCAAAAAATGGCGGGGCACCATAATTGTTCCAAGTGTGACCGTTATCAAAGCTTTTCATCATAACACATTGCCAGTCAAAAAATCTACCGCTATGCACTGTCAAGTATGCTGTAATTTCATCATCAAATACTGAAACTTCAGTGCAATAAACTGCGTTACCATCCTCAGGATAGATTAATTCTTTTTCTGTCCACGTTTCACCATTATCAGCAGAGCAAAAAAAATAAACTCTGTTATCCGGATGTGGCTCATATGGGCCGTCGCATTGACAAACGCATAACAATTCACCATTTTGTGTGCGCCTCAATATCGGCTCACACGAAAGGGTGCTCGTACATATTTCTTTTATTCTGACATTTTTAACCATAAATACACCACTTTTATTATTTTTACTTAATTTTAACAAAGAAAAATGTCAAAGTAAATGTGCATTATTGCTCAAATCCTTGAAATTTCTGCAAATTAGTATTTTCAATATTGAAATACAAAACAAAACCTTTTATACTTTAACTCAAAATTATATATTTAGGAGCATTATAATGAAATTAGATAAAAATGTCATAGATACCCATTTTCATATTAACGCTTGGTACGATAAATTTGGTAATAATTATATAGATTTATTAAACGATATACAGAAAAAGACAGATTTAAAAGGAATTAATATAAATGCACTGACTCACGAAAAGCATGGTGGTGTAAAAATCAATATTATGGCGGCTATATACAAGCTATATAATCCCTCAGTTTATGCCCATGCCGATATATTTTTCCCTGCTACTCCTGTACCAACGCCGCTTGACGCAAAACTACTTCCTGAAATACAGTATGATGATTTTATGGAAATTGGCTTTGATGGTATCAAAATTTTATACAAACCCGACGTTCAAAAGATAATCGATTTGCCTATAAACTCAATAACTTTTGATAATTTTTTTAAAAAATGCGAAAAAGACAAAACACACGTAATATGGCACGTAGCCGACCCGAAAATTCATTGGACAGCCGATTTTCCAAATAAAGAATGGAATTATTCCGACGGTACGTTTCCTTCCTTTGACGAGTTATTTAATCATACATTTGACGTTTTAAACAAATATCCGAGTTTAAATGTTTGTTTTGCTCATTTTATGTTTATGGAAGAAACCCCGGAAAAACTTGAAGAGATATTTAAAAGATATGAAAACGTAGCCGTTGACGTTGTACCGGGACTTATGTTCAGAGAATTTGAAAAAAGGCCTGAATTTTACAGAGAATTTTTATCAAAATACAGTGACAGAATTCTTTTCGGTTCGGACAGCGAAATCCCTGCCAATTCCCACAGCATAGAACTTATCAACGCAATATACGACGGACTGACCACTGATAAAGAGGTGAATATATGGGGATATAAATCAAAAGGAATTAATTTAAGCGATAGCGTCAGTGAAAAAATACTTTATAAAAATTTTGCTTCACGCTGTAGTGACACTCCAAAACCAATAAATAAATCGGCACTCAAAAAATATATAGAAAAATATTCAGATTATATTGAAGAGTCGCCTGAAAAAGCAGAAATATTAAAATTCGCAAAATCATTATAATAAAAAGGAATCACTCGCGTGATTCCTTTTTATTATTCGGTAATCATTTCAATTCCTTTTTCAAGAGTTTCGTAATCAATCATACCGTTAGCTCTGGTTACCAAATTTCCGTTTTTATCAACAAAATAGGTTGACGGAAAAGAATTCACGTAATAGGCGCTAACCGCACTTAAAGAAGTATCGTAAAAGACGTCAAAATCAAAATTTTCCTTTTCTACGTAAGACTTTGCCATCTCTTTAGTTTCTTGCACGCCGTCAGTAGCGTTTATCATAAGAAACTGTACGTCGGGATAATTTTTATAAGCAATATTAAAATCAGGCATTTCCTCTTTACAGTAAAAGCACCAGGTTGCCCAAAAATTTATAACAACAGGTTTACCTTTATAATCAGATAGTTTTACTTGCTTACCATCCTCGTCGAATACGGTAAAATCAGGAGCAGCAAACTCATTGTTTTCACTTGAAGTATCCGAACTTACAAGGTTGTTATTATCATATTTTTCGGATAAATTTTTATATAAAAATGATGCTCCAACAATAAGCGCCACAAGTATAATAAAAATTATAATCCACACAAATATTTTTTTCATATTTCTACTCCTTAAGATAAAACACTAAGAAACTTGCCAAACAATCCGGTAGCCATCAAAAGACCAACTGCTATCAACAAAACTCCACACAATACGTTAATGATTTTATAATTACGCTTTATAAAAGTAAAGGCATTTTTAAGTTTATCTATTAAAATTGCGCTAATAAAAAAAGGAATTCCAAGACCTAGAGAATATGCAAGAAGCATACATACCCCTTCAACAATGCTGCCTCTGTTAGCGGCAAGCATTAAAGCAGAACCGAGAAATGCTCCTACACACGGTGTCCATCCTATCGAAAATACCAAACCGAAAATCAATGAAGAAAAAAATCCCAATTCTTTTTTCACTGAAAAATTAATTCCTTTAAATAAAGAAAGATTAAATAGTCCCAGAAAACTAAGACCGAAGAAAATAACTATTAACCCTGTAACGATATTAACAATAGTCTTATATTCAATGAGAAATCTCCCAACAGTACCCGCCAAAGCCCCCATTGACACAAAGACGGCTGTAAAACCCAAAATAAAACCCAAAGAATTTGATATCGTCTTTTTAAAATTACTGTTATTACCTGCAAAATAAGAAATATATATCGGTAACATCGGCAATAGACAGGGCGAAACAAAAGTAATAATACCTTCTAAAAAAGAAATAAAAAACTGCATATTAACACCTAAAAACTCCCGTCTAAAGATAGGCGGGAGAAATTCTAACTATAGTTCAGTCATCCAAAGACCGTGAAGATTACAATATGCATATACTGCAACGGGCTTTTCATCACGAAGAGCAAAGGACACAGCGGGTTCACTTCCAACCTCCAAACACTTACGTTGTCCGCCTCTATCGGTCTGAAGATATACCCACAAAATGCTGTGTTCACTAACCATAGGATGAGCAACGCTGCCTATTTCAACCTTAACGATATTATCCTCTACCTTAACAACAGGAACGTGTTTTTCCAAACTGGCTTCAACAGTACCCGCTTCAAGTTTAGTCATTTTTTGACCGCAACACATCATCGGAACGCCGGCATCATTTATCATACCAATAAGATTGCCACAATGCTCACAGATAAAAAATTTGTTTTCTTTCATAATAATTACTCCTTTAATTTTATTTAAACATTTCAAGAATGTTTTCTTTAGAACGTGCTCCAACAGCCTGATTATATATTTTACCGTCTTTAATAACGACCAACATGGGAATACTAACCACACCGAAAGCCTGTGCCAATTCAGGTTCATCATCAACGTTGATTTTGCCGGCGATAATTCCATCATTTTCCTCAGCGATTTCATCTACAATCGGTGATACCATCTGACACGGTCCACACCAATCTGCATAAAAATCAAGCAAAACCGGTTTTCCTAAATTTATAACGTTTTCAAAATTAGATTTTGTAACAACTATAACAGCCATTTTAAAATTCCCTTCTTTACTTTATTAATTCTACCGCTTCTTTAAGCGAAGATACTCCGATTATCTTAATATCAGTCTTTATATCTTTTAATTGTCTTAAACAACTTTTAGGCAATATACAGGTTTCAAATCCAAGACGCGCCGCCTCGTTTACTCGTGCAAGCGGACGTGAAACAGAACGCAATTCGCCCGATAAGCCGACTTCTCCAAACGCTATAAGCTTTTCATCAATCACTTTATTTCTGTGCCCCGAAACAAGAGCAAGTGCAACCGCCAAGTCTGCGGCAGGCTCATCAAGTCTTAAACCGCCTGCAACGTTAACATAAACGTCAAAGTTTGAAAAATAAATACCAATTCGTTTTTCAAGCACCGCAAGAATTACGTTTAATCTGTTGTAATCAAAACCTGTTGATACTCTTCGAGGGTTACCAAAGCCTGTACTTGTAACAAGAGCTTGTACCTCAGATAATATCGGTCGGCTTCCCTCAAGCACGCAAGCAATACAACTTCCTGAAACATTAACTGCACGTCCCGAAAGCAACATAGCAGAGGGATTTTCAACCTCACTAAGACCCGAATCGTTCATTTCAAACACGCCAATTTCGTTAGTTGAACCAAAACGGTTTTTTATAGCGCGAAGAATTCTATAAGACTGATTTCGATCACCTTCAAAGTATAACACAGTGTCAACTATATGTTCAAGAACTTTAGGGCCTGCGATATCTCCGCCTTTATTAACGTGACCAACAAGAAAAATGGGAATATTGTTACTTTTCCCAATCTTTAAGAACATATTCGTTGATTCGCGTACCTGAACAATACTCCCGGAAGAAGAGCTTATATCACTTATTTGCATTGTCTGAATTGAATCAATCATTACTAAATCGGGTTTTTCAACACTTATATAATCACATATTGCTTCAGTATCAGTTTCAGCCATTACCAAAAGATTTTCATTATCTACTTTAAGTCTTTTAGCGCGTAGTTTGATCTGAACAGCCGATTCTTCACCGGATACGTATAATATTTTCTTGGTTTTAAGTTTATCGGCAATTTGCAGTAAAATAGTTGACTTTCCTATACCGGGGTCGCCGCTTAATAAAACTATGCTACCCTCAACAATTCCACCACCTAGCACCCTATCAAGTTCAGAAATACCCGTAACAGTTCTTTCTTCGGCTTCAAAAGATATCTCAGATATAGGTTTAGCGGTAGCGGAAGCAAAAATATTGCCTACAGATGCAGATATAGTTTTTTCATTATTAATAACCGTTTCTTCAAGACAGTTCCATTCACCGCAGTTATTACATCTTCCGCTCCATTTAGCACTTTGATAGCCACAAATCGAGCAAACATATGCTGTTTTTATCTTCCCTGCCATTTTCAAACCTCATTCATTATATATTCTTCGATACCGGAAAATACTGCAAATGCAATTTTTCTTTGATATTTTTCATCTTTAAGCAATGCAAGTTCTATCGGATTGCTGACAAAACCGCATTCAACAATAACCGACGGAATAGGAGCATTCTTCAAAAGATAAGTTGAGGAGTCGGCCATTTTCACTACTCTTTTGTTATCGTTTTGTACCAGAGTAACGATACTTTTTTGTATAGATATGCTCAAATCATGCGATAACTTATTATTAGGTGAATAAAAAACTTGAGCGCCCTTTACTCCTGTTAGAGCGAACTTATTTAAGTGAATGCTTACAAACACAGCATCGTTATTTTCTTCCATAATTTTCAAGCGGTTCTTCAAATCACTTACTTTTCTTTTGGAAATGCTTACTTCAGAATTATCTTCTGTACCTGCATCGACGGTACGTGTATATATAACGTCATATCCGCAAAGAGAAAGCATCTCACCAAGTGAAAGAGCAATAGATAAATTTATATCTTTTTCATTAGTTCCGTCAATTGCAACAGCGCCACCGTCGAATCCACCGTGACCCGCATCAATAATTATTTTTTTAGAATTCAAAATATTTGCAGATACCGGCTCAGCGTTATTTTTTGTCACCAAAGAAAAAATTGAACACAGTATAAAAACAGGCAAAACAATAACTATTATAATTTTAACCTTTTTGCTCATTTCCTACCTCCAATTATAACTTATCTGCGAAATATTTTCAAGAATTAAATATAATAAACAGAGTTCTTATTCTTCAAATAAGTTAAGCAACCTTTCGTTTTCTATCTGTTTATTAATTTTAATATCGTTATCAATACAAAAAATCAAAATCTTATATATTTCTTCTTCTCTTTCTGGTGTAGAACGCTCGGTCAAAAACATAATTTACCTCCTTATATTTATAATTATAATTTTGACAAATAAAAGAAGATAAATACTACCTCAGATATTTTTTATTTGCTTCTTTATTAGCACGAATAATACCTGCTATACATCCTGACGTTACAGTGCATAAAAAATGAAATAAAGAAGTCAGACTAATAGAATTATCACTAACGACCACAGAAATTAAAAATACGAAGATAAATAAAATTACGCCTACCAACGCACCATACAAATATCCCTTTTCGTTAATTTTTGAAACGGTAAAACTCCCGCCTAAAAATGCCCCTAAAATCAGCGCCACAGTCGCAAAAACCGCATTAAAGTATTCAGGAATATCAACGTAAGTGTAAATTACGGAACATATAAATAGCGTAACTAAAGTAGTTAAAGCACCAATCAAAACACCATAAGCAATATTCAAAAGGTAATTGTTTTTAAATTTCAAATCATAAGACATAAAAAATCCCCCTTGGAACAAAATATTCCAAGGGGAGAAAAAATATAACTTATTCTTCGTCTTTTTTCTTGCCGAATCTCTTCTTGACAGGTTTAACCTCTGCAGGAGCTTCGTGAACGGTAAGGTTCTGGCTGATAGCCCATTTAGCTATTTTAAGCTTAGAGTGGTCAGCGCTGGATTCAATGATAATGCTGTCGTCTTTTACGGAAATTATACGACCGTAAATACCACCGATAGTAACTAATTCATCACCGGGCTGTAAAGATTCGCGCATCTGCTGTTCTTGTTTTTGTTTTTTCTTCTGAGGACGAATCATAATAAAATACATAACACCAATGATTACTACTAAATAAATGATAAGTCCAAAACCGCTACCCTTTGTGGCACCGCCTGCTGCACCTTCTGCTAAAATTCCAAACATTTAAAAATCCTCCAAAATAAATTTTATAATATTATATACCAAACTACAAAATAAATCAAGAAGAATATTAAATACGCGTACCGTAAATTTCTTCTTTTTCCTTTTTAAACTCTGCAAAACGTCCTTCTGCCAAAGCATTACGTATATCTTCCATAAGTTTATTATAGAAATATAAATTATGAAGAACGCACAAACGGTTGCAAAGCATTTCTTTACTCTTTATCAAGTGACGGATATACGCACGTGAATATCGTCTGCATACAGGACAATCACATTTTTCATCTATTGGGCGCATATCTGTTTCATACTTATTATTATTTAGATTTATAATACCTTCGCTTGTAAAAAGATGTCCGTGTCGTGCATTACGACTAGGCATAACGCAATCAAAAAGGTCAACTCCTCTTTCAACTGCATTAAGTATGTTAACAGGAGTTCCTACACCCATTAGGTATCTTATCTTATTTTCAGGCATATGAGGTGTTACGTGTTCAATAACGTCATACATAACCTCTGCAGGTTCACCCACTGCAAGACCACCGATAGCATATCCGTCTAAATCAAGCTCAGCGATTGTCTTCATATGTTCGATACGCAAATCGTTAAATGTACATCCTTGATTAATACCGAAAAGTAGTTGTTCTTTATTTATGGTATCTTCAAGAGAATTAAGCCGTTTCATTTCAGTCTGACAACGTTTGAGCCAACGAGTAGTTCTTTCGCACGATTCTTTTGCGTAACTATAAGGAGCAGGATTTTCTACACATTCATCAAAAGCCATAGCAATAGTCGATCCCAAATTGCTTTGTATTCTCATACTTTCTTCAGGACCCATAAAAATTCTTTTACCGTCAATATGAGAATTAAAAGATACGCCTTCTTCCGTTATTTTACGAAGAGGAGCAAGCGAAAATACCTGAAATCCACCACTATCTGTTAATATGGGGCCTTGCCACGTTGAAATTTTATGAAGACCACCGCATTTTTTTATCACTTCGTCGCCGGGACGAATATGCAAATGATAGGTATTGCTGAGCATAACCTGACATCCGACCTGCTCTAAATCTTCTGCAGAAACTGCACCCTTTATTGCCGCACTTGTAGCAACGTTCATAAAAGCAGGGGTTTTCACCACTCCTCTATTGGTATGAAACTCGCCAAGTCGCGATCTGCCTTCGGTTTTTAAAATCTTAAACATAATTATCTCCTATCGAATAAACATTGAATCTCCGAAACTGAAAAATCTGTACTTATCTTTAACCGCTTTATTATAAAACTCCATAGTAAAATCATATCCGGCAAATGCAGAAACAAGCATAATAAGCGTACTTTCAGGCAGATGGAAATTAGTAATCAAAGCATCCATACACTTAAATTCATAACCGGGATAAATAAAAATTGAAGTATCGTCTTCACATTCTTTTATTTCACCGTATTTTGTTGCAGCACTCTCAAGTGTTCGACAACTCGTTGTGCCGACACATATTACTCTACCGCCATTTTTCTTGGTGAAATTAATTTTCTCTGCAGTTTCTTTAGAAATAGAATAATGCTCTGAGTGCATATGATGGTCTGTTATTTCGTCAACTTTTACAGGTCTAAAGGTACCCAGTCCCACGTGGAGAGTTACGTAAGCGATATCTACACCCTTATTTTTTATTTTTTCCATTAGTTCCTTGGTGAAATGCAAACCTGCGGTAGGAGCCGCAGCAGAGCCTAATTCCTTTGAATAAACCGTTTGGTAACGTTCTTTATCTTTTAATTCTTCCTTAATATAATGAGGAAGCGGCATTTGTCCGATTTCGTCTAAAGCAGCAAAAAAATCTTTATCATAGTTAAAATCAAGCACTCTGTTACCGTCATCCAAAACGTTAATTACTGTAGCACTTAATTTATCGCTGAATTTAAACGAATGGCCCTCTTTAGCCTTTTTGCCCGGACCGGCTATGCATTCCCATTTATTAGTTTCAAGTTGTTTTAACAAAACGAACTCAACCACTGCGCCGGTGTCGGTACGCGTACCGTATATTCGCGCAGGAAGAACCCTTGTATCATTAAGCACCAATAAATCGCCTTCATTTAAATAATCAATAATGTTTCTAAAAACATCTTCATCGCAATTTTTGTTACTTCTATCAATCAGCATAAGTCTGGAGGCGTCTCTTGGTTCGATTGGCGTTTGAGCAATTAACTCTTCGGGCAAATCGTAAAAAAAATCACTTTTCTTCATATTAACTCCCACTAAAAAACAACAAATTATATTTGACAAACCATATATCGAATGGTATCATTTAAATAAGATATTAATATGATTATATTGCAAAACTGTTCTATTGGCAACAGTAAAGTTAATTTTCTTTTTAAAAATATCAAGAAAGGCATGTTTTTTATGAAAAAAAGAATATTTACAGGCGCCGCTACCGCACTTATTACCCCAATGCACAACGATGGCAGTGTTAATTTTGAAAAAATTTCACTACTCGTTGAAGAACAAATTAAAAGTGGAATTGACGCGCTTGTAATTTGTGGTACAACCGGAGAAAAATCAACTTTAAATTATAAAGAACACGTTAAAGTTATTGAATCCGCCGTAAACAGCGCAAACGGACGTGTACCAATTATTGCAGGCACAGGTTCAAATGATACGGTT
This sequence comes from Oscillospiraceae bacterium, assembly GCA_015065605.1. Classification (GTDB taxonomy): domain Bacteria; phylum Bacillota; class Clostridia; order Oscillospirales; family Acutalibacteraceae; genus SIG607. The sequence goes on along the minus strand of SVPZ01000004.1, from coordinate 60,682 downwards.
TATACAGTAGAACTTTGTAAAGATGCAATTAGTTGCGGTGCCGATGCTATGCTTATGGTCACTCCCTATTATAATAAGACGTCGCAACGCGGTTTAATAACTCATTACAATTACGTTGCAGACCGAATTGACAGTCCTATTATTCTTTATAACGTTCCTTCGAGAACCGGTGTAAACATTACACCTTCAACCTATGCCGAACTTTGTAAACACCCGAATATAGTTGCTACCAAAGAGGCCAACGGAGATATTTCTTCTGTTGCTTTAACCCGTGCTTTATGTGGTAATGAACTTGACATTTATTCAGGAAATGATGACCAAATTGTTCCAATAATGTCTTTGGGAGGAATAGGTGTTATTTCCGTTTTGTCAAATATAGCACCGTCACAAACGCATGATATGTGTGCCAAGTATCTTAATGGCGATACAAAAACCGCGTCAGATATGCAAATATATTATTCTCAACTTATTAAGGCGCTGTTTTCAGACGTTAATCCTATTCCGGTAAAAGAAGCTATGAATATACTTGGATTTGACGTAGGGCCTTGTCGCCTTCCTCTTGTTCCTATGGAGGATAAACAGAGAAACGAACTCATAGAACAGTTAAAGTTCTGCAAATTGATAAAAGATTAGTTTATTTAAAGGATGTAAAAAAATGGTTAAAATTATATTAAACGGTTGTTTTGGCCGTATGGGCAAAGTAATAACCGAGATAGTTAAAGAAAATAATGAGTGCGAAATTGTAGCAGGAGTTGATGCTTTTTCACAGGGTCAATCTGATTTTCCCATTTATAAAAACATTGACGACGTTAAAGAAAAAGCAGACGTAATTATTGATTTCAGTAACCCATCTGCTCTTGACAATTTATTAAACTTCGCAACTAATAATAAAAGCGCTATAGTGTTGGCTACTACAGGCTATAACGATGAACAAATATCAAAAATAAAAGAATATAGCAAAAAAATCCCCGTATTCTTCACCTTTAATATGTCACTTGGAATCAATCTCTTAACAGCTTTAGCAAAGAAAGCCGCTAGTATTTTGGGCAATGATTTTGACATTGAAATTATAGAAAAGCATCATAATCAAAAACTAGATGCACCGTCAGGTACAGCTTTAATGCTTGCAAATTCTATAAACGAAGTTTTTGACGATTCACTTCAGTACGAATACGACCGTCACTCAAAGCGTCAAAAGCGTTCTAAAAAAGAAATTGGTATGCATTCGGTACGAGGCGGTACAATAGTCGGAGAACATGAAGTAATATTCGCAGGAAAGGATGAAGTCATTACTCTTTCACACTCAGCAGCATCAAGAACAGTATTTGCTAACGGTGCTGTAAAAGCGGCAATATTTATGTCAAAAAAAGAGCCTAACCTTTATGATATGAAAAGCATAATATTTTAATTTTCCACACCCCAATAGGTAAATATTGGGGTGTTTTTTTGAAAAAACATTGCAAAAATGAACACAAAAATCAAAAATATTAATTTTTTTGATAAATTTTCGTTGATATTTGTAATTGCTAAGAATAACATTTTGTGCTACAATACTTATAGTGTAAAAGATATAACTATTTGTTACTTCTAAAAGAGTATGAAAGGAAGAAATCATATGTTAAAATCAACAAGCTTCACCTTAAAAAAGATTTTGGGCATTGTTTGCGTTTTTGCAATAATTTTAGGTGCAATTTATACACCTATTGCACTAGCGGTAAAAGCAGCAAACACTGTAACCATTACTTTTGTTGACACTTTAAACAATACCGAAAATTCTATATCCGGTACTATAGGAGATACTTTCTCTTATCCTACCGACCCCGTGGACCAAAACGGTGAGAAATGGTTTATGGGTTGGTATGATTCCGTCAAGTACAGAAACGAACATACTAGTGGTATTTTCGAAGACGATATCACTCTTTATTCTAAGTGGTTATCTGAATTTAAAAGTATCAACCAAACGTTCGAAGCTTATAACAAAGAATCTTACACTGTAAAAGATACCGACGGCGATCTTTCAAAAAGTAACCGTAACTACTTCTTTGAGGGTATGACCAAGCAGTCTGAAGTTACATATAACAATAGCGGATATGCTATCATGATGGCCTGGGACAGCACTATGACAAAGGTTGCTGATGACCCATCCACTTATAATGCAGCAAACCGTTACAAAACTATGGATGCAAAAGTATATTTGTGCGAAGGTCTTGAAAACAACGTTCCATATAACGTTACTTTTAAATATAAAGTAGAAAAAGCCGACACCGCTGTATCCCTTAACGTTTATTCTGCAATGGGTACTAACATTTGGGGTCATGGTAAAGCTTACGGTAGCGTTGCCCTTAATACTGCTTCTAACGAATGGCAGGAAGGCACATTCAATTTCACAGTTTCTTATGCAACCACGGAAATTGACAACAACGCTATGTTCTTCTACTTCAAACCTGCAGAAAATAAAGACTACGTAATATATCTTGACGACGTTGTGTTTACCCCCCTTCTCAAACCAAGCGAATCTTCCGTTACCTTTAATACTAACAACGAAGAAGATAATATCACCTTAAGCGGCAAACGTGGCGAAACATTTACCGCTCCTGAAGTTAAATATGGTGACAGAGAGTTTTTAGGTTGGTATGCTGATGCAGAGTTCACCACTCCTTTCGAATCAACCACTTTCCAAAGAAATTCTGTTGTTGCATACGCAAAATGGGGTAATGCTCCTATCTCCTTTAAAACTCCTCCTATGACAGACGCTTTAATGTTACGTGCTGTATATACTCTATTCTACAAAGAGGGCGAAGGCGTTGGTGTTAATGATAACTATGCATTAAACTTCTTACACGATGGTGACGCTACATACCACTTCTCTGCCGATCCTGAACCCATTAAGTTCTCACAGAGAGCAACTAACATAGATAACACCATAAAAATCGCCAAGAAAGTAAACAACGGCTCTTTATATAAAGTAACGTATATGACACGTTCCGGAGAAAACAGCGAAAGCAACTTCTCAATTAAGCTTATTACTGCTGACTATAACATTTGGACCGCAGGACGCGTTGCTTATGACGATACCGCAGTTACCGTTAAAGCAGACCAAAAAGAATGGGTTAAGCAAACGGTTTACGTAATTCCTTCTTTCACAGTTGAAACAGCTAACTATTTGTATTTACAGTTCAATTCTTTAGACACAACCGATGCAGCTTACGTTGACGGTTACGTTGATAACGTTTTAGTAGAAGAAGTTACCGATAGCGTTGTTTATTTTGAAACCAACACTTCAATGGTTAAAGATTTCGTTGTAAACGGTAATGTCGGTGACCAATTAACAATACCCGAAATTAGCAATCCCGAAGCACCGCTATTAGGTTGGTATGCAGATGCAGAACTTACCGTTCCCTTTACTGCCACTACCATTCCCGAAGGCTTTACAACTGTTTATGCTAAATGGGGCAATCAGATAATGACCTTCGAAAACTATCCTTATGAATTCACAAGACGCGCTCCCTTTACATTATCTATAAAGAACGGCAAGAACTTAGGTCAAAATGACGATTACGTTCTCAATTTCAAATACGATGCTGATGCAACCTATCAGTCGTCTATGGATAGCGCGCCTATTAAATATTCACAAAGATTTAACACACAGGATAACGTTGCGCAAATTGGCAAAGTCGATACAGGCAAAGTTTATATGCTTACATATTATAGAAAAGCATCTGCTGATACTAATACCGATTATTCAATCACAGTATCAACCGGTAGTGACAACGTTTGGGATGGCAAGTACATTAAATATAACGGTGCTAAAGTAATTGCTGAGAGTGAAAACAAAGATTGGGTTAAAGAAACCGTTTACTTTATGCCAAGCTTTACCAATGCTAAATGTAATTTACTTTATTTACAGTTAAACTGTACCGATAATGCCGACTCTTGCTACGTTGATGCTTACATAGATAGCGTTTATTTTGAAGAAGTTAGCGAAAATATGATTTATCTTAACGGAAACGGCTTGAACGCTAAAGATAGCATTATCATAGGTAAAGTTGGTGATAAGGTTGAACTCACTACTCCAACCAACGGCAGAGATTCTTTCCTTGGTTGGTTTACCGATAAAGAGTGTACTATTCCTTATACCGATAATACTATTAAAGAAGGCGTTACTGTTGTTTATGCTAAATGGGGTCCCGGACCTATGGCATTCGATACGTATAAGTTAAACTTTAATACCTCAACGGTAGTTCAGTTTGGTGCAACAATGCGTATCACCGAAAAAGAAGGATATGGATATGATGACGATTATACCCTTACTCTTGATTTTAAAGGTGACGACCTCTACCCCACTACCGACGGTTCGATTTCTTATATGTATAGTCGCGGATCACCTACTCACTCCGCTAAATTAGGAACAGCAACAAACGCTACTCTTTATAGAATCACTTACGTTTATAGAATAAACAAAGCAACCGTTGACTTTAAGATGAGATTGATGTCAGCATCTTCGTCAAACCTTTGGTCAGGTAGCAAAGTAATTTACTCAACCGAAGTTACACCCGACAGAAAGAAAACCGGTGTATGGCAAGAAGTTTCAGTTGTATATGCAACCAACTTTACGAAAGATAGCGCCGGCAAAGATAATAACGGTATATACTTCAACTTCGAATTGATAGGCGCAGAAGCATCAAGCAGAGTAAACGTTGATATTGATAACGTTTTAATCGAAGAAATTGACGGTTCTTATGTTTACTTCGACCATACCGAAGGTAAAGATGCTGAATTGCTCGTTGGTAAAGAAGGCGATAAAATTGCACCGACCAAAAAGCCTACAGCCTTCGGCTATGACTTTACCGGTTGGTATATTGATACCGAATGTACCGTCCCCTTCACTCAAAAGACCTTTGAGGCTGATACAAAAATAGTTGTATTTGCCGGTTGGAAACCCGCCGACACAGTAACCTACTCTTTCGAAAAATACAATATTCCCCACAGAGGCGAAATTGTAGGACGTGTTCAAAGACGTGAAGCTGCACAAATAACATTTGCAAATGCTCGTACCGGCAATAAAGTTATCGAAATAAAGAGAGCGCCTGATTATACTGATTATTGCTACTTTGTAGTTGCGCAGGATGAAACACCGTTTAAAATCGAAGCAGATAGCGATTACGTTATAACTGTACATTATTACATTAAAAAACACGCTCCCGGTGGCGCATACATAAAGATACACAATGCATACGGCATTAACTTCTATGCAGCTCGTACAGATAGAGAAAGCGCTAAAATTTCCACTTCCGAAAAATCAGGTGTATGGCATTCAGCAACCTTCTTAATTTCGGGCAAAAAACTTGCTGACCCCAACGCTAACGGTATTTACTTCAGCCTATCAGGTGGCGCAGGCGGTATCTACTATTTTGATGACGTAGTTATTAAACGTGTACCGAAAGGCAGCACAGCAATTATAATTGACAGCAGTAACTGTCCCGGTATGAAGACTAACGTTATCGGCAAACCCGGCACAAGCTTTGCAAGTAAATTACCCGAAAACCCAACCTACGAAGGTAAGTATTTCAAAGGTTATTTCATAATGAACGCAGACGGCACTTTACAAGAATTAAAGCGCGAGGATATGAAGCTTGGTAAAGAAAGTTATATTGTTTACGCTCGTTTCCTTGATCAAAAGGTTGTTGAAAACTTTGATACAGGCGCATACGCTATGCAAGCAAATAAATACGGTACATTAAAGATTTTCGATTATGACTTTGAAATTTACGATAGTACACAACCCGGAAATTCCAAGGATAACGTAACAAGCGGAGACTTCTCATTACATAGAAAAGGCGAATCTCCGTACAACGAAGCAGCAATTCTTTTGACACTTGGTAACGATATTGCGCCAGATACACGTTATACAGTTTCATTCAAAGTAAAAATGGGACAACACAAACATACTGAAGGCGCTTTAAAGGTAGTTTCAAGTAGAAGTTGTTATTATCCATGGGATACTATGGGCGATTTCTACCCCGTTGTTGCCGTAGCAGATTTGGTTGACGGACAATGGCACGAAGTATCCTACACATATAACTCTGTAGAAGGCTTTGCTTCTATTATGGTACCCGGTGACATCGAGCTATTTATTGATGACGTAACGTTTACTGTTGCTGATGGTGTTCCTCTTTCTACACCAATTAACTTTACCGAGCACGTAATTGGCACTTCAGAGCAGGCATTAACAATTGATATTGCAACTATTATTGATTCCTCCTTAACCGGCGGTTCTATGCTTTGGATATTCATTATCTGCGGCGCAGTTGTAGTACTAATAGCCGCAGGTTGCATCTTCTTTTTCATCAAGAAAAAGAATGCAAAGAAAATATAAGAAAGGAAGGTAATAAATAATGAAAACTAATTTTAAAAGTATAATTTGCTTAATACTCGCAATAGCATTTATTGCCTCCCTTACAGGCTGTGCCGGTAAGGCTGTACCTTCCGGTGTAGATGCAGACGGTCGTTTTATTTACGCTATTGTCAGATCAAACGAAAGTGATGCACAAGTAAATGACAGCGCGAAAATAATTCGTACCGCCATAAAAGACAATTTCGACGTTAATATCTACTTTAGAAAAGATAACGCCGTTGACGATTATGATAACAACTACGAGATTCTTGTCGGCGATACCAATCGTGAAGAATCCGAAACAGCTATCAAACGTTTGGAAGCCAACAGAACTGCAAACTTTAACGACTTTATAGTTAAGGTTATTAACGACAAAATCTGCATATATTCTAAAAACGTTACTGTTTTGAACTATGCTTGTCAGTGGTTTGCCGATACGTTTTGTAAAGATCTTGAATCTTGGGGAAAGCTAAAAACTAACTACGAATTCATTTATGAATACAAAGGCGAAAACACAGTAGTTTGCAACTATGTATCAAACAAAGATATCGGTGTTTATAATATCGTTCTTCCCCGATACGCGTCTTACTTATATGGTATGGTTGCCGAAGACCTTGTTAAATACCACAAAGAGTTAGGCTACGCTCCTAAAATGTTAGAAGACGTTATTGACAAAGAATTAGAGTACGAAATTCTTATAGGTGACTGTGACAGAGAAGCGTCTAAATCGGTTACTGCGCAGGGTGATAACTTCGTTATTAAAGTCATTGGTAAAAAGATTGTTATCAAAGGCGGTAACGACCTTGCTACCCGTGAAGGTGCTTTGTATCTTTTCGAAGAAATCAAAAAGAGCAGTGAAAGCGGTCAAGGTTTTAATTGGTCTGACGGTCATACCATTAACGGTAAATACGTGGGCGACCAAGCCGACGACTATACTTTAAATTGGTATGATGAGTTTGAAGCTACTACTATCAACTATGATATGTGGAGTGATTATTTAGACTACGCCAACACTACAACACACGATTCGCAAAACGGTGGCACACTTTATTGGTATAACTGCTACGGCGAATCTAAGTACACAGGTCCTAACCTACAGAATTTGATGTATCAAAGTGACGGTAATCTTCACCTTTGCACACAAAACCTTGACGGCAAAAACTTCGCAGGCGCGCTTATTTCCACAAGCACCACTATGATATATCGCTACGGTCTTATAGAAATTCGCGAAAAGTTTGCTGATGAACCCGCCGCATGCTCATTGTGGCAAAACGGCGCTAATACAGGTAGCGATCTTTTCAAACATTGGACTATTGCAGGTCTTAACCAAGACAGGTCCAGTATGACCGAAATGGATATTTTCGAAGACTACGGACAGCTCAACTACTTCACAAGTACTCTTCATAAATGGTGGTCTCAGGTTAGAGTTGACGGTACTCGTGTAGCAAGCGGTCACTCTTCCCTTTCCGGTATTGCAAAATACCATGCAGACGACAACAACACAAAACAGGTTTATAATACCGATAGATACGGTGACAAATTAAACGATACTTACCATACAATGTCTTGCTACTGGGATGGTACACAAATCAGATTTGCTATTGACGGTAAGAGTTATTTAACTGTTAACTATTTGGATGCAAATACCTCTGCATCAAGTTACTGTCTTATGGATTACCTAATTATGAGTTGTCGTATGTCACAGGGTGGTTACTGTTCTGTTAACTACGATAACGACGTTCACCCCAAGCTTATAGAAGCTAAGGTTGATTACGTTAGAATTTATCAACGCGAAGACCAAAATTCGCAAATGCTTACTACAACAACCGAAAAGAAACCTGATAATAGAGTTATAACGGTTCAGTACCCTAATAATGATTTAGGCAACAATTATTAACAATAAGCACGTTATAAAAAAGCGCCTCAAAAGTAAAAACTTTTGAGGCGCTTATATTTTTTATTTAATCAAATAAATCATTCATTAGATTATCTATTTTGTTTTTTCGTTTTAAGGTTTCATCAGTGTCGATGTCTATTGATATAACGTCCCCTTCTTTTGCCGAACAAAGCAAAATTTTCGGGATATTAACGAAGTTTCCTTCATCAATTTCAACAACTGCAAAGTCGCCTTCAAATCTATCAATTATCACTTTCATATTATCACTCCGGTTTACAAATTCCGCATTTTGTATAGCCTTGCTTTTCAAGATTAGCCATGCTATCATTTACAGTTTGTTTATTATAATCGCTAATTGTATTTACAGCCTTACAGTCAGGATAATGAATTTTTTTACTGTTAGTATTAAGAACATAAATATTAACCGCCACAGCTGATTCTGTGTTATCTAAAGATTCATCTTTAATAATATTTTTATCGCTTTCAATACTAATATTGTTTCCGTCGGTGACTACAACAATGTTTCCGTTGTTTTCGGTAATAAAAAACTCAACTTTAGATCTTTTCAACTTATCAATGGTTTCTTTATGGGGATGACCGTAATCATTCCCTTTACCACAAGATATCACAGCATATTTAGGCGAAGTTTTATGTAAAAAATTATCAGAGGTAGACGAAGAACTGCCGTGATGCCCAACCTTTAATACGTCACATGAAATATCACCTGATAATTCTTTTTCAACTTCTTCCTCAGCGTCACCCGTAAATATAAAACTTCTGCTTTTATACTTAAGTAACATAACAACCGAATAGTTATTAAGGTTAGAATACTCATCTTTAACCGGAGAAAGAACCGTCAAAGATAAATCGTTATCATCTATAATTTTTAAATCTTTTTTGGCTGTAGTGATTTTTAAGCCCTTATTTTTAATTGTCAAAAGTAAATTTTCAAAGGTTTTAGTATTTGTTGAAACTTTAGGCATATAAACATTATCAATCTTAAATGTATTTATTACATCAGCAAGACCGCCTATATGGTCGGAATGAGGATGAGTTCCAACTACGTGAGAAATCCTCCTATAACCCAATTTTTCGATATATTTAATTACACTTTGAGAATATTTTTTCTCACCCGCATCTATAAGCAAAGTTTCATTATTCGGAAGTTCAATAAAAATCGAATCACCCTGACCAACGTCTATGTAATGAACCTTCAAATTTGCAGAAATTTCATTTTTATCTCTTAGAGGCTCGCTGTCGTCAGTACTGATATTATTTTTATCATCAAAATTGCTTTGTGAAGAAAAATCTGACGAAGAAGTTAATTCAAAATTATTGTTATTATCGGAACAACCACAACAAAACAACATAAAACAACATATCGTTAAGCATATAATTTTTTTAAATTTCATATATTCACCCTTATTTATTGTAACAAAAAAGACCTTGCACCGCAAGGCCTTTTTAAAGTTTAAAAATTTTAATCAGATTACGCGAACACGAATAACGCCATCAATTTCTTTAAGGTGTTTTTCAACAGCATCCATATCACATTCATTAACGTCAAGCATTGTGTAAGCAATATCGCCTCTCGATTTATTAAGGAGGTTTTCAATATTTACATTATCTTTAGCAACGATAGTAGTAATAGCGGTAAGCATATTAGGTACGTTCTTATGAATAATACAAATTCTGTGATCACCGCTCTTAGGCATAGAAATATTGGGAAGGTTAACAGAATTAACAATATTACCGTTTTCGATATAATCTACGAGTTGTTTTGCAGCCATTACCGCACAGTTATCTTCAGATTCAGGAGTAGAAGCACCAAGGTGAGGAATACAAATTACACCGTTAACACCAATCATTTCATCCGTGGGGAAGTCAACAACGTAAGAAGCAACTTTACCCTGTTCAAGAGCAACGATCATATCGGTGCTGTTTACAAGACCGTCTCTTGCAAAATTAAGAATTCGAACGCCATCTTTCATTTTAGCAAGTGCTGCAGCATTAATGGTATCCTTAGTATCTTTTGTAAGCGGAATATGAAGAGAGATATAATCGCAATTTTCGAAAATTTCGTTAATATCGGAAGCGCGATTAATATGATGAGAAAGGTTCCAAGCATTTTGTAAAGAAAGATAAGGATCATAACCGTAAACCTTCATACCAAGCTGATTAGCAGCATTAGCAACAAGAACGCCGATAGCGCCAAGACCGATAACACCGAGTTTTTTGCCTCTGATTTCGGGGCCAACGAAGGCACCTTTTCCCTTCTCAACCATTTTTCCAACCTGATCGCCATTACCCTTTAAGGTCTTAGCCCATTCAATAGCAGGAAGAACGCGACGAGAAGAAATAAGAAGACCTAAAAGAACAAGTTCTTTAACGGCATTTGCATTTGCACCGGGTGTGTTGAACACTACGATACCTTCATCGGTGCAACGTTCAATCGGTATATTATTGGTACCCGCACCTGCTCTTGCAATAGCGAGAAGAGAATCGTCAAACTGTTCTTCGTGAAGAGCGGCAGAACGAACAATAGCACCAACAGGAGCTGCTACGTCGTCGCCTATGGTATATTTTTCATCGAAATTATCTAATCCGATTTTAGCAATTTTATTATAAGTTTTAATAGGATACATTATGCGTTCTCCTCTTCAAATTTCTTCATAAATTCAACAAGCTTTTTAACACCGTCAACAGGCATAGCGTTATAAATGGATGCACGCATACCACCAACGCTTCTGTGACCCTTAAGGTTAACAAAACCTGCAGCCTTGGATTCTTTAACGAATTTAGCATCGAGTTCCTCGTTACCGGTAATGAAAGGAACGTTCATAAGAGAACGATCTTCGGGAACAACGGTACCCTTGAACATTTTGCTGTTATCAAGGAAATCATAGAGAATAGCAGCTTTTTCACTGTTAATTTTTCTCATATAGTCAAGTCCGCCGATTTTCTTAATCCACTTAAATACAAGACCTGCAATATAAATAGTATAGCAAGGAGGTGTATTAAACATCGAACCGTTTTCGGAATGTGTCTGATAGTTAAGCATTGTAGGAGTAATATCCATAGCATTGCCAATAAGGTCGTTTCTGATAATTACTATAGTAAGACCGGCAGGAGCAACGTTCTTCTGTGCACCTGCGTAAAGAATACCAAACTTAGAAACGTCGATAGGCTCTGAAAGTATGCAACTGGAAATATCGGCTACGAGCGGAACGTCACCTGTTTCAGGAAGATTCTGCCACTTGGTACCATAAATAGTATTATTCATACAGATATGAACGTAGTCTGCTTCGGGGTCAATCATATCGGGAGTAATCTTAGGAATATAAGAGAAGGTCTTATCTTCGGAAGATGCGATTACGCGAGCATTACCGTAACGAGCAGCTTCTTTATATGCTTTTTTAGCCCACTGACCAGTAACTACGAAATCAGCCTTTTTATTTTTGTTCATAAGATTCATAGGAACCATTGCGAACTGAGTAGATGCGCCGCCTTGTAAGAAAAGAACGGTATAGTTATCAGGAATATTCATAATTTCGCGAAGATCTGCTTCAGCTTCGTCGATAATTGCCTGATATTCTTTAGAACGGTGAGACATTTCCATTACGGATTGTCCGCTTGTTCCATATTCGAGCATTTCTGCTGCTGCGGTTTTAAGAACCTCTTCCGGTAACATAGAAGGACCGGCACTAAAATTATAAACTCTTGACATTGGTAATTCCTCCAAAATTCAAATTATGTTACCATTATATACACTTAATTTCAATTTGTCAACCACTTTGTGACAAATTTGTCAATATTTTTTCGAATTTACTTTTATGTATTAAATTTGTTTGATATTTCCTTAACATTATAATAAAAAATGTAACCACACAAGCTAGTGTGGCTACATTTATTTATTGTTTTTTGAAAACAATAATCTTCGTATCATAATCTGCAGAAAGCTGATAAGGTATACCCGATGACATAAGAATTTCACCGCGATAACTCTTCCCTGTTTTTTCATCCATATAAACTCCGTCAGATTCCAAGCCCTTAAGTTTCAAATAATACACAGGAGAGTTTGGAACAGCTCTCAAAACAAAATTTGAAACAATTATGGTGTTTCTATCTTCCGAAACAAATTCATTACTGCAAAAATAATTATTGTCAGGAGTTACCAAACGATATAGTTCTCCTTTATGGAAAACCTCACCATACTTTTTATATGTCTTGATTTGTTCTTTAACAACGTCAATTTCAGCATCAGTCAATTTATTCAAATCAAGTTCATATCCAAATTGACCAACCATAGCAGTATAACCTCTTGTTTGAACAGGAGTAGTTCTGCCCACCTGATGGTTAGGAACTATAGAAACGTGAGCACCCATGGCAGAATAAGGATAACACATACTTGTACCATATTGAATATAAACTCTTTCGAGAGCATCGGTATCATCGCTTGTCCAGGTCTGAGGCATATAGAAAAGCATACCGGGGTCAAAACGCGCACCGCCCGAACTGCAAGATTCGAACAAAACGTCAGGAAATGCTTTTGTAAGCTTTTCAAGTATTGAATAAAGTCCTAAAATATATCTATGGAAAAATTCACCCTGTCGTTCTGCAGGAAGTAATGCAGAGCCAATATTACTCATGGTTCTGTTATAATCCCATTTAACGTACTCAATATTAACCGTGGATAAGTTTTCGTATAGACAATTATATATGTAGTCACATACGTCTTGACGTGATAAGTCAAGAACCAACTGATTTCTGCCTTCACTTCTTGTTCTTCCTTCAGAATGAATGCACCAATCCGGATGAGCTCGATAACAATCGCTGTCAGGAGATACCATTTCAGGCTCAAACCAAAGACCAAATTTCATTCCGAGTTCATTAACCTTTGAGGCAAGTTGTGTAAGACCGCCGGGAAGCTTCTCCTTGTTTACGTACCAATCTCCAAGAGAACAGTTATCGCTGTTTCTCTTTCCAAACCAACCGTCGTCAAGAACCAAAAGTTCAACACCAACCTGAGAAGCCTTTCTTGCAATATTCAATATCTTCTCTTCATCAAAATTAAAATAGGTTGCTTCCCAGTTGTTAATTAAAACGTATCTTTCTTTATCGCGGAATTTTCCTCTACACAGTCTTGTTCTGTACAATTTATGATATACACGTGACATTCCGCCCAAACCTTTATCGGAATAAACAAGCACAGCTTCAGGAGAAGCGAATTCATCGCCGCTTTTCAAAATCCATTCAAAACCAAAAGGGTTAATACCCAAAAAAGCACGACAAGTATTATAAGGATCTACCTCTACACCTGCTGTAAAATTACCGCTGTAAACAAGGTTAAAACCATAAGCATTTCCGCTGTTTTCATCTGTATTTTTTTCAACAAGAGCAAAAAACGGATTATGCTGTGCAGAACTATTACCTCTCGCACTGTCAACCATTTGTTTTCCCGTCATAACAGGCACACGTTCAGGATGGCGTTCTCTTGCCCATGCACCGGGCAGATGAATATAATCATATTGAGATTCTTTGAAATCTACTACTGCAGAAAGTACGGAATCAAGTCTTACGTCATCCTTGCTGTTATTAATTATCTTAACACTTCTTGTTATAGCATCCAGTTCATCATATACAGTATATATAAGCACTATTTTAACCCCTGTTAAGTTGTCCTTTAAGGTCAATTCAAGAGACTGCGCTTCATCTTCGTTTTCAACATAGGTTGCCGGAAGACCGTTTATTCCTTTTTTGCCATTATAAATAACGTGAGAATCATATTCAAGTTCTGTTATGAAAGAACCGTTTTTATAAGTCGCGTGAAAAGCAGGCGTTCTCTGATCGGTATTACCAAAGGTACTGTATTCCATAGGCAAACAATCTCTGGATAGAGCAATATCCTTATAATCACTGGCACACATATTCCTTCTGTATTTCATAACGTCAAGAAACATATCATAATCCAAATCGTTAAATTCAAGTTTTTTGCCCCAATAAAGATGAACAAGGAATTTTTCCTTTAAAAAACCCAATATATAGCTCGTATTATTACTTTTAAGGTGAAAAATCATCTTATCCTTATCAAATGAAATCATAATTATACCTCCAAAACACAATTTAGCACAAAGCCAAATCATTTTAATCAATTATACAATAAATCACTTAAAATAACAACAATAAAATTTATAGAAATAAAGCAAAAATAGGTTGACAAATCCCGTTTGGTATGCTATACTCTTTAGAGTCCACGGAGAGGTGTCCGAGTGGTTTAAGGAGCTGGTCTTGAAAACCAGTGACTCGCAAGAGCCAAGGGTTCGAATCCCTTCCTCTCCGCCACACCTTTTCTATATATTACGTTAAAACCGTATATCATTTGGAGTAGTACTCAAGTGGTGACGAGGCGCCCCTGCTAAGGGCGTAGGTCGGGTAACCGGCGCGAGAGTTCAAGTCTCTCCTACTCCGCCAGAAAAAAGCACCGACTTTGTCGGTGCTTTTTTCAACTAAATCCACCCTTGCGGGTGGGTGAAATCGCCTGCTGCGATGAAATCCAACTTCGTTGGATGAAATTCGCCTCGACGGCGAGTGGGTGGATTTAATTTCATCAGAAACTTGTCGATTTTACTTTTTAACTATTAATTAACCATAGACAAAAAAGCAACTCGTACAGATACGAGTTGCTTTTTATTTAATATTTACCTAAAACGTCGTGTTCGGGATACTGATATTTTAAATTTGCTTTTTGATCGGCAGGACCTGCCCAAACCATCTGACTGTTTACTCTGTCAGACTGATAAATTTTGACATAATCCCACTGAGCTTCATAGCGTATTTCGTCCTTATCACGATTATACGTTTTACCATAAGCGGCATCGCCCATACCGTGAGAAACAATTACATAAAGCAAACCGCAGGATGTTGAAGGCATTTCCTGTTCAGCTAAATCATAATGCAAAAAACGTTTACCGTCAAAAGCGAAATCGATACAAGTATTATCCCAATAACAAGAATAAATATGGAAATCATCAGCCAAAGTATCACCGTTTTTTACGGTATCGTAGGTGCATTTCTTGTTATTCAAGCTCTTGCCGTTATATCTTGAATCACCGTCAAGCGAATTATGACCATTTCCTGAGGTTGATATACCATCGCCTTTAAAGAGGTTAAACCAATGATGGACGTTAGAGTGAAAATCATATTCACTTGAAAAGTTTTCAAGAACGTCTATTTCCGTCATAGCGGAATGGCTCATAATACCGCCCCAGCGGTTTATCTGTCTGGAGCTGTTGTTGGTAGAGCCATTAATCCACATACCCGTATGTGATGGAGATTTACCAAGTTTTGCCTTAAATTCAATATAACCGTAACGGTATATCATAGTATCAACCGATGAAACATCAGAAGTGACAAAATCCTTATCGTTAACTCGCATACTGCCTAAGTGTAGCTTACCATCCGCCTGATAAATTAGATTTTGATTTCTTCCTTCAGGCAAATCGCAATTTCCCTGCCAATCTGTACAATACTGTTTGCCGCCCAGACAAGAATCGCCTATATTCTTATTAACGTATCTATAGCTTCCCCAATTATTGACATTAATGGCACTTGAATCAAATTCATCATCAAAATTAAGCGTGTAGGTGCCCTTTTCCAAAGCATCATACTTGCCGTTAAGTGTATAACCGTCTGACCAGTCAAAAGCTGTTTTGGAGGTGCCTGTAGATTTAACAAGATTATAAAATTCTTCAGCAGCGCGATAGGTTGCAAGCATTGTGCCGCCCTTAATAACCAATTTGTTGCCAACAACCTTTATGATCCAATTGTCGCCTTCTACCTTTATAGATTTAGAAGCATCGCGGTTTACGTCGCCAACTAAAATTTCATATGTTTCTTCCTTATCTCTTTCTTCGCCTATTACAATGCTATATCCAAAATCATTCATATAATCACTATAATATTCGAACTGTCTGCCAACAAGATATGAAATCTGACGAGGAAGCACTATCTTGAATCTACCAACGTCTATACCGTTAACTTTATTAACAACGTTACCTTTACTGTCATTATCGGCAGCATAGATAAATTCATATTTACTGTGAAGTTTTTTAAAGTCATCAATAGAACCGCAAAAGTTATTTACAAACCACTTGGCAGCTATTTCAGTCATTTCTTCGTTAATGGCGTAAATAGCAATTTTTTTATTCACTACCTTAACGATAAAATCTTTCGAGTTATTTACACGATTATTCATAAGCGCTTCTTTTGCCACTGTAGATTCTTCGCGATTAGTAAAACCAACGAGAATTTCATACGTGTCATTTGAAGGCTCAGAAACACTATCTTTAGCAACCGTAACCTCGCAGTTCATATTCTTTTTTACCGCACTGCGAATATCTCTGACTGCATTTTGAATAACGGAGCCGGCGTCATTAGAACGAACTATAGTATATATAAATTCTTCATCGGATACAGGATTAGCAAGAGCGGCACCTGCACAGCCGTTAAGGACAGAAATCATCATAACGACAGAAAGTATAAAAGAAAATAATTTAATCTTTTTCATTATTTCTGTCCTCCCTTCTTTTTACTAACTAAAAGAATTACAACTATACCGGCAACAACCAATACCACCGCACCTATAATAATGTAAATCAGAACATTATTATTTTTACCAAGGTTCAAATCTATAATATCATTTACGTCGATAGCGTCATCAGACTTATTAATAACGTATTCTGTATATTTAACGGGAACCGAAGTCACTGCAGAAGCATCCTCGTGAACAAAAACAACGTCATCTATAAAGAGTTCAACAAGGCCGGGAGTCTGAATTGAAACGTAAGGCTCGATAGCTATAAACGTATAAGAAACTTCGTGCCACTGTCCGTCAGCAAGGTCAGCAATAGCAACTATCGGATAATAATCACCGTACGGAGTCCAAGCAAAAACACCGCTGTTATTGGAAACAAATTTAATTGCGCCATCGGTATGCTCGTGTTTACCCATTTTAACCTTCATTGTGACGGTATATTTTTCACCTGCGACAAGTTGTTGAGCCTGAGTAAGCAATAATGCATTCTCATTATACTTATATTCACCTTTTCTATGTAGTGAATATCTTCCGCTTGTAACGTTTTCTTTTGAATTACCTTCTGCCTCGGCATCATAGAGTTCGTAGTCGAAGTCCAATATGCTGTAACCGGGCATAGCGTTTATTGCGGGAGCATAGAAACGTTCAAAATCTTGAACAGTTTTAATACGTATAAAACGCGCAACTATAGAAGGAGTTTTATCTTTACGGAATACGTAATCATTAAATAACTGATATTTACCGTCATCACCCATTACGTAATAACCAAGGAATTCGTGATTATCATACTTCGGATTTTTAGGAAGTTGTGATGAGAAGTTCTGACCAACCTTACCAATAACGTATTCAGGAATATTTGCGCATCCTCCATTATCGATAAAGTATGCCATTTGACCCGCAGGAAGTTCGGTAATTGTAAAATCATCAAAATAATACATACCTTCTGTACCCAAAGACCAGGAAATGTATAAATGATCTTGCCAACTCTCAGCTATCTTGTTTCCGTCACAAACTATGGTACCTGTATGCCATTTATTTGTTTCTTCGTCAAGCGCAATGTGATACACGCTTGAGAAAGATGAAGAACCCCAGAAGTTAACGCTACTACCCGCGGCAGCGCGAACACGAAGAGGTTCCTGACCGTGAGTTTCAATATAATACTTAAACGTAATAAGGTAATTGGTTCCCTGCTTTAACTTCTGGACGATATCGCCACTTTTAAGCAAATGTCCCGAACCGCCGGTATTTAATTTGGGATTTCTGATATATGAACGGTCACCCTTCATAACGTAATTACCCGAATAAGCATTCTTAAAGGGAATAACTTCACAGTCGTGTCTTAAATATATAGATTTGGAAGGATCGGCAAGAGGTACGTTATAATCCTCATAATCAAAGGTTTTGGTTGTAGCGTCAACGTATTTAGCGTAGGCAGCTACCGCTTTTTCACCAAATATATCGCTCTCAAATTTAACACTTCCATTAACGTCGTTATACCAACCATCGAAGTTATAAGCAAATTTGGTAGGATTCTTCGGAACAACTATCTTATCGCCTATTTCACCCTTTACAATAATATGGTCTTTATTGTTCATAGGCATAAACACTGCTGTTCCTGCAGGAGCTTCTTGAATGAGAATATTATCAACGTAAACAGTAGCAGCACCTTCATCCAAATTATGCACAACGTTAAAATAAAGATACAGAGCATTACTCTCGCCGATATAATTACCTTCTGCATTATACATTGAAGTGGTTTCGGGAGTTTTGATAGCTACAGTTTTAGTTATCCAACCTTTACCTGCAGAACTCTTTGAAATATCAACTCTGGAAGAACGGTTATAAAGATTAAGCGCTCCCCACACGTTACCCGATGTAGCAGTACAGAAATTCACAGAATAATCGAGGTTGGCTTTTGTCGCTTTAACGTCATAGGTAATTAAATATACCGTATCAGCCTTTAAGCCTTCCTTTAGTATCAAAGTATGGTCAGGATCTCTGTAACGGTCTTTCTGATACTGTACTTTTCCGTCCGAAGTAGTATTATAATACTTATCGGCATCATAGGTAAACTTAACAGCATAGTCATCACCGTTACCGATTTCCTTTTTGTTTTCAATCTCAATAAGCTTACCAAACTGTAACAGTACGGAACGGTCAAAGAAGTAGTCGTTATCGAAAGTAATAGGCAACTGATTCCACTGCGCATATGCGGTCAACGGTGCAGTAGTATAAACATCTTCTGTAAATTTCACAGTGTATCCACTATCATTATACCAGCCAAGGAAAGTATGTCTACCGTTTTCAGGAGTAAATTCAGGCAATTTTGAACCGATTTTACCCACAAAAATATCAGAAGTAACACCGCTATCGTATTTAATATATGATTCATCGGGAGCAATAGGAGTAAATTTAAAATCATCAAAATAAGCAACAACGTCTATATTCTTTGGCATATTGATTGCAAAAAACATAGTTTTACCGTTACCCTTAAAGTCGGTAGTAATTACCATCTCACCATCATGCCACTTACCATCGACGTGATTCGGAGAAATAACCAAATGACTACCCTTTTGACTATTTTTATATACTTGTATGTCGCCCCAAGCGTTAGTCTTTTGACCTGTAACGGCAGATACGTGGAATTCGCCCTCGGTATTTTCAACAAAATACTTAAAGGAAACAAGATAAAGTGTATTATTATCAAGCTGTACATCCTCTAAAATAGTAATTGTATCATACTGTGTCCAACGTCCGTAAGCACCTTCACCAACATTATAGGTTTCATGGTTGTTGGGATCATATACCATATCTTTATCCCACTCGAAACGAAGAGAATATTTACTGTTGTTGTAGGTTTTATCTTTCACCTTGCTCATCATTTTTGCAAAATAGAGACGATTGGACTTAACCTTGGAATTATCAGAATCGACTACTGTATACTCATCACTGGTATATGTTTCAAAATCTTCATATCCCGATTTGGGCGGATTTATAAACTTAGCGTAAAGAGTTTTGTTTGAATAATCAAAACTATCCGCCTCGAATTTTTGGGTATATTGTTCATCTAAGAACCAACCCATAAACCATTTTCCTTCAACTTTAGGGGCATCGGGCATAATAATTGATTCACCCGGGCTACCCGAAACAGTTTCGCTCTTACCTGTTTCACTATTAATAAACGTTATAGATACAGGCGCATCAAATCTGGCATATAAAGTTGTTAAACCGCTTACCATTTTATAACCGCTATTAATTTTATCGTTATCCTTACGTTCTACAGTACTATACCAACCCTCAAATACGTTATCAGCATCCTCAGGAGTAATAACGGGTAGTTCAACCGTATCGCCGACTTTACCGCTTAAAACAGTGTTTTTTCCGTGATAATCGTCAGTAAATACAATAACGCCTTCATTAGCCTTTAAAGCTTTAACTTCAACGTTATCAATATATGCTTTTGTACCGGGCCACAACGTAGCAAAGAAAGATAAAGCATTATCCTTATTGCCAAAAGTTTCGGGGGTTGTAAAGGCATAGGTTACAGTTTTCCAACCGCTATTTACATCGTACTTTACCGTACCTTCAGTACTAGTTACAGTAAACTGTTTTTCATCGGTTTTTACAGTAATAACGTCATATAACTTTACACTCATACTGTTAAATGCATTACTGTCACCCGGAGCATCCCATGCGCCATAGCCAAGATTAATCACAGAAGTGTTTATATCTTTAAAGGTTTCGGTGCTGGTTGGAGCGGAAATCAGGTTGATATCAAATTTAACAATATACGTAGTTAAAGGCTTAAGGCGATAAACACCGTCAAAATTATTAAGACGGTAACCACCGGCGGTAGCCCAGGTCTGCGTCATACCGTCATTATGAGAATAGAGGACGTTGTTTGAGTCTATTCTTGATATATTCCAAGTCCAACCCATAATACCTTTTCCGTCGCCGCCACGAGTCATATTAACACTGGTGGGGTCAACAGAATTACTGCTTACACAGTCCTCATCTATTTCAAATTTGTAAACTGAAGAGGGATCAAAAAATTCATCCTTACTAACCGTAGAGTCATCACTTCCATCAGTAAGAGCAGAAATAAGACCAAAATTAGTAAAAATCGTTGCGAGTAGCATAACTACAACACAAATCAAAGATAAACTTTTGACAAGAGATTTTTTAATTAACTTCATATTAAATCCTCCGTCGAATTAAAAAGGTTTACGCCAAACTTTTAAGATAAGCTACAGAACGATTTATAGAATCAGAATACACATTAAACTGTTGTCCGTCAATTTCAATGACAACGTAAGCCTTAACCATAAGTTCCTTGGTATCATCTACATCAAAATCTTTAACGTAAGTTGAGAAAGAAAGGCTAAATAAATCGGTATTATTAATTGCTGAATACTTCCAACAAACGTCAAGGTCGTTTGTTTTTGCATTGAACTTATATTTACCATTCTTTGCATTATTCAAATTAAAATCTGATTTATAAATACCGCCTTTAGCGTAATTATTACCGTTAACGTAAATAAAACCACGTTCTTTTACGGTATATTCGGTGCCGCTTATAAAAATTTCATTACCTGTTTTTGAATCATATGCAAACGAATAGCGAAGCGCCTGACTACCGGCAATTTGCTCTGCTTCACTTGTTAAACACTGAGCACCAACTACGCTTATTAAATCGTTTCCTGCACTATCTTTAACTTCACATATACTAATATTTTTAATAGCAACAGAAAGCAAATCTTCAGAAATTATGTAGCCGTACAAGATAGAGTTGAGCGCCGTTACTTCGTCATTGTAACCAAAACTATTAACAACGTTAGCTGTCATATCGGTTGTAATCAGCACCTTGGCGGTAAACCATTCACCAACAGTCTTATCAGCTTTAATAGTATAAATTGCTACGTTTTCTCCTTCTACGTAGGTAGGATAACCAACTGTATCAGATGCAGTCATTTTAAACCCAATACCCAAATCTTTTGAAAGTGTATCATTAAGAGCATAATCAAAATTAATCAAATAGGTTGTATTATTCTTAACCTCTTTTGAAACAAGGAATTCACCGTCAGCTAATTCCTCGCCGTCAAACTCCGAAACACTTAATGAGTATATTTCTACGGCAGCATCCTGATAAATCCACAATTCAACACCGATAGCGGGAATAGTAGTAAATTCACCCGTTGTATAAATAGCAGTATATGTTTCATATTTACCGTCTTCAGTTATTTTATCGGTATATTTAGTGTAAGCAGTTCTGTTTTTAAGATTATTCTCATCATAATATTTTCCTGTGGGATAGTTTGCATTTTCAGGAAGACCTGCACCCGCCGCAATATTAACGTCAACGCCGTCGGAGCGAGAAGTTTCAGCAGTAATTCTGAATTTAAGTGAAACTTTATACGTTGTATTTGGCTTTGCTCTGAAAAGTTCACCTGTAGTATCATCAGCAGCAGTTATCAGCAAACCGTCCCCCCAGAAGGAAGTACTTACTCCAAGATATTCCTTATTGGAAGTAGTAATAGTCGTTATATTAACGTTTGAGCGGTTAGACATCCTATAATTATATACACCGGCTGCCGTAACGTGAGGAACGTAGGTGATACCATAATAACTGCCATGGTTAGTAGAAACGATGGATGTTTTGTAATCTTCCCACTTAGCATATAACTTCAGACCGTCTTGTGAAAGCATGAGTTTAGCTGTTT
This sequence comes from Oscillospiraceae bacterium, assembly GCA_015065605.1. Lineage (GTDB taxonomy): Bacteria > Bacillota > Clostridia > Oscillospirales > Acutalibacteraceae > SIG607. The sequence goes on along the minus strand of SVPZ01000004.1, from coordinate 38,078 downwards.
CAACTCTTTGCGTTCTTGCTTCGTCCAAATACCAACCTGCAAAGTATTTATCAGCAGTATTATCAGGAACAAAATCAATAGCATACTCACCGATATTCTGAGTTACTGATTTCATCACTGAACCGTCTGAATCAATATACTCAACAGTTCCAAGCACTATATAGTCATCACGGGTTATCTTTAAAGATGTTATATTAATTTTGCTCGAACCGTAATGGTCAATATAAAAATAAAGATAATTGTAAAAGTCAAGAGTAATCTTTTCTCCAACTATTCCTCCACCGGAAGCCGATACATATTCCACTTCCGTGGTATAAGCATTTTTATCTGCATTATAAGTATAACCTACACCCGTAGCAGCAGGAGTGGTGAAAGTTACAGTCTTTTCAATAATACCCGTAGAATCAATGTTTGAAAGGTCATCAACCTTTTGTCCGAATGGCATAGATGCAGGAGTTCCACCGAAGGCATCAACTTTTGCAAAACGACGAGCATATTTGTTTGCATTATCATCAGGCATATACAAACCACCGCTAACAAAAAAGCCTCGCTGAGCATACCAGTTATCATTAGTCGTATTGCCGGTATGTGCATAAGCGACAGTTACGGTATAGGTATGACCGGGAGCAAGTTCAAAGGGTTTTCCTTCACTTGTAACAGGCACAAATACTACGTCATTGCCGGAAGTAACGTTAACGGAGTCATAATTTTTTCCGTCAACGTTTATGCTTTCATAAGAAGCAGAAATGCCGCCCCACTTATTTATGTAGTTCGTAGAACCATATAGCGGAACTACAGAAGCAGTACCAACGTTACTTGCAGGAGTAAAAGTCAACGTACCGCTGTCTTCAGAACCTTTAATCAACGGAGAATAAGAATAAACATCCTCTTCCTTAAAACTATATGTGTAATTATTGGCATAAACATCTGTTGTTGCACTTACTAAATCTACAGGAACTATTAGTGCTGAAACAAGAAAAAACGTCGCAAAAAATACTGATAGCGTTCTTTTCATACAAAAAACTCCTCGTTTCTCAAAATACAAAATTATTATTTAATGACATTATATCATTTACTGAAATACAATACAAGAAACTTTAATCGCTTTTTGTAGACAAAAAAAGTGTTTTTCTTTATGCATCGAACTATAATTTATAGACAAAAAAGTTGACATATTTAAAATTATATAGTAAAATTGCATCAACGAGGATTTTTAATACTTTTTAGCAAATGCATCTATATTGTAAGAAATCAACTATTTTAGAAGTTACTGCATTAATTTTGTAACATAAAAAACTATAAATATATAGAAAAAAAAGAGGGATTTTAATGTTCTATGAAAAGAAAATTAACAATTTAGAATATATGGCATTAGGACACCTCGCCGGACCCTCTTTCATTCATTTTCACAACGAGGTTGAGCTAATAATCAACATGGGCAGGGGCGCTAAAGCTGATGTGTATATTAATGCCAAAAAATATAATTTACATAACGAAGGCGATGCAATTATTATCTGCCCCGGTCAAGTTCACTCCTTTGAAACCATATCTGACGGACTCTTTTTTGCATTTATTTTTCCTGTCGAATATATACCCAGACTTAAAAAGACTTTTCTCACCTCTCAAGCCGAAAACCCACTTTTCAATATTGACGAAATAGGTATGAGAGACGTTATAATGAGTTTTTGGAAACAAAACGAAAATTTTTGCTTACGCGAAGTAAAGCACACCCATTCAAGTTTTATTATAGGCTATATAAACATTATGATGGCTTACATTTATAAAAATCTTAAATTTATTGAATCAGACAAAGACATAACAATTATCAACAAAATCATCCTTTATCTGACTGAAAACTATACAGAACAAATAACACTTAAAGATATATCCGATACCTTTAAACTACCTCATTCGGTTATATCAAAAACTTTTAATTCAGCAACCGGAATTACCATACCGTCATTCATTAACTGGATTCGTTCAACAAACGCTGCTGAATTGCTCACTACAACCGATAACACTATTACTACCATTTCTTCCGAAGTGGGATTCAGAACAATCCGTAATTTCAACAGATCCTTTTATGAATTTTACGGTCAGACTCCGAGTGAATATCGAGATATTCACAAATAATTATTGACTCTTACCCTAGGTCATAGTTTATACTCTTTATATAGGAGTGATAAAATGTATTACGAAAAGAAAGAACGTTATAAATTAGCTTTTTTAGGGCTAAAATTTCTTTCAAGGCCAAAATACCATCTACATAACGAACTGGAAATAATATTTAACGTTGGCGGTGGCGCATTAGCTGAAGTATTCATCAACCACAAAAAATATATGCTCAATCCTGATGAAGGCGTTATAATTATGCCCGGACAAATTCATACTACCAATACTATCAGCGAAGGCAGTTTTCTAATGATTTCTATGCCTGTTGAATATATTCCTAAACTTCACACACATATATTGAGTCAAACTCCAAATAACCCTGTATTTTCCCTAAAAGACGAGGATATACGAAAAACAGTTTATGGCATATGGGGTGATAGTGATATTATAAACCACTGCGATAATCAAGCTGTATCTCATTCCATTATTTTAGGATATGCCAATGTTTTACTTGGAAAAATTTTTTTCAAATTAGATTTCCATGACAACGGCAAAGAATACGAACTTTTCAAAGATATTGTATTATACATAGCAAAGCATTATCGTGAACAAATCACTTTGACAGATATTGCCCGTGATTTAAAATCGCCGCCTCGCACTATTTCCAAGGTTTTCAACGATACTGCAAATGTAACAATCCCCTGCCATTTAAACTGGGTAAGAGCCTCTGCCGCAGCGGATTTACTGATAAGCAGTAATAAAAACATCACCGAAATCGCCTACTCGGTCGGTTTTAGTACCATTAGAAGCTTTAACAGAGCTTTCACTGAATTTTACGGTTTTACACCATCAAAATACAAAAAAATGCATAAATAAAAGTCGGTCAAAAGACCGACTTTTTATTTTAATGTTTCGCTATTATTTATAACGGACGAGCTATATAAAAACAGAACGTCCTTATCCTCAAAATCAATATAATTATCCAATGTTTTTGAAGAAAGATATCTAATATCGATAAGTGTAATTTTGCTATAACCTTTAAGTATTAAAGGAGCCATACTGCTGGTAAAAGAATCTCTGAATACAACCAATTCTTTAGCACCGACATTTGTTTTATTTTCTATCGTCAAAAGCGAAACGGGACCCGAAAGATACATCTCATAAGGGTCAACGCCGTTAAGTTTTTCTAAATCGTAAACATCTTCGTATTTTTGACTTTCATAGTTATAAACAACTGCATCAAAAATAGAATCGTCAAGCACGTACTTAATGTTGTCAGGAGGTAAATCAAGTCCTAACTGACCGTGATATACGCCGTAAAAATCCTTATTTGTATCAACAATTACCCTTTCACTGTCAACTATTTGTGCATTCATAGATTCAAGAAGTTTATCAGCAACCTTGCCTATATTTTCCTGTTTCCAATGTGAGTCGGTTCTATAAAAATCATCAAGAGTTAGCAAATCCGATATATCAATATAATCAGCAAATTTGCAACCTTCTTTAAGAGTTTTAATCAGCAATTCATAATCTAATAAAAGTTTGCCCTTTTTGTCTGCCAAATAATAATTTTTATCAGGAATAATCGACAAGTAAACGTTATTGCTATCGTTTAAATACCTGTTATTAATATCCGAAAAAATATTTGCCGCACGAAGTGCCGAATCGGTCGAAATCGGATAATCAATTTTAAATATATGATTTTCCGACACGAACAAATCATTAGTATCCTTTTGTCCGAAAACGTTCAAAGCGGTGAAGCTTTTAAGACCTCTGAATTTATCACGAAGTGGAAATTGATCAAGGGAATACGACTCAAAATCGGTCATAAACGTTCTATCCTTAACAGTTTGCATACTAACCTTCGGAAACTGTTTTAGAGGTCTGCGCTCAGTGTCAGACACGTCTTTGTCAGGCAAAATCAGTGAACCTAGTGCAAATCCAAATACAAGAATGGAGGCAAGTATAACTATCAATGAACTTCTTAATTTTTTCATATAACGTCAGCCTCCTAAAATCTAAAATACAAAAACGGATTAAATGAACCGTCAATAAGATATGCAGTACAAATCGCCAGTAACACAAGCACGGCTATCGGTTCAACAACGTCAAGTATAACCGAAACGGCATTTTTTCCATTAAGACAACTATATACCTTTTTGGGCAACGGCGTACTACCAATTACTCCAAGTATTAAAACAACCGCAAAACTTGCCAGATAATAAAGCGTTTCCGTATTATATAAAGGAATTCCCCCCGCACCAAAAAGACCGCCTATCGAAGAAAAGCCTTCTTTTAATGAAGTGGAATCAAAAATCACAAAACTTATCATTACTAAGAACAAAACGTATATATGGTTTATACCTTTGATTTTAGAAACTATTTTAAGCAAGAACGTTTTTTCAGCAATAAGAAGAACTGCAAAAAACAGTCCCCAAACAACGAAATTCCAAGCGGCGCCGTGCCATAGTCCCGTTGCCATCCATACAACGAAAATGTTAAAGAACCAACGAAGTTTTGAGACTCTGTTTCCACCTAAAGGGATATACAGATAATCTCTGAACCAACTTCCAAGCGACATATGCCAACGTCTCCAAAACTCAGTTATGGATGCAGAAATGTACGGATAATTAAAGTTTTCAAGAAAATCAAATCCAAAAATCTTACCAAGACCGATGGCCATATCGCTGTAACCCGAAAAATCGAAATATACGTGAAGCATATACGCAACGGCATACATCCAGTAAAAGAGAACAGTCTTATTATCGGTTGCCTTAAAAATCGAAACAAGTTCTCCTAAAACGTTAGCAATGAGAATTTTTTTAGATAATCCGACCACAAATCTCTTAACGCCGTCGGATATCTTCACAAGAGTAATATCTCTTTTCTCAAGCTGAGCAGCAACGTCACTATATCTTACAATAGGGCCTGCAATAAGTTGCGGAAACATTGCGATATAGGCAGCTAAATTTATATAATTTCTTTGAGCAGGTACATCCCCTCTATAAACGTCCACAGCATAACTGAGAATTTGAAAAGTATAAAAACTAATGCCTATAGGTAATGCTATTTTTAATAAGGGTACAGAAAGTCCCGTCACCAAATTAAAGTTTTCTATAAAGAAGTCAGCGTATTTACAGTAAGCAAGTAATAAAAGACTGACTAAAATCGAAGCGGTCAAAAAAACTTTTGACCGCTTTTTGTTTTTATATTTTTCAATAAGCAAGCCAAATACGTATCCTTGAGTTATAGAAAACAACATAAAGAACAAATATTTTGGCTCGCCCCAACCGTAAAAAAACAAGCTGGAAAGCATAAACACAGCATTTTTAAAACGGAATGGTACTATAAAATATAGAATTAGTACTAGTGGAAGAAAATAGAAGAGAAACGGAATGCTTGAAAATAACAAAACGTTTCCTCCTTTAAAATTTACGCAGTGATAGCCTGATCAACAACTATCTTAGCCTGAGGATAAGCCTCGGTAAGATGTGTAGAGAAGCTAGTAACAATCTGTTCGTTACCGTAGAAAGCTACAACATAAAGATCATCAACAGTAGCGATAACGAGTTTCTCGGGGAATCCACACATCCATTGTCTGTTATCGATATTGGTTTTAATTTCGTTTATAAGAGTTTCGTTGTTATTGTAATCAACAACGTGATATGCACCGCAAGTAAAGGTGTTAGCGTTCATCATGTGAACGAGAGATGCAGCGCTGTCAATCTTATCTATAGAAGCAGCAGGAAAAGCAAGTGTTGAATCAATTGCCTCAGCATCGGTAATTGCAAACACACCGGGCATATCCATCTTATTGTTTTCTTCGCTGAAGTCACCGCCAACAACGGCAAAACGTTCATCATCGCCAAACTTGTCCCACACGTTCTGGAGAAGTTCAACAGGATCCTTAATTTCAGTAGAAGGAGCCTTATCTCCACAGCCTGCCAATGAGAAAACAAAAAGGGTGGCTAAAAGAATTGCTAAAAGTTTTTTCATAAAAAGTACCTCCAAAATTTATTCTAAAGCGATTATAACATAACAATTAACAAAAATAAAGAACAATTTGTTAATTTTACAAAATCCTTAAACCTTTTGGGTAGTGATTTTTGGCAATACCATTCGAAATCTTAACTCCGCCGACTGAACATCCACAAACAGTAACAACCGCCCAACCGTCACAAAAATCCGTTTCAAATTCCTCTCCGTGAAGATATTTAGACAATTCTTTTGAATCTACGGACAGTTCGATTTTGTTCTTAAAATCTTTTCCAAAAGCAGAAAAAAACTGATGATGAGGCAAAATGTAATTCTTTTTTATTTCTCCAACCATTACGCCAACAGAAAACGCTTTTAAACTTTGAATGTCAAAATCAGCTGAAAAATAAAACACTTTGTTTTCTTTTACGTAAAAAGATTGCTCATCATAATCTTTCAAAGTTTTGTCCAAAAACTCTTTTACAATACCATCAGGCTTATTATTTCTCTTTACAGAAGTATTATATTCAGTATAGGGCGAAATATTTTTCAAAACTGCCATAAACTGACCTTCACCCGCATTTTTATGTGGATAAAAACGTCTGCAATAGGATATATTTTTATTCCTGCAACCATCAAAAAATATGCCGTCCTCTGTATTTTCCTGTACTCTTTTATTGACGGGTATCAATTCAAAATCCGAATGATTAGCCAAAAACTCATCAATAACCTTTTCATTTTCTTCCAAGGAAAAGGTACAGGTCGCATATATAACGTAACCGCCATTTTTAACGCATTTAACTGCGTTTTCCAAAATATCGGATTGTCGTAAAGCACACATTTTAACGTTATCGGTTGACCATTCCGAAACGGCAGTATCATCCTTTCTGAACATGCCCTCACCCGAACAAGGCGCATCCACCATTACCAAATCAAACGTATTTTGAAAAGTGTTTGCAAGACGTGCCGTATCCATACAGGTTGTTATACAATTCTTTAGTCCCAAGCGTTCAATATTGCCTGTTAAAATCTTGCATCGGTTCATAACTATTTCGTTAGATACAAGAACACCGTTTTTACCGAGTTTATTTTTAAGTTGAGTGCTTTTGCCACCCGGAGCGGCGCACATATCAAGTATCTTCCAGTCGGGAGAAATATCTACACATTCAGCAGGAGCCATTGCGGCAGGCTCTTGTACGTATATCATACCCGCGTGATGAAAAGGATGATTTCCCACCTTATCAAAGTTCAGATAAAAGCCGTTATCAACGTATGGAATTTTTTTATTTCCAAACACGTTAATTTTTTCGAATTCTTCCGTCGATATTTTATCAGTATTTACTCTGAAGGCGCGAACGGGTTGTGAATTAATAGCATCTATATAATCGTCAAACTCTACACCCAGTAATTGTTTCATTCTTGAAACATAATTTTCGTCTAACTGTTTCATTCAACTTACCTCAGAATCCATTTCCGCTTTCATCATAATCATACCGACGGCAGTAATTGCAGCAGTTTCGGTGCGCAAAATTCTTTTACCTAGCGAGATTATAACAGCGCCGTTACTCTTTAGAAAATCAATTTCACCTTTATCAAAACCACCTTCCGGTCCGATCACAATACCGATTTTCATTCCGCTTTTAATCTGATTAAGGACTTGAACGGTTGCTTTCATTCCTTCTTCGTTTTCGTAAGGAACAAGCAATAAATCTATTCCCTTTGAAACCTCTGTTATAGATTTTAATTTAATTACGTTTTTAATATCGGGAATTAAGTTTCTTTTACTTTGTTTTGCTGCCGCTTCACTTATAGATTGCCACCTTGAAACCTTAGAATCCTTCTTTTTATCGTCGAGCTTTACCACACAATTCTTCATTTCAACGGGATAGATTTCACTAACACCGAGTTCAACGGTTTTTTGAATAATTAATTCAAATTTATCACTTTTGGGAAGACCCTGAAACAAGACGATTTCAACGGGCAGTTCTGTATTATTATAATCTTCCGTAACAATGCGTAAATTCACACTTTCATTTTCAAAAGAAACTATTTCACATAGATCACTTTTTCCGTCACAGGATACAAGCAGTTTTTCTCCTTCTTTCATTCGAAGAACGTTTTTTATATGGTTATAATCCTTTCCGTCAATGATATAACCATCGCAATTTTTATTACTAACCTCGACAAAAAAGTTAAACATATTACACCTCATAACATAATTTTCAAAAAACTACGATTAATTATATCAAATACTCGGCAAAATAACAAGATAGTCATTGATATCTTTGAAATTAATTGTATAGTCAGATTAATTCGCAAGAATACAATTTTTGTTTTAATTATTACATTGAAAACAATCAGATAAAAAGTTTTAATCAAATTAGAACAATTAAAGGAGTAATGAGTATGAAACAATTAGCAAAAAACATTATTTGCAAAAAGGTCAGCGCAGAATACGACGTTTATTTTGATATGGCTCTGACAATGCTTGAGGAGATTATTTATCATAATGAAAGAAACGAAAAAACTGTAATGATAGTTCCCGTCGGCCCAACAGACCAATATCACATTTTAGCCGAAATGATAAACAGACTCAACGTTTCCTTAAAAGACGTACACTTTTTTAATATGGACGAATATATGCTAAACGAACATGAAACCGTCAGCAAAGACAACCCTCTGAGTTTTTTTGCCAGAATGGAACGTGAATTCTATAGTTTAGTGCGCAAGGATTTAATTATGCCTAAATCCCAACGCCACTTCCCCGTTCCCTCAAAAGAGAAAGAATACGATAAACTTATAGAAGAGCTTGGCGGTGTAGATATGTGTTTCGGTGGCTTGGGCATTAACGGACATATAGCATTTAACGAGCCTCCGGAAAACGAAAATGAAATTTCTGCTGACGAATTTGCCGAACTCGGTACACGTGTTCTTCCTATTTCACGCGAAACGAAAACAATTAATGCCTACGGCTATAACAAAGGCGATTTGCAGGGTATGCCCGAATGGTGCATCACAATTGGAATGAAGCAAATTCTCTCTGCAAAAAAAGTTTATATTGCGCTTAACCGTCCTTGGCAGGTTGGTCCGCTTAAACACGCTTTGTTTGATAAAGAAACCGCTAAGGTTCCCGCTTCACTGTTGCGCCGTTGCAAAGATGTTACTTTTTGCGGATACCGAGAGGTGCTCGACCATATTAATTTTGAATAAATTTTCAACTAATTTATGGATTAACTGCCAAAATTTTCTCATATTTTTTTAATTTCTACGCCACTTTTGAACGATATGTCAACTTTTTGTACGATTTGCTATTGTAAGATTGACAAAACAACTGTATAATATCAGTAAATAATTATAAAAGGAGAAATTATATGATGAAATCCCAAAAATTTGCTATCAAAAAGCTTATTGGAATTTTTTGCGTTTTAACACTTATCATCGGCGCAATATACACTCCTTTAGCTTTAGCAGTAAAAGCAGCAAATGAAATCACAGTAACTTTTGTTGATACTTTAAACAGTACCGAAAACAAAATTACAGGTAACAAGGGAGAAAGTTTTGTTTATCCTGAAGACCCCATTGACCAAAGTAACAAAAAATGGTTTATGGGTTGGTTTACCGACGAAACTTATAAAACCGAACACACCGACGGATTGTTTGGCGAAGATGACATCACTCTGTACGCAAAGTGGTTGGGCGAATATCCTTCTTACACACAGGATTTCGAAAACTACACCATGGATCAGTACAAAGTAACTGTAAACTCTTCTACCGGTGCCAAAGAAAAAGACAATAGACTTTATTTCTTTGAAGGCGCTGAAAAGCAGTCTGCTGTTACATATGATAATAGCGGAAACGCTATCAAGATCCCTTGGGATTCCACAATGGTTAAAGATCCTGAAGTAGCAGGCACTTATGATGCAGCCGGCAGATGGAATTCTATTGACCGCAAAATCAACCTTAATATTAAAGCTTTAGATAACGTATTATATAAGCTTACATTTAAATATTACGTTGAAAAAGCTGATACTTCTTTCAATTTTACAGTTAGTTCTGCCGCAACGCAAAACATTTGGACAGGTGCTAAACATTACACCGGTAAAATAGAATGTAAAAATGAAGCCAAATGGAATGAAGCAGTTTTTGAATTCACAACCCAATTTAAGGACGGCTACGATTATATTTATTTGGTTATGAATCTTACCGAAAACAAAGACGTAACCGTATATATTGACGACGTTAAGTTAGAACCTGTTTCTCAGCCTTATGAATCTAATTTAGTTATCAAAACAGGATACGGTAGCGACGAAATTATTACAGGTAATCGTGGAGCTGCAATAAATCTTCCGACTCTTGTTCATCCCGACGGTGCAGAGTTCTTAGGATACTTTGCAGATGAAACTTTTACCACAGAATTTGATAAAACCAAATTTGAAAGAAAGCCTATCACCGTTTATGCTAAATGGGGTGCTGCTCCTCTCACTTTTAAAAACCACCCTTACACCATCACCTTAAGAGCATTTTATGCGCTTTCATTAAAAAATGAAAAAGGTATCGGCTATAACGACGATTATGCGCTAAATTTCTTATTTGATGGTGACGCTTCTTATCAGCGCCCAAACGATACAGAACCTCAAATTTTCTATAAGCGCTACGCTACACAGGATTACTGCATAAGACTTTGTGAAGTTAATAATGGCTCTGTTTACAGAATTACATATTATAGAAAAGCAAGTGATGAATGTCAGTCAGACTATTCTATAGGCTTTATGACGTCCAACACTTCTAACATCTATAATTCAGGTGTAGTTCTCTATCCTAACACTAAAGTAACTGCTAAAGCAGACGAAAAAGATTGGGTTAAGGAAACAGTATTCCTTTTCCCCAACTTTGAAATTGCTTCCAGCAACGTACTTTATATGTATTTTAACTCTTTAGACGGAACTGCTGATTCTTACGTTGACGTTTATGTTGATAATGTATTGATAGAAGAAATTACCGACGACACACTATACTTTGACGGTAATGCTGACGGTGTAGGTGCCGAAATTGTTACAGGTAAAGCAGGAGACGCCTTTACTGCTCCTACCTTTAAAAACGGTAAATGCGAATTTTTAGGCTGGTTCCTTGATGCTGACTGCACCAAGCCCTTCACTGCAACCACAATTCCTGCAGGCTTTACTATCGTTTACGCTAAATGGAGTGCTGCACCTGAAGCTTTCGAAAAACTTCCCTATCCGTTAACTAATGCTGATAGAGCTTATTATACTATTTCTGCAAAGAATGGTAAAAACCTTGGTAACGGCGACGATTATGCGCTTCAGTTCTTATTTGACGGTGATGCTTCTTATCAGCGTCCAAAAGACAGCGAGCCTACCATTCTTTATAAACGTGCCGGCTCTATTGATAACAGCGTAAAAGTAGGTAACATAACCAGCGGCATTCCCTATAAGGTTTCTTTCTATACAAAAGCTGCTTCCGACTCCAATACCGATGCTACTATCAACCTTTCTACTGCAGCCGACAATATTTGGTCCGCAGGTTACGTAAGCTATACTGACACAAAAATCACAGTAAAAACAACAGAAACCGATTGGGTATATAGAGAAATCTATTTCATTCCTAACGTTACTGTAGCTAATGCAACTGCGTTATACTTACAGATACTTCCTTCTGCATTTAATGAAAAAACATATTCACACGTATATATAGATGACTTATCTATTGAAGCACTCAGTGGCGACGTTATTTACTTTAACGCTAATGCAAGTGGTGTTCTTCCTGCTGTAGTTGTTGGTACTGCAGGTGACAGTTTCACTGCTCCTACCCTCAAAAACGGCAAGAGCGAACTCTTAGGTTGGTACCTTGATGCTGACTGCACCGTGCCTTTCACCGCCACAACAATTCCTTCGGGCGTTACAGTAGTTTACGCTAAATGGAGTGCAGCTCCTATAGTATTCGAAAAACTTCCCTATGAATTAAAAGTAAACGAAAGAGCTTATTACTCCCTTTCTGTTAAAGAAGGTAAAGGCGTTGGTTACGGTGACGACTATGCGCTTAACTTCTTGCACGACGGTGACAAAACTTATAAGCGTCCAAGCGATGCTGCACCGACTACTATGTATGAACGAGCAACCGCTATCGATAACAGTATTAAGATGTGTGAGGTTATCGACGGCGTTGTATATAAAGTGTCGTTCTACGTCAAATCAGGCAAAAACAGTAAATCTGATTACACCGTTCAGTTAGTAACAGCTAATTCGTCTAACATTTGGGCTCCCGGTTATAAAAATTATCCCTCCACTCTAACAACCGTCGAGGCAAAAGATAAAGAATGGAAATACGTTGAGTATTACATTTCACCTGTTATTGAAGTTTCAGGCGCTAATTCACTTATGTTGAGATTCAACTGTTGTGATATTACAGCAACCGGTTACGTTGACGGTTACGTTGACGACTTTATGATTGAAAAAATTGATGCTCCTTACGTCTTCTTTGATTTCACTGCAGGTGAAAAAACCGTACTCGTTAAAGGTGAAGCAGGAGAAAAAATCACACTTCCTGCAAAGCCCACCGCCTTTGGCAAAAACTTTAAAGGTTGGTTCACCGACTATGAATGCACAACAAAATTCGAATTAACCGAATTTGCCAAAGATACAGCACTTACTGTTTATGCAGGCTGGAAAGATTCTACCGAAGTCACCTTCACTTTTGAAAAATTCAACGTACCACACCGTGGCGAAGATACATCTGTTAATATCAGAAGAGATGCTCACGCAAAGACTAATTCTAAAGCTCTTTCGGGCAGCAAGGTAATAGAGGTTGACAGAACTCCTAACCAGACCTATGCTTCTTACTTCCCTCTTGCTAACACCAATAGCACATATAGCATAAATAACAAAAACGTTTACGTAGTAACTGTCAACTACTATATTTCTAAAAAACCTTCCAACCCAACATCAATTGCAATTTGTACCGCACAACCCCACAACTATTGGGGTACTTATATCAAAGGTAGCCGTATTACTGTTTCCACCGATACCGAGGTTGGAAAATGGCATCAGGCATATTTGCTTGTAGATGGCTCTAAATTAGCTGAAGGTACAACAGGTTTATTCATGGAAATAACCGGTGGCGGAGACGGTATCATACTTTTCGATAACATTGTTGTTAAACAAATTCCTTTAGGAAACGGCATTGTTGTTGTTGATAGTGGCGGATGTAAAGGTCTTCCCACAGTATTAAACGGTAAACCCGGACAAAGTTATTCTTCAAAGTTTCCTGAAGCTCCTACTTTTGGCGATAAATACTTTAAAGGCTATTTCTATATGGATGAAAACGGTAGTTATGTAGAACTTAAGCGCGAAGATATGAAGTTCGACGCTAAGAAACCGTTAATGGTTTACGCCCGTTTCTTAAACAGACAGGTTTCCGAAGGATTTGAAAGCGATTTTTACACAAATACGCTGAAAACTTTCCACGTGTATGGAGCTTTTGACTTTGACTATGAGATATACGATAGCCAGGCAAACGGTAACAGCAAGGATAACGTTACAGGCGGTAGATACTCTTTACGCAGAAAAGGTAATACCAACTTCAACGAAAACGCGCTTATTTTGAGCCGACATAATATGATTGCCGAAGGCGAACGTTATACCGTTAACTTTAAGGTTAAAATGGGCGCTCATAAACACACAGACGGCGCGATTAAAATTGTTTCCTGCCGAACCTATAACTACGCTTGGGATACTATGGGTGACTACTACCCCGTTGTTGCAATAGCTGAACTTGCAGACGGTCAATGGCACGAGGTTTCCTACACATTTAACTCTGTAGAAGACTTTGTAAGCCTTCAGACTCCCGGTCAGGTTGAACTCTTCTTCGATGACTTCACCTTTACTATTGCAAACGAAACTCCCCTTTCAACACCCGTTGAATTTACTGAACACTTAATAGGTGCTAAGACTATGAGCGACGGTGTTGATATCAGTACAATTATCGATACATCCCTCATAGGTGGTTCTTCTCCTGTACTCTGGATAATTATTGCAGGCGCAGCAGTTTTGGTTATTGCAGCCGCAGCAGTAGTTTTCATTATTATCAAAAAGAAAAAGGTTTAAGAAAGGACGGTAATTTATTATGAAAATTAAAAGAATTTTAGCATTAATTTTAGTATTCGCATTAGTTGTCGCCCTTTCTGCCTGCGCAGGCAAATCAGTACCCGCAGGGCTAAACGACGATGGCAGATTTATTTACACCATCACCCGTACAGGTAACCCTGATGCAGTTCCTGAAATTCAGGATGGCGCCAGAATAATCAGAACCGCCATAAAAGAGAACTTTAGCGTTCAAGTTTCAATGGCGAAAGACGATGCTATAGAAGATTATGACAATAACTATGAAATTCTTATCGGTAATACTAACCGTGAAGAATCAACTATTGCCTATAATAAACTTGTTAATAATCGTAAAAACAATCTTAAAGACTTTATTGTAACGGTTATTAACGATAAAATTTGTATTCAAGCAGTTAGCGACACCGTTCTTGTAAATGCTTGTGAATGGTTTGCCCAGACCTTCTGTCAATCACTTGACACCTGGGCAACCCTTAAATCAAAGTACGAATTCCTTTACGAATGTCCCACAAGCACTCTCGGTAATACTGTAAACGGAGTTGATCTTGGAACCTTTAATATGGTTATCCCCCGCAACTTTATTTACCTTGCAGGTATTATTGCTGAGGATATTGTTACTCTTTACAGTAACAGTCTCTATCCTATGACTCTTTATCACGATTTCAAGGAAGAATCAAAGTATGAAATTCTTGCAGGCGACACCAGTCGTCCCGAATCTCAAGGTGTAAGCGTTGAAGGCGACAACTTTATTATTAAAGTAGTTGGAACAAAGCTCGTTGTTAAGGGTGGTAGTGATTTAGCTACACGAGCCGGTCTTGAACACCTCTATAATGAAATCAAAAAATCTATTGATACAGGCGTTACGTTCAACTGGTCTGACGGGCATACCATAAACGGCAAATACGATGCTACCGCTAAGGGTGCTTACACTCTTAACTGGAATGATGAATTTGAAGGCACAGTAACCGACCTTAATAAATGGGGTGATTACCGTAACGAAGTTACAGGCACTGCAGGCGATTCCTGCCTTGGCGGTACCGTATATTGGCAAAACGTACATAATGAAAGCGGATATAAGGGCAGCAATCTTCAGGACCTTATTTATCAAAGTGACGGTAACCTTCATATGCTTACTCAAAGAGTTACCGATAAAGACTTTGTTGGCGCACAGATTTCATCCTATTGGACCATGACCTTCCGCTACGGTATTATGGAAATCCGCGCAAATCTCGCCGACATTCCTGCCGCTGTTTCCCTTTGGGTTAACGGTTCTAGTACTAGCGGCGATGATTACGACAAGCGCTTTGGCGGACAGAACCGTACCTGTATGACAGAAATTGATATTCTCGAAAACTACGGTAGAAATACTCATTACGGTAGCGCTATCCACAGATGGTGGATTCAGCACGACAAAAACGGTGGCACTACAGGTAACGGTCACAACGGTATCGGCGGTATAGCAATGTATCAAACCAAGAAAAACAATAATAATCTTTATTACAGCGATGATTACGGCGGAGACCTTACCGCAGATTATCACGTATTCAGTTACTATTGGGATGACACCTGTTATAAGTTTGCCTTTGACGGTAAAAAGTATTTCGACTATCAGTTCGAGGATAACAATTCTGTATCCGTACACTGTCTTATGAACTACTTTATTATGCGTTGCAGAATGGGTCTTGCCACATACGGTGTTACCTATAAAACTGATGAACATACGACATTAAGCGAACTTCTCGTTGACTACGTTCGTATTTATCAAAGCGAAGAAATGGGTGCGCAGTTAATCACAGCTTGGCCGGAAAGACAGGAGAACGGTGAAATGACCGTAACCTACCCCAACAACGCTTTTGGCGCTCAGTACTAATTAACAAAAAAGACAGATTGCTAGTCAATCTGTCTTTTTTTATACTCAGTTGGTGAAAGCCCTGTTCTCTTTTTGAAAACTCTTGAAAAATATAACGGATCTTTAAAGCCACAGTTTTCGGATATACTCGAAACAGATAAGTTTTTGAATTTATCCAACATATCTATAGCCGTATTTATCCTTAAATCAATCAAATACTGCTGAATTGAAACGCCGTATTTTTGTTTAAAAATATTACAAAGGTAACTTGGAGAAAACAAAACGTAATCAGCAATGTTTTTAACGGTAATAGGTCTGCTGAAGTTTTGTTCAATGTATTCAGCCGCCATTATAGCTAAGTCTTTTTTTGCCTTGTTTTTATTTGTATTAGGAGATAGATGTTTTGAAAATATTTTATAAATTAATGAGTTGAGTTCAAGAATTTCTTCCTGCTCACATGAATATTCTTTTTCAAATAAACATCTTTTAATCATTCTTACGCAATCATCGCATTTTTTAAATGGAATGACACAGTTTTTATGAGGCAAACCACATCTTTCCAAAAGAGTAGGAACAAGAGAGCCGAAAAAAATTATCCATACGGTTTCGTATGGGTCGTTCGAATCGGCTACTACACTTTCGTACTCATACGGAACCTTAAGATAGCAGTCTCCTTTTTCGAATTTTTGACCGTTAAACGTTCCTTTACCGTCAATTACGTAATGAAGCACGTAACAGCTTCTGCATGCAGCAAAACAACGGTTAGGCTGTACTTTGTGGTAACCAACCTCATACACAAACAAATCGGTGCAGTCTTTATTTAACATTGGCACGTTTCTTGCATACATTTTATGTGTACTGTCGAGATCAAATACGTTAAGCATAACTTTCTCCATAGACTTTTTTTATATTGTACTTTATATATCACCATTTGTCAAATATCTACTCGGCTCATTTCACAAAAATTTCACTAAAAATATAAAAATTTTTTCTCAAAAATAAAAAAATAACTCTTTATTTAACAATGATTATTTGATATAATATATGTATATTTTTTGAAAGGAACTATGTTATGGGCGGTTTTTTCGGAGTTGTATCAAAAGAAGATTGTGTATTTGATTTATTTTACGGTGTGGACTATCACTCACATCTCGGCACTCGTCGTGCAGGTATGGCTGTTTACGATAGCGAAAGCGGTTTTGATAAATCCATCCACAATATCGAAAATGCTCCATTCAGAACGAAGTTTTCCGATGAAGCGACCTCTATGAAAGGCAATATGGGTATCGCTTGTATTTCCGATTACGAAGCACAGCCCATACTTATACGTTCTCATCACGGCACCTTTGCAATTACTACAGTAGGTAAAATAAACAATGCCGAAGAACTTGCAAATATGGTTACAAGTACTAATACTCATTTCTTTGAAATGAACAACGGCGAAGTAAATCCAACCGAATTGGTTGCCGCTCTTATAAATCAAAAAGAAAACTTTGTTGAGGGAATAGAATATGCTCAAAACGTTATCGACGGTTCTATAAGCATCCTTATACTCACTCCTAAAGGCATTTATGCGGCACGTGACAAGATGGGCAGAACCCCCATCGCCGTCGGTCAGAAATGTGACGGATACTGTTATAGTTTTGAAAGCTTTGCCTATCTCAATTTAGGTTATAACGATTATAAACAGTTAGGTCCCGGTGAAATCACCGTAATGGACCACAGCGGTGTAAAAACCTTGGTAGCTCCGGGAAAAGATATGAAGATTTGTACTTTCCTTTGGGTATATTACGGTTACCCTGCTTCAAGCTATGAAGGAATTAACGTTGAAAACATGAGAAACAAATGCGGACACGCTCTTGCCCGAAGAGATACTATTAAACCCGACTTGGTTGCAGGCGTTCCCGACTCCGGTGTTGCTCACGCTATAGGTTATGCTAACGAATCAGGTGTTCGTTACGCACGTCCATTCGTTAAATATACACCCACCTGGCCGCGTTCCTTTACCCCTACCCATCAAAGTAAACGTAATTTAATCGCAAAAATGAAACTTATACCCGTTCACGACCTTATTGACGGAAAAAGCCTTCTTCTTATCGACGACTCTATAGTTCGCGGCACTCAGATGCGCGAAACCACCGACTTCCTTTACGAAAGCGGTGCAAAAGAGGTGCATATCCGTCCGGCATGCCCTCCTATTCTCTATTCTTGCAAATATCTCGGTTTTTCACGTTCAGGCTCTGAAATGGAACTTATAACACGAAAAACCATATGTGAAATTGAAGGCAGCAACGAAATAGCCAAAGAAATACTTGATGAATATGCAAATCCCGACAGCCAAAGATACAGTAAAATGGTTGACGCAATTTGCGAAAAACTTCACTTTACTTCCCTTAGGTATCAGCGTCTTGACGATATGCTTGACGCCATTGATTTAGATAACGATAAGCTCTGCACTTACTGTTGGAACGGAAAAGAGTAAAATATATAAAGCCGATAGGAATTTCCTATCGGCTTTTAGTTTAGATATCAAGCTTAATTAAATCATCAAGAGTTTCACGTTTCACCGCAAGATAATCTCCGTTTTCACTCAGCATTACTACGGGAGGACGAGCAACACGGTTATAATTGGATGCCATGGAATAATTATAGGCACCGGTTGTCGCAACGGCAATTATATCATTACGCTCTGGTTTTGCGATTTTAACGTCCTCTTGAATAAGGTCGCCCGATTCACAACATCTACCGGCAATAGTAGCCACATAGTCAGGCTCCTTGTCTGCGTTAGTAGCGTTATAAATAGTGTACTGAGAACCGTACAAAGCGTAACGAGGATTATCTGTCATACCTCCGTCAACCGATACGTAGTTTTTGTAACCCTTAACCTCCTTAACACCGCCAACGGTATAAAGAGTCATACCTGCATCGGCAACAAGACTTCTTCCGGGCTCCATAAGAATCTTAGGCATTGGGAAATTTTCGTTTTCACAGATGTTTTTAACTTTTTGAGCAACTTCCCTTATTCTTTCGTAATAATCGATTTCAGGGTCGTTTTCAACGTATTTAACGCCAAATCCGCCGCCAAGATTTAAAGTTTCGGTTGTATAAGAATATTCGTTTCTTATTTTAACCATAAACTCGGTCATAAGCTGTGCCGCAGTAACGAAAGGGTCTGATTCAAAAATTTGAGAACCGATATGACAGTGCAAACCTTCAAGACTGATGTTTTCAAGTTTTAAAGCAATTTTGACTGCCTTTTCGGCGTCCCCCGTTTTGATAGACATACCAAACTTTGATTCTTCAGAACCTGTGGAAATCTTTTTATGAGTATGTGGGTCAATACCGGGAGTAACTCTTAAAATAACACGCTGATTAATAGAGTGTTTTTTAGCGATACTGTCAATAGCGGTAAGCTCGTCGGTATTATCAACCACAAAGCAACCTATACCGTGATTAATGGCAAATTCGATATCAGCGTCAGTTTTATTGTTTGAATGGAAAAAACATCTTTCCATGGGAAAACCGGCTTTAAAAGCGGTATATAGCTCACCCGGAGAAACAACGTCAACGTTTATTCCCTCTTCAGCGGCTATCTGATATATACGTTTACATGAAAAAGCTTTACTTGCATATTCGGGAACCGAACCATTGGGAAAGAAGTCAGCCAACGCCTTTTTATATACTCGCATACGCTCTCTAATCATAGTTTCATCCATAAGATAAAGAGGTGTGCCGTATTTTTGCGCAAGTTCAACCGTATTATATCCGGCAAAGGTAAGATTACCGTTAGCGCCTACGGAAATATTATTACTAAGCATATAAAAACCTCAAATTATTTAATAGCAATACCCTGCTTCTTCATTTCTTCAAAGAGGACAGCACGGTGATTATCCTCCATAACGGTAAGAGGAGAACGCAAATATTCTTCGCAGAATCCCATAGCTGCCATTGCAGACTTAACGGGAATAGGATTAACCTCGCTGAAAAGAGCGTTAATAAGAGGAAGGAGTTCGAGCTGTAATTTAGCGGCGCCCTGAATATCTCCTGCAAAAAATCTGTCACAGATTTCAACGGTTTTCTTAGGCAACGGATTAGAAAGAACAGATATACAACCCTTACCGCCAAGCGCAAGAATAGGAACTATCTGGTCGTCGTTACCTGAATATACGTCCATTTTATCACCAACAAGATGTATGGTTTCTGCAATCTGAGAAATATTGCCCGACGCTTCCTTGATACCAACGATATTAGGATGGTCAGCAAGTATGGCGGCAGTCTTTGATTCAATATTGCAACCCGTTCTTGAAGGAACGTTATAAAGAATAACGGGAGCAGTTGAAGCGTCTGCAATATCGCTGAACATATTTATAAGGCCCTTTTGAGTTGCCTTATTATAGTAAGGAGTAACAACGAGAACACCGTCAACACCGCAATCGCAAGCGTGTTTGGTAAGTTCAAGAGCATAGGCGGTATCGTTTGAGCCTGTACCTGCAATAACGGGAACTCTGCCTGCAGTTCTCTTTACTGCATAATCAATAGCGGCTCTATGCTCTTCATCTGTAAGAGTTGAACCTTCGCCCGTAGTACCGCATACAACAAGAGAATTTATGCCTTCTTCAATCTGCCAATCAATAAGTTTTCCAAATGCCTCGTAATCAATTCCTTCGCGAGTAAGAGGAGTAATCAGCGCTGTGCCAATACCTGTAAATACTGTTTTTTTCATTTTAATGCCTCCAAAATAATTCATGCAATAAAAAATAGCCGACAAATCGGCTATCAAAATCAGGCACGTCATAAAATGACACAAAATTCCTGTTTCGATAGCACTCCGCAGTTAACTGCGACAGTAAAACGAATCTTATTTCGCATTACCAGAATATCTCCCACCGGAGAACATCTTCGGCGGCAATTCCTTTCGCAACACGTATTTCCCCGTCGGGCATTAAACGTGAAGTTACTGATAACTAACCGCGCCTCTATCTTTTACTTTGGACATTGTATCATACGGTTATATTTTTGTCAATAGTAATAATGTATAATAATATGTACAATTCGAAAGAATTTTTTTAACAATTTACAATGTTGTTCTATTGACATAGCCGTTAAAAAAATGTATTATATTATATTGTGATAATGTTACTTGAAAGGTGATACCAATGATTAAAGAAAAATATAACTTATGGTTAGAACGTGCCGTTAAGGATAACGACCTTATTGAAGAACTCCGTCGTATCAGCAATGATGACGAGGCAATTTCCGACCGTTTTTATAAAGACCTTGAATTTGGTACGGGCGGTCTTCGCGGAGAAATCGGCGCAGGTACCAATAGAATGAACGTATATACCGTTGGTAAGGCAACTCAGGGTCTTGCCCAGTACGTTAATTCCGTAAACAAAAACGGCAAGGTTGCAATAGCCTACGACAGCAGAAATAAATCTGATATTTTTGCTCGTACCACTGCCGAAATTCTTGCAGCTAACGGAATAAAGGTTTATATTTACAAAGAACTTATGCCTACTCCCATGCTTTCTTTTGCTGTTAGATACTTTGGCTGTGATGCAGGCGTTGTTATTACTGCAAGTCATAATCCCGCTAAATATAACGGCTATAAAGCATACGGAAGGGACGGTTGTCAGCTTAACCTTGAAGCAAGTAATTACGTGCTTTCAATTATGAATAAGGTTGACACCTTCGACGGCGTTAAATCGGTTAATTTTGAGGAAGCTCTGAAAGAAGGAAAAATTGAATATATCGGGCAGAACGTTATTGATGCTTATCTTGACGAAGTACAAAAATGTTCCGTTTCTTCCGACATTGATTTATCGGGACTTAACGTAATCTATACCCCCCTTCACGGTAGCGGTAATAAACCCGTCAGAGCCGTTCTCCAAAGAATTGGCATTAAAAACGTAACCGTTGTTTCTGAGCAGGAATTACCCAACGGCGACTTCCCTACTGCTCCATATCCCAACCCCGAAATCAAGCAGGCTTTTGAACTAGCACTCAAACTCGCAGAAGAAATCAATCCCGATTTACTTTTAGCAACCGACCCTGACTGTGACCGCGTTGGTATTGCAGTAAAGCATAATGGAAAATACCGCCTTATGACCGGTAACGACGTTGGCGCTCTTCTGTTTAATTACGTACTTATCCGCAGAAAAGCAAACGGTACTTTACCGAAAAATCCGATTGCAGTTAAAACAATAGTTACTACCGAACTTTGCCGAAAAATCGCCAAGGAACACGATTGTGAACTTCGCGACGTTCTTACCGGCTTTAAGTTTATAGGTGAGCAAATCGGAATTTTGGAAAAATCAGGCGAAGAAAACCGTTATATTTTCGGTTTTGAAGAAAGCTACGGATATCTTGCAGGAAGTTACGTTCGCGATAAAGATGCCGTCGTTGCTTCAATGCTTATCTGTGAAATGGTTGCTTACTATAAGAGAGAGGGCAAAACCCTTATCGACGTTCTCGAAAACATTTATAATAAGCACGGTTATTATTACTGTTCACAAAAGAATTACACCTTTGAGGGCGAATCCGGTATGAAAAAGATTGCTTCCATTATGGAAAATCTCAGAGTAAACCCACCAAAAGAAATTCTCGGTTCCGTTATTGTTAAAATCAACGACTATTCCGCCGCTGTTTCAAAAGACGTAATCAACAATAAGGAAACCGCAATTGATTTACCGAAATCTAACGTTTTAGGCTTCTATAGTGAAGACGGTTCGTCTTTCCTCGTACGTCCTTCCGGAACCGAGCCTAAAATCAAATTCTATCTTAACTCCGTTGCAAAAACCGCCGACGAATGTAAAGATAAACTTACAAAACTGGAAGAACTCACAAAAACGTTTCTTTAAAATCAAAAAAAGATGCTTCTTTCGAAGCATCTTTTTTTAGTTAAAATACTTAATATCAAAGGAATCGGCAACGATTTTTCTGGCTTGTTTAAGGTCTTCTATTTCGCCCAGCGCCATCATCTGAATAATAAGATTACCCATAGCAGTTGCTTCGGTAGGACCTGCAGAAACCTTTTTACCCGTTGCCTTTGCGGTCATTTCGTTAAGATAAGCATCCTGTGAACCGCCGCCGACAATAGCAATTTCAGAATATTTTATACCTGTAATGCCTTCAATCTGCTTTATCGCAGTTGCATAGCAATCAGAAAGACTGTTATAAATAACCTTAGCTATTTCGCCGAGTGTTTCGGGAATTTGCTGATTTGTACGTTTACATTCGTTTTTAACTGCCTCAATCATAGACTCGGGAGCAAAGAAAACGTCGCTTTGTGGGTCAACAACCGATTTAATATCACATTCTCTTGCCATAGCAGAGATTTCACCGAAGCCTATTTCTTCTTTCCATTCACGGCGAACAGACTGCATCATCCAAAGTCCCATAATATTCTTGAGGAAACGGAATCGGTAATCATATCCACCTTCGTTGGTAAGATTAGCTTCCATACTTTCTTTTGTGCAAATCGGTTTCATACTTTCTGTACCGAGAAGCGACCAAGTACCCGAACTGATATAAAGAGTATCGTCGGTCTGAGTAGGAAGCGCCGCAATAGCAGATGCGGTATCGTGAGCAGCAGTAAGAATAACCTGCGTGTCAAAGCCAACTTCCTCAGCAATTTCTTTTCTTAAATTACCCACTATAGTACCGGGGCGATGAATTGGACAGAAAATATCCTTTTTAATGCCCATCATATCAAGAAGTTCATAGTCCCAGTTTTTGTTTTCAGCATTAATAAGCTGACTTGTGGAAGCAATAGTATATTCACTAGCCTTTTTACCCGAAAGTAAGAACGTAAGATATTCAGGAATAAACAGGAAGGTTTCAGCCTGCTCCAAATATTCAGGATGATTAAGTTTAATGCTCAAAAGCTGATAGGAGGTATTGAAAAGTTGTTTTTGAATACCTGTCCTGTTATAAAGAGCATCCTCGCTTATTATCTTTGAAAGTTCTTTATCCATACCGTTAGTACGTGAATCACGGTAGCAAACAGAATCTCCTACAATATTATCGTCCTTATCAAGAAGAACAAAGTCAACGCCCCAGGTATCAATAGCAACGGAGGACGGAATTTTGCCTAGCTCCTTGCACTTTTTCATACCGGTAACAATTTCGTTAAACAGACGCTTTGTATCCCAACAAAGAGTACCGTTTTTATTGTCAAAACCATTTTTAAAACGGTGAATTTCTTCGAGAACAATTTTTCCCTGCTCACTATGAGCAAGAATATGTCTTCCGCTTGAAGCGCCAAGGTCAATTGCCAGATAGTAGTTCATAAAGCTTCACCTATTATTTCAAGAATTTTTCAGGAAGAGTAAGTCCGAAATCACGAGCCAAATCTCTGAAATCATCAGGCAAAATAGTCTGTCTTTTAGCAGGAGCCATACTTCTTACCTTTACAAGAATTTCGGCAGCCTTTTCAACTGTGTGCATAAGACCAAAGGTTAAATCAAAGTCTTCACCCGAACAGAACATACCGTGATGCGCCCAAATTGCAACGTCATACTGTTTCATAAGTTCGCTTGTTGCAACGGCAATATCTCTGCCACCCGGTACCATCCAAGGAACAACACCTATACCGTCGGGGAAAACAACGGGACATTCTGTTGCCATTTCCCAAATTTCACGAGTAAAGGTAACGTCATCCAAAGGAAGAACGAACGTAAGTGCAATAGTATTTGCAGGATGAGCATGGTAAATTACTCTGTGCTTACCACCGCTAACCTGCTTTTTAACCTCGTGGTTCATTAAGTGACTTGGAAGTTCGCTGGTAGGTCTGGCGCCGTTGAGAAGTCCCCAAACAATACGGAAATTTTCACCCTTCTCGTCAATTTCAACTATACCCGTATTTGCCTCGGCATCAAGAATAACGTTACGGAAATATTTACCGCTACCTGTAGTCATAAAGTATTCGCCTGCAAGGAAAGGAACACTTGTACCGATAGGAGTCCAAGGTCTATCAAAGGTAAAATTTTCTTTTACCGCATCAACTTCGTCAGCCTTTATACGATAGGTAAGGTTACCGCCGTTTCTTTCGTGCCAACCCTGTTCCCAACCGTCATTAGCCATTCTGATAAAGCCTTTTACAAATTCTGCATCTAAAATTTTCATTTTATTAACCTCTCTTTAAAAGTACGTCTTTTTCATAAGCGACTATTTCATCAAACCACTTCATACCGCCGTCCTGATTATTTCTAAGGCAAAATTCATTCCAAACGTCGCCCATAGGCGCAGTTTTGAGTTCCTCACCACTAACCATAAGACGCGAAAAATCACCGTTGTCCTGAAGTTTCTTCATTTCATTCCAAGGTGTAAGCATAGCGCTGAGCAATGCCTTCTGCCAGTTACGCATACCGGTAACCCAAGCAGAAACTCTGTTAATGGAGGCATCAAAATAATCAAGAGCCATAATAACTCTATCCAGAGCATCGTTCTTTACGATTTCCTTTGCCATTTCTTTAGTTTCATCATCAAAAAGAACTACGTGGTCAGAGTCCCAACGAACAGGTCTGGTAATATGTAAAGCGATTTTATCGTTAAATAAAAGCATAGTAGGAATCTTATCAGAAACGTACTCAGTAGGATGATAATGACCGTTATCCATAAGAGGCATTATACCGTTTTTGGTAGCATAGCTTAAATAGAACTCAGCAGAACCTACGGTATAGGATTCAAGGCCGATACCGAATACTTTGGATTCAAGTGTAATTAATACCTTTTCTTTGTCAAATTCGGTAGCAAAGATTTCATCAAGTGATTTCTTAAGTTGTGCTCTGGGTCCTAGTCTATCGGCAGGAATATCCTTCATACCGTCGGGAATCCAGATATTAAGAGTACAGAAGGTATTAAGTTCGTTTGCAAAATACTCAGCAATTTTAATGCAACATTTAGCGTGCTGTACCCAGAAAGAACGAATATCTTCATTACTGCTTGAAAGAGTCAAGCCAGAGGCTTTTGGATGTGAAAAGAAGGTAGGATTAAAATCAATTCCCATATTTCTTTCTTTAGCGTATTCAACCCATTTTGCAAAATGTTTGGGTTCAAGTTCGTTTCTGTCAGCCCACTGTCCGTCTTCAAATATAGCATAACAAGCGTGTAGATTTATGCGGTGATTACCGGGAACAAGAGAAAGAGCCTTATCCATATCAGCCATAAGCTCTTCGGGAGTACGAGCCTTACCGGGATAATTACCGGTAGTCTGAATACCGCCGGAAAGCGACTCCTTACTGTCAAAACCGCCAACGTCATCACCCTGCCAACAATGCATTGAAATAGAAACGTCACTTAATTTTTTTATAACCGCATCAGTATCAATACCAAATGATTCATAGTATTTTTTAGCTTCTGAGTAACTCATTATTCTTTCCTCCAAGATAAATATTTCTATTTATTTTACTATAATATTATAAAACTGTAAATAGTTATTTGCAAAAAAATAAGAAATTTTTGTCAATTATACGTTCTTTGGGAAGGTGCTGCTCACTTCACCCAAAAAATCATCAACACTATATGACACTTCGGTAAATTTTCCGTTTTCATAAATCGCTTCACTAACTGAAGCATTTGATGCCCACGGAATATTTTTTATCTCTTCCCTTTTCATTTCTCTGACGAAGGAAAAGAATGTTCTGATAGGTGTTGCATGAGTAAATACAGCAACCGTTTTACCGTCGTTTTCCTCAGCGATTAAAGTGATTTCTTTAATAATTCTGTTACGTAAATCCCACACGCTTTCTCCGCCGTCGGGAACCGCAAAACCTATATTTTCTTTCCATATTCCATAGGTTTCTTTCCTTTTTTCAACAAGATCGTCAAAAAGCTGATTTTCCCATTCTCCAGCAAAAATTTCTCTTAAATTTTCACGCTTTTCGGGAACTATATTTTTTAGTTTAGCAAGCGGTAAAGACGTATGATACGCTCTGATTAAATCACTTGAATAAATTGCATCAATATTTCGTTTACTAAGATACTTTCCGGTAATTTCAGCCTGCATATAACCAAGTTCCGATAAATCCAGATTGGTATGGCCTAAAAATGACCGAACTTTATTCCCAAGACTTTGTCCGTGACGGACAAAAATAAGCCTACAAGCCATTCATTTATCCCCTTTTTATCTTTTCTATCATTATACAATTTATAGACCAAAAAGTCAATTAAAGAACCGACAGTAAACTGTCGGTTCACTTAAAATTATAATGCAAATAACAAAACTATCGTTAAAGTAACGATAATCCATAGTAACGAAAGTATTGTAAGCCAATACCAACGTTTAGAATTTACCGCTTTTTTAGAATTAGCAAATTTAATACTGAATATCAACGGGATAACCGGTATTATAAATCCAAAAATCACAGGAATTATAATAAAAGTTATTAGCGCTTTTGTTTTATCATCGTCACCGATAAAATTCTCTTCCTCGGGATATATATATTCCTCAAAACGATGCACGTTATTTTTTTCTGCTTCTATTACAAATTTTTCGTTTTCACCCGTCAAATGATAAGCAGTAACAATACCCCTTCTATAAGAAAAATCGCCGTATGCATCAAAATACGAATTGTCCAAACCATCATAATAAACGTAATAATAGCCGTCATCTAACTTATAAACCGCACCGCATTTATGCGCAAAACATTCCGTTTTATCGTATGCTCTTATATAATAAATATCGTCGTTCCATAGCGTAGTTACATCAATTTCAGTCTTATTTTCCTCAACCATAAATTTCTCAAAATTTTCTTCACTAAAATCCACTACGCTAGTATGTTCTACGTGATACAGATAACGGGAATATTCTCCACTTAGAAATGATTTGAACTGTAATTTTCCCTCTTCTGTAACAAATACCTCACCTGAATTATGCATATAAACAACGTCATCGTTAATTTTAGCAACGTATTCATATCTGTATAAATCATCATCAGAATTGTCTGTAACTTTATATAAACTTATTTCGTTTTCCGGAATAAATTCAATTTCGGGAGGCATTTCATATAGGAAGTAAACATTTTGTCCGTCGGTAATTGTTTTTTCTTCTTCAGAAATAACCCAAACGGGCATATCGGCAAAGCAAAATACAGGAGTAATAAGGAATATTAAAAATATAAAAGTCAATAAAAAACACAAAGATTTTTTCATATTAATACCCCCTATTGCAGATTAAGTTTTCGGTCAATAAGACCCTGTGTTATATTAACAAACAAGGTTATAACCGTTGATAAAATCACAATCAACGCAAAAAACATAAATAAAACAATCCAAAAAACCGTAGTGACGTTCATCTTATCTTCGAAGAGATAGGAAGCAGCATCTATCCATAGCGTAAAAGAAATTCCGGCGGCAACCGATATAATTGAAAATACATAGTCAGCGCCTACTATAAAGCCTATAATAGCGCCTATTTTAAATTTTTTAACTAAAGTTGCGCCTAACGTTATTAACATATAAAGTGTTGTACATATTCCTAAAAGTGCCAGAATTCCAATTAAGAACATCTCAAACAAATAAAGTATAAACCATATTTTTTCGCTATTTGGAATATCAAGTATGAACCACTGAATAAATTCACAAATCGTTTCTTGCAATAAATTAAAATATTCTTTATGTTCTGACGGTACCATAGCAAGAATTATAACTATTGAAGTAATAATAGTTAAGGCCGTCAACAATTCGAAAACAAATCCGCATAAAACCTTGGACTTTAACAGCGTCGATCTTTTCACAGGCAACGTAAATGTCAAATAGCCTTCATCGCTATAAAAATTCGTGTATAGCCTTATAGATAATAGCACCTGAGTTAAAATGCCGAGCGCCCCTGCTGCTATAATATAAACAACTATAAGTCCGTATTCAAGTATAAAATGCCTGTTGGGAGCAGCGGAATAAAGAGTAATATTTCTAAATCCCCAACCAGCGCCGAAAGAAATTAAAACAAGACTTACTGCTGCAAGCCACCACGTTTTGATAACGTAGCTAAAATCATATTTAAAACACTTTTTCATCATTTGAATACCTCCCTGAAAAGTACATCAAGGCTCTTACCGGTATTTTCTCTGACTTCGTCTGCAACACCAGACATAAATATTTTTCCGTTTTTCATAAACGCAAAATTATCAATAATCGGTTCAATATCGGCAATAAGATGAGTGGTAATAATAACAGATGCATCCTCACTGTAATTACCTATAATAGTGCGCAAAATATAATCTCTCGCCGCAGGATCAACTCCGCCGATAGGTTCGTCAAGTAAAAACAGTTTTGCCCTTCTGGACATAACGAGAATAAGCTGAACCTTTTCCTTAGTGCCCTTTGACAAAGTTTTAAGTTGGGCTTTAGAATCAATGGACATATCGCTGAGCATTTTATAAGCTGTAAGTTCATCAAAATCATCATAGAACGTTTTAAAAAACCGTATCATTTCCTCAACCGTCATCTTACTGTTAAAATACGGTCTTTCGGGCAAATAAGATATTAATTTATTGGTTTCTTCACTTCTGTTAATACCGCAAATTTCTATAGTTCCGCTATCAGCAATAAGCAAACCTGAAATCAGCTTCAGAAATGTAGATTTTCCGCAACCGTTAGGACCCAAGAGCCCCATTATTTTTCCACCTTCAAGGCTAAAATCAAACGAATCAAGAACAGGAAAATTTTTCTTGTAGCTTTTACATAAATTCTTGCACTCAATTACAGGAACACTCATTTTAAAACCTCGCTTTCATTGATATATTTAATAAGTGTATTTTTATCAATACCTAACTGTGCAGATTTATTCAGCACCGCCTCAATAAAAGATTTTTTATATTCTTCCCTTGCCTTTTCCAAAATCGTTTTATCATCAGTAACAAATCTTCCGACAGTTGTTTTGCAGATAAGCAATCCTTCCTGCTCAAGTACAGATAACGATTTTTGAATTATATTAGGATTTACCGCAAAATCGGAAGCCAAACTTCTGACAGTTGGAAACTGCTCACCGATTTTGTATTCACCGCAAAGAATCTTATTACGCAGTGTTGAAACTATTTGTCCGGATATACTGCCAACCGTTTCAAATTTCCAAATCATCTTGTCACCACTCTCCATCTTGTACTATTTAAATAATACAAGATTTTCGATCAATTGTCAATATGTGTGACATTATTGTAATTATTTGAACGATATGTCAATTATTTGTACGATATGATATTGTATTTAAGTTATATATAAGATATAATAGATTCATACACAATAGAATGGGGAATTTATATGAGAAGACTTTTTGACGAACACACTAAAAGAAAAGTTACCTATCTGGACGGCTCTTGGAAATTTATCGCCGATCCTGAAAATATAGGAGAAGCAAATAATTACCAATGCGGTCTTGGTGACGTAAAAACGGTTATCGTTCCTTCGGTATGGAATACTTATTTAGGTATGGCTTCATATGAGGGTGTATGTTGGTATGAAAAAGAATTTTATTTCGAAGGTACCGCAAGATTTATGTTTGAAGCAGTAATGACCGAGTGCGACGTATGGCTTGACGGTGAATATTTAGGTAACCATTACGGCGGTTTCTGTCAATTTGAATTTATAGTACCCGATATAAAAGCGGGCATACATAAACTGGTATTAAAGGTTGATAACTCATTTGACGAAATTTCCATACCGCAGAAGGTAGTGGATTGGTACCATTACGGTGGTATTACAAGAAGTATATCGGTAGAAAAATTGACAGGTCTTACTGTTTTATACGGCAAATTCGACTACAATCTTTCAAAAGACAGAAAATCCGCAGACGTTTTCTTTACCGCAGAGTTATACGGCGCCGACAAGAAAAAAGATAATACTTTTAGGGTTAAGCTTAATGACCAGGTTATATATAGCGAAACAATATCCCTCAGAAAAGGCGCTTACCATACGGTAGTCAGTGATAAAATCAGAATTGATGATATTAAACTTTGGGACGTTGAAAATCCTAATCTTTATAATATTGTTTTCGAAACCGACGGTGACGATTTGCACGACAGAGTAGGCTTCAGAAGTGTTGAAATTAAAGACTGCGCCGTTTTTCTTAACGGTAGAAGAGTTGATTTCAGAGGAGTAAACCGTCACGAAGATAACGCAAGTCTTGGTATGTGTGTTCCCGCAAAATCAATGGTTCGTGATTTAGATATTATTGAAGACTTGGGCTGTAATGCCATTCGAGGTTCACACTATACTAACGCAAAAATATTTCTTGATATGCTCGACGAACGCGGAATTATGTTCTGGAGCGAAATCCCGATTTGGGGATGCGGCTTCTCTACGCCAACTTTAGGCGATAAACGTGTAGTCGAACGCGGTCTTGATATGCACAAAGAAATGGTTAGATATTACTATAATCATCCATCAATTATATTCTGGGGAATGCACAACGAAATCAACGTTGAAAGCGCCGAAGCCTACGAAATGTCAAAACTTTATTATAATTTCTTAAAGGAACACGCCAACAACCGACTGGTTACGTATGCCACTCATAAATATATGGCAGACACCTGTTTTGAGTTCTGCGACGTTATCGGAATTAATGCATATTACGGTTGGTATAACTATCACTATGACAAATGGGAAGATTTCCCCGAAGAATTTAATAAAAAGCGTATAGAATCAGGTTGTGAAAATAAGCCGGTTATTATGAGCGAATTTGGTTGTGCTGCTGCCTACGGTCATCATACCTTCAAAAATACTCATTGGACCGAAGAATATCAGGCAAATCTCCTTTCTAAAGCAATAGACGTTTTTCGCAGATGTCCTTATATGATTGGAACGTTTATCTGGCAATTCTGTGATTCTCGTTCTGATATGGTAAACGCAAAATATAAATCATTTAACAATAAAGGTATTATTGATAGACACAGAAATCCAAAAATGGCTTATTTTGCAGTTAAAGAACTTTACCAAAAGTATAAAAAAGAGGATAAGGAAATTCAGGAGTAACTATTATGAATAGACTATTTGATGAACATATAAAAAGACAGGTAACCTCTTTGGATGGCGCCTGGAAATTCGTAGTTGACAGTGATAACGTAGGTGAAGAAAAAAACTTCAAAGACGGTTTTGTATCTTCAAAAACCGTTATCGTTCCTTCTGTTTGGAACAACGACTTAGATTTAATTAAATATGAAGGCGTTTGTTGGTACGAAAAAGATTTTTATTTTGAAGGAAATGCCCGTCTTGTTTTTGAAGGTGTAATGACCGAATGCAAGGTTTGGCTTGACGGAGAATATTTAGGATATCACTACGGCGGTTTTTGTCAGTTCGACTTTATCGTACCTGACCTTAAAGCAGGAGTACATAAATTAGTATTAAAAGTCGATAATTCGTTTAATGAAGATTCTATTCCTCAAAAAGACGTTGACTGGTTGCACTTTGGCGGTATAACCAGAAGTGTTTCTGTAGAAAAACTCAACGGAACTGCAATCACTTACGCAAAATTCGATTACACCTTGTCAAAAGACAGAAAATCAGCCGAAATCTTTTTTACAGTAGATTTTTACGGCGCCGACAAGAAGAAAGATACTGAATTTAGCATATCTCTTAACGGGGAAAAAATATACAGCGAAACTGTCGCCCTTCGTAAAGGCTCGATAAAAACAATCGTTACCGACAAAATAACCTTAAATAATATTAAATTATGGGATACCAAAAATCCGTATCTTTACACAGTTGCATTTAATACCGAAAATGATGATTTAATCGATAAAATAGGTTTTAGAACCATAGAAGTAAAAAATTGCAAACTTTATCTTAACGGTAAGAATATTGAACTAAGGGGTGTTAACCGTCACGAAGACCACCCTGAATTTGGTATGTCGGTTCCTACGCAGATTATGGACCGTGACCTTGACATAATTGAAGAAATGGATTGTAATGCAATTCGAGGCACCCACTATCCCAATTCACGAATATTCCTCGATATGTTAGATGCTCGTGGAATTCTTTTCTGGAGTGAAATCCCAATCTGCAGCAGTGGATTTTCTGAAACCATTTTGGGTAGCAAGACGGTATTAAAACGTGGTTTAGAAATGCACAAAGAAATGGTTAAGTATTACTATAACCATCCCTCTATCATTTTTTGGGGTATGCATAGCGAAATCCGTACAAATACAAATAATGCTTACATTATGTCTAAACTTTATTATACATATTTCAAAGAAAACGGTGGCAACAGACTCGTCACCTTTACGAGCGATAAACCAGAGAATGATATCTGCTATGAATTCTGCGACGTAATATCAATAAGCCAGTCTTTTGGTTGGGATTACGGAGCAAGAGAAGCTTGGAAGGAATTTCCCGATAAATTCGACGTTCGCCGCAGAGAACTTGGATTTGAAAAGAAGCCCGTTGTAATGAGCGGATTCGGCGCCGCCGCTGCTTACGGCTACCACACCTTTGACGACGTAAAGTGGACCGAAGAATACCAGGCAAAGCTTCTCGAAATAACCCTTCAGACCTTCCACGACTGTCCCTATATTATAGGTTCCTACGTAAGTCAGTTTTGTGATTCAGTATCCAATAAGGATATTAACAGAATCGGTACACTTAATAATAAAGGAATATTAAGCGGTTACAGAGAACCGAAACTTGCGTTCAATAGTGTTAAAGAAAAATATTTTGCGTTTAAAAAAGAGGTTGAATAATATGTCTAATATTACCGAATACAAAAAAACAAGCCGACCGATTAAGGTATTACAGTTCGGCGAAGGTGGTTTTTTAAGAGGCTTTATCGACTGGATGATAAAAAAGATGAACGACAGCGGCGAATTTAATTCAAACGTAGTTGTAGTTCAACCTATAGCAAACGGACTTTGCGAAAAACTAAATGCTCAGAACGGTCTTTATACTCATATTATAAGAGGTAGTGAAGGCACCGAAACTACTCTTATCGATGTAATTGATTCTTGCATTAACCCTTACAAAGATTACAACGCATATATTAATCTTGCCAAAAATCAAGACTTGCGTTTTATCGTTTCTAACACTACCGAAGCAGGTATTGCTTTTGATGAAACCGATAAATTCGACGGCACTTTACCAAAAAGTTTTCCTGCCAAACTTACGGTTTTAATGTATGAACGTTTTAAAAACAATCTTAACGGTTTTATCCTTCTCCCCTGTGAGCTTATAGACAGAAACGGAGATAAACTCAAGAAAACCGTGTTGCAATACGCTGACCTTTGGAATTTAGGTGACAATTTCAAGACGTTTATCGAAAAAGAAAACGTTTTTTGTAACACCCTTGTTGACAGAATAAACACAGGTTATCCCAAGGATGAAAAAATAGACCTTCCCTATAACGACGAAATGCTTAATACTTCTGAGTATTTCCATCTGTTTGTAATTGAAACCGATTATGATTTAGAAAAAGAAATGCCATTTAGCAAAGCTGGTCTTAACGTTATAGTTACAAAAGACGCTCTTGAAAGATACCGTACAAGGAAGGTGCGAATTCTTAACGGTTCACATACGTCGATTGTTCCCTATGCACTTCTTTCGGAACTTGAAACAATTGGCGACTGTATGGAAAACGATGAAATAAAGAGTTTTCTTTCCAAATGTCTTTTCGAAGAAATAATTCCTACGCTCGACCTTCCCGAAGATGAACTTAAAAGTTATGCCGAAAGTGTTTTGGTACGTTTTTCCAATCCTTATATCAAGCACTATCTGATGTCAATTGCTCTTAATTCAGTAAGTAAATTCGTAGTCAGAGTTCTCCCCTCTATCAAGGTTTATAAAGAGCGCTTTGGCAAATATCCCACTAATCTTATTTTCGGTTTTTCAAAACTCATTGAATTTTATAAAATCGGCACACCTAACGATTCTCCCGAAATTATTGAAGCAATAAAAAATGCAACACTCAGAGAAATACTTTCAAACACTGCCCTTTGGGGCGAAGACCTTTCCGATTTAGAGGAGGCATTAATTAATGCAAATCCATTCTTCAGATAACGTAGAAATAGGACTTGACGGACAAAAGTATGCCATTTATAATATAAATAAAGGTGAAAATATTATCAAATACGGATTTCCCATAGGACATGCAAAATGCAATATAAAAAAAGGCGAAAAAGTATGTCCCGATAATTTAAAATCCAATCTTAAGGGAACTGATAATTGGGAATATATACCCTACGTTGAGCCTGAAATTGATTTAAATTACGGAACGTTTATGGGTTATCAGCGTAAAAACGGTGACGTCGGTATCAGAAACGATATATTTATTATACCGACTGTCGGATGCATTAACGATACCGCCAAGCTTTTAGCAGATATAAACGGTGTCAAAGCAATTACGCACCCTTACGGTTGTTCGCAGCTCGGCGGAGATTTAGTTACCACACAAAAATTTTTATGTGGACTTATTAAACATCCAAATGCAGGTGGCGTTTTAGTATTAAGTCTTGGTTGCGAAAACAATCGTATTGAACTTATGAAAGAAATGCTCGGTGATATTGATACCGATAGAATTAAATTCTTAAGCCTTCAGGAATGTAATGATGAAATTGAAGAAGGAACAACTCTTATCACCGCTATAAAAAACGTAACAAAAAATGATAAACGTGTTCCTCTGCCCATAAGTAAACTTAAAATCGGAGTTAAATGCGGCGGAAGTGATGGCTATAGCGGAATTACCGCCAATCCTCTTGTAGGTCTTGTTGCCGATAAATTCTACAGTTATAAATCACAAATACTTATGAGCGAAATGCCTGAAGTTTTCGGTGCAGAACCAATCTTGCTTTCCCGTGCCGATAGTAAAAACACCTTTAATAAATGCGCTGATATGATAAATGCATTCCGTCAATATTTTATTGACCACGGTGAAAGCATAGGCGAAAATCCTTCGCCGGGCAATATTGCAGGCGGTATTTCTACCCTTGAAGAAAAATCTCTCGGATGCGTTCAAAAAGCAGGAAAAGTCACTTTAAAAGGCGCATTAAATTTTGGAGAAACTGCAAATGACAGTGGACTTTATTTAGTAAACGGACCGGGTAACGACCAAGTAGCATGTACCGCTCTTGCGGCATCGGGTGCGCATATAATATTGTTTACCACAGGTCGTGGCACGCCCTTTTGCAGTATAGTTCCAACCATAAAAATTTCAACTAATACACCACTATTTGAAAAGAAATCTCATTGGATTGATTTCAATGCAGGAAGTATTTTAGAAAATGCAGATAAATTAAATTTGACCGATGAACTATTTGACCTTTGTATAAAAACGGCAAACGGACAGCTCACTAAAGGCGAATTGAACGGTTACTTTGATATCGCTATCTTCAAAGACGGTGTAACACTTTAAGGAGGAAACCCATGAGCTATTTAAAAAACAATTTTTTGTTAAAAAACAAAACTGCCGAAAAACTTTATAACAATTATGCCAAAGATATGCCGATTTTCGACTATCACTGTCATTTGCCTGAAAAACAAATTTTAGAGGACAAACCCTTTAGTGATATATTTGAAATTTGGCTCGCAGGTGACCACTACAAATGGCGTCTTATGAGAAATTACGGCGTAAACGAAAGATTCATTACAGGCGACGCTACTAACAAAGAAAAATTCATAACCTATTGTACTGTTTTGGGCACCGCTTTCGGAAACCCGCTTTATCATTGGTCACAGGTGGAATTAAAGGAATTTTTCGGTTGTGAAAAAGAAATAAACGCTAACAATGCTGAAGCTATATGGGATGAATGTAACGAATATATAAAAAAGAATAACGTAACCCCTTCTTCTCTTATAATAGGTTCTAACGTTCGCCACATTTTCACCACTAACGAAGTGTTCGACGATATGGAAACCTTTAAAGCCATAAAAGCCAAAAACTATCCTTTCAGCGTTATTCCTGCTTTCAGAGCTGATAAAATAATGAATATTGATGCTGCAGCTTATAAAACCTATATTGGTTTACTCGAAGCGCAGACCAACGTTGCTGACAATATCGAAAACCTAGAAATTGCCATTGAAAAGAGATTGGAAGCTTTCAAAGAGGTGGGCACCACAGCAAGCGATATCGCCGTAGAATGTGTGCTTCCCGTTTATGACAGAAGCGATGCCGACTCCGTTTATAAAAAGGCGTATAACGGCGAAAAAATCACCGCTGAAGAGGCAGACGTATTCAAGGGTTATCTTACATACTTCCTTATGAAACTCTATGCAAAACACGATATCAGAACCGAGCTTCACGTTGGCGCTATGAGAAACAATAATGCTAATATGTTAGCATCCCTTGGACTTGATACAGGTTTTGACAGCATAAGCGATACTAACAGTATTAAAAATATGTCACGTCTTTTTGACAAACTTAACAGTGAAAATGCTCTTCCCCCCACTATCGTATTTAATCTTAACCCAAAGATGAACGCTGAAATTATGACCCTTATCGGCAGTTTCCAAAGCGATGAAGCAAAAGGTAAAATGCAGTATGGACCTGCCTGGTGGTTCCTTGACAATAAGGTAGGAATGGAAAAACACCTTGAAGACTTGACCGCTACAGGTCATATAGCAACGTTCGTTGGTATGCTTACCGACAGCCGTTCCCTTCTTTCTTATCCAAGGCATCACTATTTTAGAAGAATACTGTGTAATTATCTTGGTACTCTTATGGAAAACGGCGAAATGACAAACGATAAAGATTTTGTAGGAGAAGTTATAAAGAACATCTGCTACTATAACAGTGTTAATTATTTTAAAATGGAACAATAATAACAAAAGACCTCCGAAACGGGAGTTGTTCTTAGGGATAAAATGCCTAAAAAAGCAAATTTTTGCGTTCTAATGTGTTAAAAAGCCGTGGTATGCGTCAGCATTACCACGGCTTTTCGCCTTTTATTCCACTAAAAATTTTTCTTTTTTAGGTGCAAGCAGTTTTGTAAGAATAAATTTGTTTCGATTTTGAAGTTGCGAAAACGCAGTAATACTTTGTGTCTTACAAGTTTTCAAAACAAGAAAGCGTACAAATTTATCTGAAAAAC
>SVPZ01000044.1 GCA_015065605.1 Oscillospiraceae bacterium | reverse complement strand
CACTGCTGCCTCCCGTAGGAGTCTGGGCCGTGTCTCAGTCCCAATGTGGCCGATCAACCTCTCAGTCCGGCTACCGATCGTCGACTTGGTAGGCCGTTACCCCACCAACTATCTAATCGGACGCGAGTCCATCCTTCAGCGGATTGCTCCTTTGGTATCTCGAAGATGCCTCCAAAATACGTTATGCGGTATTAGCAGTCGTTTCCAACTGTTGTCCCCCTCTGAAGGGCAGGTTACTCACGCGTTACTCACCCGTCCGCCACTAAGTTAAAATTTCGTCACCCCGAAGGGATCTAAAAAAGTAACTTCGTTCGACTTGCATGTGTTAGGCACGCCGCCAGCGTTCGTCCTGAGCCAGGATCAAACTCTCTAAAAAATTGTATTAAACACTTAATGTGTTATAATCTTTTTTAAAGCTTGTCGCTCATTCATAACAATACTGGCGTATTGTTGTTTTGTCCTTGATTACTTAATTTCAATAAGAATCGTCGGGTCCTTTTTTGTTTGTCGTTGTTTAATTTTCAAGGTCCGTTCTGCTCACCTCGTCGGTGGACAGCTTATATATATTACCACAATCAAAACTTAATGTCAAGAACTTTTTTATCTTTTTTTAAATTTTTTTCGTGGCTTTTTTTACTGCCCTTTTTTCAAGCAGCCATATTGTTATACTACATTTACTCCCACTTGTCAACACTTTTTTTGAAAAATTTTTAAACTTTTTTCAGCCCCACTATATATAGTAGTGGTGCCCCTTTCGGGACACCACTTTACTATACATTATATATATATTAGCAAAAGGATAACAGGATTTCTTTAAGTTCTTCTTCCTTTTCTAACATCTGCTTAACAAGTTCAAACTGAGTGCGGCAACGAACAAGATTATGCTCGGGATATGCCGTTTTAAAGTAGGTACTGCCCTCGAGATAGTCGGTAAGGAAACGCATACCGCATTCAAAGGTCATAAGTACCGAGCCGGTATAGAGGGAAAGAACCTCTTCCTCAGAGAAGGCATCTTTACACTCACCGAGGAAGCCTTCGGCATACATTTTAAATAAAGAGGTTTCGAATTTAACCTTGGCAATATCGGGTTCGTCTTCGGCAGCGTAGGTTGCACCGCTTCTGATACTGTCGCCAAAGTCGTAAGCCGAAAGACCGGGCATTACGGTATCAAGGTCAATTACGGCAAGAGGCTCACCGTTTGCGCGGTTAAGCATAACGTTATTAATCTTGGTATCGTTATGGGTAACTCTTAATGGAAGCACACCGCTTTCTAGCTTATCGGTAAGAAGTGAGCAAAGTTCTTTATGTTCGCGAACGAAGAGAATTTCTTCGCGGGCTGTTTTAGCAAGGTCAAAAGCATCGGCCTCGTAAGCCTTCATAAAGTTGTTGAAACGGTTAGGGGTGTTGTGGAAGTTTGGAATAACTTCTACAAGCTTTTCTGCAGGGAAATTAGAAAGTTGTCTTTGGAACATACCAAAAGCTTTACCTGCGGCGCGGAAAAGTTCTGGGGTTTCTGCAGTCTGCATAGTGATAGCATTATCTATATATATGTAGCAACGCCAGAAGCCGTCGTCAACACGAACGAAGTGCTGACCGTCTTTAGTATCTACTACCGTAAGACATTCTCTGATAGGGTCACCGCCTGCTTCTGCAATATGCTGACGCAAATGAGAAGTAACGAGAATAATATTATTCATAAGACCGTCAATATCTTTGAAGATGCCGTTATTTACCTTTTGTAAAATATACTTTCTTGCGCGTGAGGTTTCCACAAAGAAGGTGTCGTTGATATGTCCGCATCCAAAAGGAACGGCAATCATCGGCTCACCGTCAAGAGCAAACAATTTTGCAACGTCTTCTGCACGATATCCCATAATAATTCCTCCATTTATCTTTTTGGGTTGGTTTTTCTCAGATATTTGTATTATATCATAATTTTTTTAAAAATATTTGCATTTTTGGTCGCATTTTTTTCATTTATGTGTTATAATATGTAAAATAAGTATCAGGAGCAACGTTATGAACTACAAAGGAACAATCATAAACAGCGAACTTACAATAGATAAAATATATACCATACACTATTTTGAATACGCTATAGACTTTGACTTTCCGGGTGAAATTCACGACTTCTGGGAAGCTGTTTACGTTGATGCAGGTGAAGTAACTGTAACTGCAGGAACAGAAAAGTACGTTATGCGTCAGGGCGATTTCTTTTTGCACCGCCCTCTTGAATTTCATGCCATAGCCTGTTCCGGAGGCACTGCAAATGCAATAGTGTTTTCTTTTTCATGCGAATGTGAAAAGCTCTTTTCGGCGGCAGGAAAAATTATACAGTGCAACAATAGCCAAAAGGTAATACTATCCGAAATATTAGACGAAGGAAAAAACGCCTTTAGCGACCCATTAAACGACGTATATCTAAAAAAACTCCATAGCAAAAAGACTGCGCCCTTCGGTTCTGCCCAAAGCATCAAAAATTTAATGGAATTACTATTTATCGGAATTATAAGAGGTCAGTCACAGCAGAATAAAGTCCTCCCCTATTCCAGCGAACAGTTGCAGTTAAGAGAAATTTGCGATTATATTGATAATCATCTGACCGAACCTTTAAAATTCGAAGACCTGTGTTTAAAATTTTCAATGGGCAAAACGGCTCTCAAGAAGCTTTTCAGAGAAAATCTCGGATACGGCGCCATGGAATACTATAATTCCAAGAGAATAAGCGAAGCAAAGAAAATGCTGCGCGAAAAAAAATACAGTGTAACCGAAATTTCGGACACACTGCAATTCTCAACCATTCACTATTTCTCCAGAAAATTTAAACAAGCCACCAACATGACTCCTCTGGAATATCAAAGGTCTGTAAGCAGCTTGGTAAAAAACTTCTTTGTTAACGAAGAATAGGTGTAACTATTCATTAGAACCAAAGAGATCGCTTAAATCTCCACCAATAGACAAACGGTTATCGTCTTTGCCTAAACTTAAATCGTTGGTTACGTCTTCTACCACAAGTGATACTATATTAAGTTCCGGACGAGTATATTCTTTCTTCATTATCATAACCTCCAAAAGAGATAAATCTACTAACTACATCAATACTATAACACAAAGCAATAAAAAATGCAACAGTTTTTTTAAAAAAAATTAAAATTTCTTAAACAAATTCACTTCGTCAACTAAATATAGAATTTTAAAATCCAAAAATGCACTACATTTTGTTATTTGATATTTATAATTAATTATTTATTTAAAGAAATCTTCATCAATATTTCAAGAAAATCCCCGAAGGTCAACATGACTTTCGGGGATAACCATTTTCGTTAATTACTGTTCTGCAACAACGTCTTCAACAATTTTGTTGGCAGCTTCTACATAAGCCACGCAAGTGTTATATGCTTTTTCAAGGTTAACGCTAACCTGAGCAGAAGTACCGTTAATAAGATCCTTTACCATAGAAACCGAGCTGCCCGAGGGGTCGGTAACATTAACAACACCTATAGTCACGGAAATTCTTTCGGGATCTTGTTTTTGGCGAAGTTCCATATACATCTTCTTAGCTTCTTCGTTCTTGAAGATCTGATTTATATCATAGTGATCTTCGTTGAGGAAGTAACGTAGGAAGAATGCGCCACCCTTAGGATTCTTAGAACCTTTGCAAAGACCGTATGCACGGATATGCGCGGTATAGGGGTAATCCGCATCATCCTTGTTAATCTTGGGAAGAGGAGCAAAGCCTAAATCATCAATATCCATAGTGTAGAACCAACCGGGGCTCTTTCTAAGACCGTAAGCACCGCAAATCTGAAGCGCGATATTACCTTTTGCAATATCGTCATCGTGGTTAGGAATAATTTTAGCAAGACCTGCGTCCTGAGCGCGCATCATATAGTCGATAGCCTTTTTGGTATTTTCTTCCTTAATGGAAGATACGAACTTGTCGGTTTTTGTATCCCAACGAATCTGAGCGCCGCCATAAGCGGCGAGCCAATCTTCAAAGGTAATAGAGGTACCGGGACGAGAAAATCCGCAAGCGCCCTTAATCTGTTCCATAAGGGTCCACATAGAGTCAACGTTCCAGTTGTTCTGCTCCATAAGTTCAGCGGGCGAAGTAATACCGTTTTCTTCAAGGATGGTCTTATTGTAGTAGGTCATAGCGCCAACAATATCCCAAGAAGAATTTGCGCCGTTTACGAGATAACTGTAGTCGCCAATGGTAAATCTTTCAACAATACCCTGATTCCAGAAAGGATCCTTTACGTCAAGACCGGTTGTTTCAACCTCTAAAGGCATAAGAATGTTAAGGGTCTTGGGGAAGTCGCCGTTTTCAACAACAGCATCGGGAGACTGGTCAGCCGCAATAAGAGCGGTTACCTTCTGAATGTAATCGGACTCGTTAACCTGAACAAGTTCAATATCCATACCTGTATCCTCTTCAAAGCCCTGAAGACAGATAGCGGTATCGGTAGCAGAATGGTCGATCCAGGTTGCAAACTGTACGGTAGTACCGCGAAGTTCACTTGGAACGTCTAGGAAGAAGTCGTCTTCATTGGTGGCAGAAGTTCCGCCATTATTTGCGCCGTTATTACCGCCTTTTTCATCGTCGCAACCTGCAAGACAGGCAACAGACAAAAGCATAGCAACGCAGAGCAAAAGGGTTATAATCTTTTTAATCATTGTAAATGCTCCTTTACATAATATGTATTTTGCAAGAATTGCTTTTTGCATAGGTTATTGTACCACATCAATGCATTTTTTGCAACTATTACGTGCGCAAAGCCAAATTTTATAAAAAGGATTACCCATAAAATAAATCCCCAAAAGCCAAAAGACTTTTGAGGATTTATAAAGTTTTACAAATTACTGTTCTGCGATAACGTCTTCGATAATCTTATTAGCTGCTGCTACGTAAGATTCGCAGGAATTAAATGCTTTTTCGAGGTTAACGCTTACCTGAGCAGAGGTACCCTTGATAAGAGGATTAACCATGGTAAGAGAGTCACCTGTGGGTTCGCTTACACGTACAACACCCCACGTTAAGAAAATTTTATCATAATTTTGTTTTTCACGAAGTTCCATATACATCTTCTTAGCTTCTTCGTTTTTGAAAATCTGATTAACATCATAATGGTCTTCGTTAAGGAAGTAACGCAAGAAGTATGCGCCACCCTTAGGATTCTTACAACCTTTGCAAAGGCCGTATGCACGGATAGAGGAGTTATAAGGATAATCGGCATCATCCTTATTAACCTTGGGCAGAGGAGCAAAGCCTAAATCATCAACGTCCATAGTATAGAACCAACCGGGGCTCTTTCTGAGGCCGTAAGCGCCGCAAATCTGAAGTGCGATATTACCTTTCGAAATATCGTCATCGTGGTTAGCAATAATTCTAGCAAGACCTGCGTCCTGAGCGCGCATCATATAGTCGATAGCCTTTTTAGTGTTTTCTTCCTTAAGAGAGTTTACAAATTTATCGGTTTTTGGATCCCAACGAATCTGAGCGCCGCCATACATATTAACCCAATCCTCGAAGGTGATGGAGGTGCCGGGACGAGAAAATCCGCAAGCGCCCTTAATCTGTTCCATAAGGGTCCACATAGAGTCAACGTTCCAGTTGTTCTGTTCCACAAGTTCAGCGGGAGAAGTAATACCGTTTTCTTCAAGTATAGTCTTATTGAAGTAGGTCATTGCGCCTGCCATATCCCAAGAGGAATTTACACCGTTTACGAGATAACTGTAGTCACCAAT
The DNA here is from genome assembly GCA_015065605.1 of Oscillospiraceae bacterium. GTDB lineage: Bacteria > Bacillota > Clostridia > Oscillospirales > Acutalibacteraceae > SIG607. The sequence goes on along the minus strand of SVPZ01000044.1, from coordinate 11,329 downwards.
GGTAAATCTTTCAACTGTACCCTGATTCCAGAAAGGATCCTTTACGTCAAGACCGGTTGTTTCAACCTCTAAAGGCATAAGAAGGTTAAGAGTCTTGGGGAAAGAACCGTTTTCAACGACAACGTCGGGAGACTGGTCAGCCGCAATAAGAGCGGTTACCTTCTGAATGTAATCGGACTCGTTAACCTGAACAAGTTCAGCCTTAATACCGGTTGCCTCTTCAAATCCTGCAAGACAGATGGCAGTATCCGTTTTGGTATGATCGATCCAGGTTGCGAACTGTACGGTACTACCGCGAAGTTCACTTGGAACGTCAAGGAAGAACTCTTCTTCATCGGCAGCGGAAATTCCGTTGTTTGCGCCGTTATTGCCGCCTTTTTCATCGCCGCAACCTGCAAGACAGGCAACAGACAAAAGCATAGCAACGCAGAGCAAAAGGGTTATAATTCTTTTTGTCATAAGGACATCTCCTTTTCTTTTTTCTTTATTATACTCTTAATTTTTTGATAATTCAAGAGAAAAAATATGACGGGAAATACGAAGCGCATTTCCCGTCATTACTTTTAAAATTTATTACTGCTCTGCGATAACGTCAGAAACGAGTTTGTTAGCAGCAGCTACAGCAGATTCGCACTTATTGTAAGATTTTTCAAGGTTAACAGCAACCTGAGCGGAAGTACCCTTAAGAAGTTCGTTAACCATAGTAAGAGAAGTATAGGTGGGATCGGTTACACGGCCGATACCCATGGTCATACTAATCTTGTTAAGTTCCTGTTTCTCGCGGAGATGGTAGTACATATTCTTAGCTTCTTCGTTCTTGAAGATCTGATTTACATCATAGTGTTCTTCATTGAGGAAGTAACGTAAGAAGTAACCTGCACCCTTGGGGTTGCCTGCGCCCTTACATACACCGTAAGCACGGGTAGAAGAGGTGTAAGGATAGTCAGCATCATCCTTGTTAACTTTGGGAAGAACTTCGAAGCCTAAATCATCAACGTCCATGGTGTAGAACCAACCGGGGCTCTTTCTAAGGCCGTAAGCACCGCAGATCTGAAGTGCGATATTACCCTTAGCTATATCGTCATCATGGTTATCGATACCTCTTGCAAGGCCTGCATCCTGAGCTTTCATAAGATAATCGATAGCCTTCTTGGTGTTTTCATCCTTAATGGTGGTCTTGAAGGTGTCGGTTTCAACATCCCAAGCCATCTGACCGCCGCCATGCATATTGAGCCAAATGTCAACAACGATGGAGGTACCGGGACGGCTGAAGCCACAAGCGCCCTTAATCTGTTCCATAAGGGTCCACATAGAATCTAGGTTCCAGTTATCCTGTTCTTTGAGCTCGTTAGGAGTGGTGATACCGTTTTCTTCAAGGATGGTTTTGTTGAAGTAGGTCATACCGCCTACCATATCCCAAGAAGATTTTACACCGTTTACGAGGTAAGAACAATCACCAACGGTAAATCTCTTAACAGTGTTCTGATTCCAGAAAGGATCGGTTACGTCAACACAGTTAACTTCTTTGTCAAGAGGCTGAAGAAGGTTAAGTGTCTTGGGGAAGTCACCGTTTTCAACAACTACGTCAGGAGACTGGTCGGAAGCGATAAGAGAAGTCATCTTAACAACGTAGTCGGACTGGTTAACCTGAACGAGTTCTGCCTTTATACCGGTAGTCTCTTCGAAACCTGCAAGACAGATAGCTGTATCGGTCTTGGTGTGGTCAATCCAAGTAGCAAACTGTACGGTAGTGCCGCGAAGTTCGCTGGGCATATCAAGGAAGAAATCTTCTTCATTGCTAGCGTTACCGGTATTGCCACTGGGCTTTTTGCCACCGTCGCCGTCTTTACCACAGCCTGCAAGAGCAAACATAGAAAGAACCATAGCGAGTGCGAGCAAAATAGTAATAATTCTTTCTGTCATAGCAATTTTTCTCCTTTATAAATTTTTTGCTACAATAATTATACTCCTTTTTTAAAATTTTGCAATAGGAAAATACAATATCTTTAGTTTTTGATAAAAAAGACCACTTGTTTTTATGCATAATGCACAAATCAAGTGGTCGGTTAATAAACACTTATACCAAAGAATGGAAATAAATTTTATTTTAATTTTCAGCTATTACGTCTCTAATCAGTTTATTGGCTTCTTCCACAGCATAATTAACCTGATTTTCTGCCGCAATCAGATTTACGCTCATCTGAGCAGAGGTGCTGTTAATAACCACACTGAGCATAGTGCCGTTTGAACTTTCGGGTTCAAGAATCATTCTTACACCACGGTAGAAGGTAGCGGCAGAATAATTTGCGTTCTGTTTTAATTTCAGGAAAAGCGCCTTGGCTTCCTCGTTTTTATAAACGTTATCTTCATTTACGTGGTCTTCATTAAGATAATATCTTAAATAGTAGCCTGCCCCAAGGGGATTTCTTGCGCCCTGAACAATTCCGTAGCCGTGAAGACCTATGGTATAGGGATAGTCTGCATCGTCTTTATTAACCTTAGGCAAAACCTCAAAGCCTAAATCATCGGCATCCATGGTATAGAACCAACCGGGACTCTTTTTAAGGCCGTAGGACCCGCAAATCTGAAAGCCCGAAGTGCCGTTTGCTATACTGTCGTCGTGACCTGCAATAATTTTTACAAGTCCTCTATCCTGTAAAGTCAACAGTTTTCCGAGAGCAAGTTTCATTTCGGGAGAAGCTACCGTAGACTTGAATTCGCCTTTAACGGAGTCCCACTCAAGCTGTTTTGCGCCAAACATAAGCGTCCAGATATCGACGTCTATTGAAGCGGGGGCGCGACTGTATCCGCAAGCGGATTTCATTTCGGTAAGAAGCTTTTCAAGAGTTTCAAGATTCCAGTTATTTTCTTCAACGTACTGATTGGGAGTTTTTATGCCGTTTTCAGAGAGAGTGGTTTTATTGAAGTAAACGTTACCGCCCGCTTTACTACCGCTGGAACGGGCGCCGCTTACAATATAAACCTTGCCGTCAATGGTATATAAATCGGTCATTTTTTTATCCCAGAAGGGATCGTTTACGTCAATACCCGTCTTTTCCTTGGTAATTGGCTGAAGAATTTTAAGGGTGCGTGGGAAGTCGCCGTTTTCGGTTATAACGTCGGGCGCCTGATCGGCGGCAATAAGAGAAGAAAGTTTAACGATATATTCCGCCTGATTTACGAAAACTCTTTCAAGTTCAATTCCCGTAAGGCTTGTAAAATTAGCATAGATATTGGCTTTATCAAAATCGGTATCACTTCCCCAACCTGCTATCTGAACCTTAGTGCCGCGAAGTTCACTTGGCACGTCAAGGAAAAATTCCTCCTCAGAATCAACCTGAACGTTTGTATTGGGTTTTTGGGGTTGTTCCTTTTCACCGCAACCACAAAAAGAAATTAATAGCACAGTCGCAAACAAAAAGCATAAAATTCTTTTCATATCGCACCTCTTTTATTGTTATTTTATTACATTATAAATAATATCACATAAAAAAACAAGACCTTTCTCAAAGCTAATATATATGACTCGCCACAAGGCGAATATAACTGAGGCACACTCCATTACGGAGTGTGCCTCTTCCTTCGGTCTTGCTTTTATTAATATCCGCTCTGGATTTTCTTAACCTTAAATTCGCTCATTGCGTATTTATGTTTCTTAACAGATAAAGCCTTTGCATAATCGGTGATATACTTTGTATATTCATCCTGTTTAAGATTCCAACGAAGGCTTAAATCCATTTCGTCAAGATAGGTGGTATCCTTTTCGGTATCAACTATATAGATAAGACGGATATATTTGCTTCCGTTTTCTTCTGCTTCAATAATCTTTACGTCTTTAGCGGCAATATCCTTTATATCCTTCCAGAAATCAACGCCGTAGTTAGCGTCAACGTCGGGATCGGAAATAACGCTTACAACCTCTTTTTCTTCCTTAGCGGGAGTGTTACCTGTAGCAGCGGCAGCCTCTTCGGTAAGACCGTTGAATTCGTTATAAACCTCAACAATGCTTTCACCCTTTAAGAGATGCTCTTTATAATGCTCCATACCTGCTTTTGCTTCGGCAAGTTTGGTTTCATCCGTATCGGTAACGTCTTTTTGTAAAATAAGGGCAACGCGATAGGAATCATTGAAGGATTTTTTGATATCCTCGGCAGGAACAGCCTTTTCGCCCTCTTTACCGTAAAGATGCTCAAAATACATATCACCGTAGGTGGAATAGATAAGAGCGTATCTGTAGGTATCGTAGCCTACGCCGTTTGCGGCATAAGCGGCGCCGTAGTAATTATAGTAATACTGCGCGGTATAATCGATATTTGAAAGTTCTTCTCCGTTAATGGAAAGGCCTGCCTCTTTAAAGAGTTTTTCGTAAGCAGCAAATTCAGCAAGAATATCAATTGCGCGGTTTTCTACCCAAGTAACGTAATCGGTATCTTCGATTTTCTGAGCGTAATAGTCAACCTCGGTAACGGTGGTATCGGTACCTGCTTCTTTAAGCTGTTCGTCAACCTTTGTACGAGCTTCGCCGTCAGCGGTCATAAGCGCATAAGAATAGATAGCGGCAGAGAATTTGGAATCGGCAATCTCTACGGCAATTTCATTTTGCTTATGAAGGCAGCCCGTAAAAGAGAACATAAGCAATAATACTAACATTATAGAAAGCAATGATTTTAAAGTTTTCATTTTTTTCTTCCTCCTAATATATTTACAATAAAAGTATTATAATATAAAATCCGCAAAATGTCTATAACTTTTTGTAAATTTAAAGCGCTTTTACAATTTCGGTTATCAAAGAAGAAATATTTTGCGCTTTTTGGGGACGGATTATAAAGGTTACAACGTCGCAGTTATTCATTTTCATTCTGTCGCCAAACACAGAACCAAGCTTTAAGAAAGTTTCCTGATTAAACTGAGTCAGATGAAGAGCAACGTCGTTTCCGTCTTTTACAATTTCGTAAATATCCGCCGCCATAGCCTTGTTTCGAAGCAAGGCAATATCAATAAGTCCCATAACCGATTTAGGCGGTTCGCCGAAGCGATCAACAAGCTCATCAATTACGTCGCTCACGTCGTTTTCGTCAACTATATCGGCTATACGCTTATAAATACCCAGTCTTGCGGAAAGACTTTCAATATATTTTTCGGGAATATGGGCGGGTACGTTAAGGTCAATAGTGCAAACGGCGTCGGTTTTTGTCTGTTCTTCCTCGGTATTATCCACCATAGCTTCACCAAGAAGTTTTAAATACATATCGTAGCCTACCGCTTCCATATTTCCGTGTTGAGCGCCGCCGAGAATACTGCCCGCACCCCTTATTTCAAGGTCGCGCATCGCTATTTTAAAGCCCGAACCGAATTCGGTAAATTCTCTTATAGCCTCAAGACGTTTAACCGCGTCCTGATTCAGCACCTTGCCTGTTTTAAAGCAGAAATACGCAAAGGCTCTTCTGTTTGAGCGTCCGACTCTGCCCCGAAGTTGATGAAGCTGAGAAAGTCCCATTCTGTCGGCATCCTCGATAATAAGGGTATTAACGTTAGGCACGTCCACTCCCGTTTCGATTATGGTAGTGCAGACAAGCACGTCTATTTCGTTTTCAATAAGCCTTTGCCATACTTTAGAAAGGGTTTCTTCGCTCATTTTTCCGTGAGCCACCTCTATTCTTGCATCGGGCACCGCCGTTTTGATACGGGCGGCAACCTTTTCGATAGATTCCACCCTGTTATGCAGATAATAAACCTGACCGCCGCGGCGAAGTTCCTTACGGATAGCGTCGTAAAGCATTGAATTATTTTGCTCCAGCACGTAGGTCTGAACGGGATGTCTTTCTCCCGGCGCCTCCTCGATACTTGACATATCCCGAAGTCCCGTCATTGCCATATTAAGCGTACGGGGAATGGGAGTAGCCGAAAGGGTCAGCACGTCAACGCTCGGGTAAAGTTCTTTAAGTTTTTCCTTTTGAGCAACACCGAAGCGCTGTTCCTCGTCGATTATAACAAGACCCAAATCCTTGAATTTAACGTCCTTTGAAATAAGTCGGTGGGTACCGATTATCATATCCACCCTGCCCTTATTTAAGTCGCTTACTATTTTTTCCTGTTGTTTTGGAGGAACAAAACGGGAAAGAAGTTTTACCGTTACGGGAAGTTCGCCTATTCTTTTTTTAGCGGTATTATAATGCTGCCAAGCAAGAATGGTGGTGGGCACCAGAAGGGCGCACTGCTTACCGTCGCATATACATTTAAAGGCGGCGCGCAAAGCGACCTCCGTTTTACCAAATCCAACGTCACCGCAAAGAAGTCTGTCCATCGGAACGGCGCGTTCCATATCCTTTTTGATTTCTTCTGCGCTTTTAAGCTGGTCCTCGGTTTCTTCGTATGGAAATCTTCGCTCAAAATTATTCTGCAGGTCGGTATCGGGTGAAAAAGCGTATCCCTTTGCCGCCATACGTTTAGCGTAAAGGGCGGTAAGTTCCTTTGCCATATCCTTTACAGCCCTTCTAACCCTTGCCCTCGTTTTGTGCCATTCTGCAGAACCGAGTTTATTTAGTTTTACAGCCTGAACGTCGGCGCCGATATAACGGGACACCAAATCAAGCTGTGTTACGGGTACGTAAAGCACGTCCTGACCTGCGTATTTTATTTTTATATAATCTTTAGTAATACCGGAATTGGTAATATTCTGAATTCCTGAGAACACACCTATACCGTGGGCGGTATGCACCACAAGGTCGCCGTATTTGAGTTCGTCAAGACTACCCACCGCCCTGCTGTCTTTAGGTCGGCGCACAGGCTTTTTAGCGGAAGAAACAAGGCCCTTGGCGGCAATAAGCATAAAGCGGCTGTTTTCAAGTTCAAAACCGCCCGACAGAACACCCGTCGTTACGGTAACGTCAGAGGTGAGTTTTTTTATTTCATCGCAAAAGGAAGCGTTAATACCCTTATCCCTTAAATCCTGAGCAAGAATATTACCCGATTTTTCATTGCCTACGATCACCACGGCTTTACCGTTTGCGCTCTTTATAAATTTTAAATCGTCAAGCAATACGTCGATATCACCGTTCCACTGTGAAGAACGTTTTACGGAAAAATTCACAAGGCTTACGGGAGAGAGTTCATAACGGTTGCGCCCGAAATTATCCATAATAACGGCTTTTTCCATATAGGAATAAAACTGCGTTTCGCTGAGCATCAGCCTATCGGCTTCTTTACCGACAAAGCCGTCCTCAACCAGACGTTTTATATCTTCGTTAAGCTGTAATCTTAAATTTTTGAGATGTTCGTTTACGGCAAAACTTTCGGTAAGTACAAAAAGTGTATCCGAAAGGTATTTAAGGGGCGTTGATTCACCCTCGAATATAAAGGGTATATATCGGTCGAAGGAAGAAAACACACCCGCGTTTATTTCCTCTAAATCCTTATTGAGTCTTGCTTTTCTTTGGTCGCTGATTTTACGTTTTAACTCTTTTTCAATTATTTCTTTAAGATTTTCGTTTCTTATAACTACCTCGCAGGCAGGAGTAACGTCAATGCTGTCCAAAGAATCGGTACGGCGCTGAGTTTCAGCATCAAAAAAGGAGATACTGTCAACCTCATCCCCCCAGAATTCTATTCTTACGGGGTTTACGGCTTCGGTGGTAAAAATATCCAGAATTCCGCCTCGTAAAGCGAACTGTCCCATTCCTTCTACCATTTCGCTTCGAACGTAGCCTGCATCAATAAGTCTTTCGGTTAAATCGGAAAGGTCGAAGCTTTTGCCCACCGATATTTTAAAGGTGCCGTTTATTAGTTTTTCTTTGGGAATTGAAGGCTCGGTAGCGGCGTCCACCGACATAACGAGCACGCTAAAATCCCCGCCCACTACAGCAGACAGGGTGTGTATTCTTTTATGCTCGTACTCTCGCGATTCTCCGTAAATACCCGCAAGGCTTAAATCACGCAAGGGATAATAAAGCGCGTTAACGCCAAGAGATATAAGGTCGTTATAAAGCGCGTAGGCTTCTGCTTCGCCCGAAGTGATTACCGTTATAGGTTTTTTTACTTCCTCGCTCAGCACCGCAATATTTACCGCCTTATAAATTCCTACGAGTCCCGTGCAAACGGCGGGAAGCTTATCCGAATTTACGTCGGATAGAAGGGAAAGAAAATCAGAGTCGTTCTTTATTACGTCTTTTAAAAAACCAAACTGTTTATTCATTAGTGATTATAGCGGTTCATCGCCGCGTCTGCACCGTCCCTTAAAAATGTTTCTATTGCTTTTACCGCATTGTCGCGTGCTGTATCAAAAAGTTTTTTATCCTCTTCATTCATTCTGCCAAGCACCCAGTTGGCAATATCGCTTTGTCTGTCGGGGCGGTCGCCTACCCCCATTTTAAGACGGGCAAAGTCCTCTGTTCCGAGATGTTCGATAATGCTTTTAAGACCCTTTTGACCGCCTGCGCTTCCGTTTTTCCTTATACGCATTTTACCGGGGACTAAAGATACGTCGTCGGACACTACAAGAAGCGAGGTGACGGGGATTTTATAAAACTTCATAACCGCGCTTACCGATTCGCCCGAATGGTTCATATAGGTCTGCGGTTTTAAAACCAGCACCCTCTCCCCTTTTATATTGCCTTCTCCGAAAATCCCCTTAAATTTATTTTTATTAAGGGTAATTCCATGCTTTTCGCAAAAAGCGTCAACCACGTCGAAGCCTGCATTATGGCGGGTATGCTCGTACTCTGTTCCCGGATTTCCGAGCCCTACGAGAATAAGAGAATAGATACTTTCTTCAGTTTTCTTTTTAAACAACATTTTTATCACCTTTTATTCCTAAATATAATACCATATCTTTATTTGTTTTGCAAGAAGACATATATTTAACATTTTTGATACTTTTTTGTTGAACTATGGAAAGGTATAAGATATAATGTAAAATAAGGTGATTTTATGAATATTTTTGAAAAAATAAAGGTAAGCGAAATAGACAGCGTTGCTATTATTGATAACGTAAAAGGACTGGGACGAAACATAAAAAACCGTTTTGCCTATGCGATTTCTTTTTGTCTTTCGGGCAAAATAACCTATCACTTCGACGGCAAAGACTATATTTCAGACCCCGAACACGTGGTTTTTCTGCCTCAGGGCAAATCATACACCATCACCTGTCAGGAGAGCGGACAGTTTCCACTTATAAATTTTAACTGTTCAACCGATATATCCGATTGCGGTATAGTATCTGCCAAAATCAACAACTCGGAATACTGCATAAACGCCTTCAAAAAGCTTATGAAAAACTTTTCCTTTCCCGAAAAGGCAAACACGGTACACTGTCTTGCAGTTTTTTACGATATTTTAAGCGAAGTTGCAGGCGATATTGAAAAATCCCGAAACGTAGCCGTTCTTCCTGCGGTAAAATATATTGACGAGCATTTCGGCGACGCCGATTTAAACAATGCCGTCCTTGCCGACTGTTGCAGAATAAGTGAAGTATATTTCAGACGTCTTTTCAAAGAGATATACGGAATCGCGCCTCACAAATACCTTCAGAATCTTCGTATAAAAAGGGCTAAGGATTTGCTTTCCTCAACCGATATGAGTATTCTTGACATAAGCGAAGCATGCGGATATACCAGCGTTTACCATTTTTGCCGAGCATTTAAAAGCACTGTCGGAGATACTCCAAGTAATTTCCGACGAAATTCATCCGTTATTTTCTACTGATTTTGACAAATTAATACAATTTTCTTTTTCCCCTTGAAAAAGAAAAATTATGTTATATAATATATTACACTACATATAAAAGAGGCTCAAAAAATGAAAAGAAAAAAAGTCAGAAGTTTGCTTCCTTTAGTATTGATACTTTCGGCAATTTTAATACTCGGCGCCGTATTGCTTTTAACTCCTAAGTTAAAAATTGAGCTTGTGGGGGAAAAAGAAATTACGGTCGCATATGGAGAAGAATACGTTGACCCCGGTGTCAAGGCATATTTCGGAAAAAAGGAATTTTCTCCCATTATCACCGACGGAAAGGTTGATACCGAAAAAATCGGCAGTTACAGTCTTACCTATAGCGTAACAAGAAAGAGAACCACCAAAAAGGTTAGTCGTACCGTAAACGTTGCCGACCTTACCGGCCCCGTTGTAACGGTGGATGGCGAGGTTACCGCTTATAAGGGCTATCCCACAAGCGATATCACGTTGACCTATACTGCCATTGACCTTTTTGACGGGGACTGCACCTCATCGGTAGAAAGGGTTAATAACTTAGACCACATAATACTTTACGCCACCGATAAAAAGGGAAATAAAAGTGAAACCAAGATACCCGTTAAATTTATCGAAGATGAAAATCCTCCCGTTATTACCCTAAAGGGTGAAAAATTTATGCTTTTAAATCCCGGTGAAAAATACACCGACCCCGGCGCTACCGCAAAGGACGACCGTGACGGTGATATAACCAACCTTATCGAAAACAGCGGTATGCCTGACATCTCAAAAAAGGGCAGTTACGAAATCACATATACGGTAACCGATAAAGGCGGAAACAAAACCACCGCCGTCAGATATATCGTTGTAACTCCAAAGAGAAGCGAAAAAAATCCCGGTCAAAAGGTAATTTACTTGACCTTTGACGACGGCCCTTCTCCCAACACCCCTTACGTGCTTGATATTTTAAAAACCTATAACGTAAAGGCTACCTTCTTCGTTACCGCTCAGCACACAGGCAGTCTTCCCTATATTGAAAGAATACATAAGGAAGGTCACACCGTTGCCGCACACACCTATTCGCACAAATGGGAAATATACAAAAGCGTTGATTCCTATTTTGCCGACCTTGACAGTATTAACTCCATTATAACGAAATATACCGGCGCTCCTTCAACCCTTATACGTTTTCCCGGCGGTTCTTCAAACAGAGTCAGCGCCAACTACAAAAAGGGCGTTATGACAGAAATTGCGGCACAGTGCTATGCAAAGGGTTACGTTTATTTCGACTGGAACATTGACTCTATGGATACCTCTACAAGCGACCCTGCAAAAATCGTTTATAATATTACAAGCCATCTCGGAAACGGATATTATAACGTTTTAATGCACGACACAAAGACGGTGCACCGTCAGGCGCTTCCTCAGGTTATCCGTTACGGACTTGAAAACGGCTATACCTTCCTTCCCCTTGATATGAGCAGTCCCGCGCCTCACCACAGTATAAAAAATTAACAAAAAAGGGGCTGTAAAAAAACAGATTTTCCTTTTGACGGTGAGTTGATTGATAGCCAAAACCTTGGCTCCCTCTGACGAGGGAGCTGTCACCGAAGGTGACTGAGGGAGAGAAAAGCCTTTAATTCAC
>SVPZ01000003.1 GCA_015065605.1 Oscillospiraceae bacterium | reverse complement strand
GTGAATTAAAGGCTTTTCTCTCCCTCAGTCACCTTCGGTGACAGCTCCCTCGTCAGAGGGAGCCAAGGTTTTGGCTATCAATCAACTCACCGTCAAAAGGAAAATCTGTTTTTTTACAGCCCCTTTTGCTATTTAATGTACTGGTATGGTTTTATTTCCGTTAAGACGTGATTCTTCAGCTGCAATACCTATTAGATGACTTTCAAGCGATTCTTCAAGGGTTGTGTATTCTGTGCATTCGCCCGTAAGAATGCCGTAAAGTTCATTAACTATTCCGCCGTCGCCACCGCCGTGACCTTGAGCAGCAGAAATTAAGTCACTGATTTTATATACGGTTTTTTCTTTTCCATGGGGAACAACTTCTATAGTGCCTTGATTTTCGTCAAGAATTGCATCTGCCAATTCACCATAGAGAGTAACTAATCTGCCGTGTTTTGCCGAGAAAATCATTTTCAGGTTTGCCACAACTCCGTTTTCGAACAACATTTGAACAAACTGATGGTCAACTGTGTGAGGATCGTCTATTTCAAGAAGATAAGGACACTTACCAAAAGCAGTTGTGCGAATTCCTTCGTATAAATTCTCTTCAGTTGTAGGAAATTTTTGAGAAACTTTGTTGTACGGCCATACAAATTCAGGTTTTCCTGATTTTATCCATTTATCAACGTAAACTTTTTTAGCGCTGTAAGGACAGGTTTCCACGTGTTTACAGTCAAGACAAAATTCAGTCGCGCCTTCGGGAGCGTTTTCTTTAGTAAAGCAACCGCGTTCACCGATAGAAGAAACGTTTTTACATTTAGCGCCTGCATAGTGCTGAATAAGGTCAAGGTCGTGGCAACATTTAGCAAGTATGGTGGGGTGGAGGTTTCCTTGCTGAATTACGTGCAATCTGAGATATGCCTGAACAAAATGCCAATACGCTACACGTTCGGTGTGATCAATGGCGATAAGTTTTCCAAGAACTCCGGATTTTATGATATCGTCAAGCAGAACAAATGCAGGGGCGTATCTTAAAACGTGGCAAACCGCAACCTTGCAGTTGGTTTTTTTCTGCATATCTAATAGAGAACGAACCTCGTCGGCTGAATCGGATATTGGCTTTTCAAGTAATATATCGTATCCAAGCTCCATAGCGCGAAGACACTGTTTAACGTGGTCTTTGTCATAGGTTGCTATTACCAATACGTCGGCTCTTTTTTCTGCTAAAAATTCTTCGGTATTGAAAAAAAGATTGTTAGAATCTAAATTGATAAATTTTGCAAGATTTTCTGCTTGTATCGGTTTTGTATCGCAAAGGGCAACTACTTTAAAGCGGTCGGGTTGCTCATTCATTAATTTGGCATAAACGCTTCCTCTGTTTCCACAACCAAGAATAGCGACTGTATATACTTTATTCATAATAACTCTCCTTTTTATATTCTGATTAGATTTTAAAAAAAGGACAGGTGATTTTCAATATAATTTTTGGTAATATAATTGTAAAATCGCGAACAATATATTGAACAATTTGTATAACTGTGTTATTATTAAAAAAAGGTGGGATATTAATGAAGATGGATTTTTTTGAACTTAAAAATAAATACTTTACGGTGTCCGATATTTTTGTGACCAAGCAACGTTCAATTACTAAAACAAGTATTGATATGTGCGCAACTCCACGCGATACTGATGCATTTTGTTTTTTTGAAAGCGGTACGGCAATTTGTTATCAGGAGGGATATGAGCCTTGTTACGTTTCTCAAGGAACGCTGATGTATATGCCTAAGGGCAGTTTATATACGTGGGACGTGCTTCCTGCCGCCACTACGGGAGAGAATGAGAGAATTCTTTTTGAATTTACTCTGAATGAATCGTTGGTTAAACGTTCAAATACTATTAAAAGAGCTATATCTACTGCGGAATGTGGTGAAACTATTCATTTTTCCGATCACGTAGTTACTGTAAGTGATAATCATTCGTCGGGCTATAAAATACTTTTTGAAAAACTTCTTGATAAATTTACAAAAGTTGATCAAAACCCTCTTGAAATATATTCAACTATTTATGAAATTTTTTCCTTTATTGCTAATGATTATAGTAACGATAAAAGAAAAAGTGATTTTAAAATCATTGAAAAATCCATAAATTATTTAGAGAATGATTGTGAGTTTAAACTTAATATGCGTGATCTTGCAGATATGGATAACGTGAGTCTAAGATATTTTGAAAAACTGTTTAAAGAATATTCGGGTGTATCACCTAAAGAGTATATGGATTCCCGTCGCATATCTTATATAAAAATCTTGCTTTGTGAAAATAATATGACTTTAGATGAAATTGCGCAGCGTCTGTCTTTTTATGACAGCGGTCATTTGTGCCGTTTCTTTAAACAAAAAACGGGGTTAACTCCTACAGAATACAAAAAGTTATATTTATAAATAATCAGAAATCGGAATTTTTTCGTATTTCTCTTGGGGTTTTTCCAAGTTGCGATTTCATTACTTTTCTAAAATAGGATGCTGAACTAAAGCCGAGTATATCGCTGATTTCTTCAATTGATTTATCGGTTGTGGCTAAAAGTTCACAAGCCTTATCAATAAGAATTTTGTGCTTGATTTCAACCGGAGTTTTATTTAAAACTCTTTTGAACATTGCATATATTCCCGATTCACTCATATTACAGTAATGAGCAATATCATTTACCGTTGCATTAGGGTTTTGATGCATAAATGATATTGCTTTTCTTATATTTTCATCTTGTTTTTCGGAGCTGTTTATTTTCATATTTTTAGAAACAGACCCAATAAACGTGTAAAGAAGCCCTATGTTCATACAATCTTCATTTAAGTTTTCGGTGATTTTCATCAGTAATTTATATTCGTCTTCGGTTATAGATAATTTCTGAAGCATATATTCCATATTTTCTTCTTTGGGAAATATTTTAAAACCTAATGAAAAAAACTCAATTTCGTTATTTTCATCACCGTACCAGCGCGATTGATACAATAGGTTTTTGGGAATATAGAATACGTCGCCCTCTTTAACGTCAATGCTGTAATAATGCGTATTTAAGCGTGCGTGACCTTTTAACATAATACCGATATAGTGGGTAGTGCAACCCGGAAATACAAAATTGTCGGTAAAACGATATTTAAAAAAATTGTATTTATTAAAAGTAAAGTTTTTAAAGAAATTTATACTATTCATACATATATTCCTCAGTTTTATTAGAGAATATTACTCTTTTGTTTGTAGTATAGTGTATTGTTAACCGTTGTGTCAAGTGGTAAACTGATAATATATTAAATTTTGGAAAGCAAGGTTTAAAAAATGAAGAAAAAAACGATATTATTTACAGCTCCTTATACAGCTGAAATGATTGAAGAAGAAATTAATGATCCCGATGCCGGCGAAGTACAGGTTAAACTTATGGTATCAACGATAAGCAGTGGTACCGAAAGAGCAAACCTTGTTGGTGAAATCAACGTTAGCGGTGCGCAAATTTTGGACAAAGCCTATTTTCCGCGTCGTCCGGGATACAGTAGTTCGGGTGTTATCGTAAAGGTAGGAAGCAACGTTAAAAATTATAAAACAGGCGATAGGGTTGCGCTTTCATGGTCGGTACACAGTCAGTACTGCAATATGCCCGTTTCAAACGTCAGAAAGATTTATGATGACAGTATTCCTTTTGAAGAAGCTGCTCTTTGGCATATATCAACCTTTCCTTTAGCTGCTATAAGAAAATGCGGATTGGAACTTGGTGAATCTGCGCTTGTTATGGGTGTAGGTGTACTTGGTATTATAGGTATAAAACAGTTAAAGGTTGCAGGGGCTGCTCCTATTATTGCAGTTGACCCTAAAAAAGAAAAAAGAGAACTTGCTCTCAGCGTTGGGGCTGATTACGCCTTCGATCCCTATGATAAAGAATTTGCCAAAAAGGTAAAAGAGATTACTAACGGCGGCGCAAACGTTTGTCTTGAAGTAACGGGAGTTGGAGCAGGTCTTAACGGCGCTCTTGACTGTATGGCTCCTTTTGGAAGGGTTGCTCTTCTTGGTTGCACCCGCAGTTCTGATTTTAACGTTGATTTTTATCATAAGGTACACGCTCCGGGAATTTCGCTTATAGGCGCACATACTTTGGCGCGTCCTAAGTGTGAATCTTCCCCAAAAATGTGGACAGAATTTGATGACGTTATGGCAATGCAACGTTTATTCAGTACGGGCAGATTAAAGCTTGGTGATTTGGTAGAGGAAACTCATTCACCAAGTGGATATAAAGAAGTGTATGAACGACTTGCAAGTGAACCAACTTTCCCGATAGTACAGTTTGACTGGAGGCTTTTAAATGAATAAAATAAGAATAGCTCAAATCGGAGCAGGTCATGACCATGCTACCAGTATATTTAGATGTATTGCAAAACAAAAAGATGTTTTTGAAGTTGTAGGATACGCTTTGCCTGAGGGTGAGGAAGAAAAATTTCCACATAATCTAAAATGTTTTGAAGGATATAAAAGACTTACGGTTGACGAAATTATGGCTGATAAAACCATTACTGCCGTTACCATTGAAACAGAAGAGGTTAATCTTACCAAATACGCTCTTTTAGCCGCTCGTAATGGAAAGCAAATACATATGGATAAGCCCGGCGGAACTGATTATTCCGAATTTAAAAAGTTAATTGATACGGTAAAAGAAAATCAACTTGTGTTCCATCTTGGCTATATGTATAGATATAATCCGTACGTTATTGAACTTATTGAAGATATCAAAAGCGGTAAGTTGGGTGAAATATACAGTGTAGAAGCGCAAATGAACTGTAAACATAACGTACACAAACGCAATTGGCTTGGAACCTTCAAGGGTGGTATGCTCTTCTTTTTAGGGTGTCATCTTATTGATTTAATATTTCAGATACAGGGTGAGCCTGAAAATATTATACCGCTGAGCCGCTCAACTAAAATTGACGGTGTTACGGGCGAAGATTTCGGTATGGTAGTATTTGAATATAAAAACGGTGTTTCCTTCGCTAAAACCTGCGCAGAAGAGATAGGTGGATTTGAAAGACGTCAGTTGGTTGTTTGTGGTTCAAAGGGTACTGTTGAACTTAAACCGCTGGAATGGTACAGTGATATTTCAAAAGGTTTACAGTTCACAAAAAAGAATGAATGTGTTAGTGAAAATTGGGGCACACCCGGTGTGGTAAGTAAAACTGATAGCTTTGACAGATATGATACAATGATGTATTCTTTTGCAGATATGTGCAAAGGTTTAAAGAAAAATCCTCTGTCTTATGATTATGAGTTAAGACTTTATGAAATACTCTTAAAATCTTGCGGTGTCGAATTTTGAAAAATTGTGTAAAAATGGTGACTTTGATTTGTCAAAGTCACCATTTTTTGTTGGAGAAAGTTGCAAATTCTAAAGAAAATATTAGAAAAATTCACTAAATGTTGGAAAAATCTAAAAAAACAGTTGAAATATTATCGACAATATGCTAGAATGATTTTGCAAAATTTAAAAAAAGGAGTAGATAAAATGTCTAACAAATGTAAAATCATAATAGCAGACGACAACACTGAATTCGGTAAAAGCTGTGTTGCGGCGCTGAGGGACAGAGGCATGGACGTTTACACCTGTGAGAAAGATGGCAGAAAGTTAATTGATGCCATCAGAGATATTCGGCCAAATATCATTCTTGCAGACGTATTTATGCCAAGCGCCGACATCATCAGCGTTATGCAAACAGTTTTTACCGAATTCGACTTTAAGCCAACATTCTTTGCAATGGCAGGTTTTGACAACCCAAGACTTGAAAGAGAAACCATATCTTCGGGTGCAACCTACTATTTTGTAAAGCCGTTTGATATACGGTTGTTGGCAGAAAGGATTAATCAACTTTCCGGTTTTAAACGTAATGAATTATTTTCTAAATCACGCGGAAAGTCAGTAAGTAATGATGAACTTGAATTAATGGTAACCGATATTATACATAAAATCGGTATTCCTGCTCACATTAAAGGTTATAATTACTTAAGAGAAGCAATTATTTTGTCTGTTAAAGATTCCGAAATGATTAATAGTGTTACTAAACTTTTATATCCTACCATTGCTAAAACCTTTTCCACAACACCTTCACGTGTTGAAAGAGCAATACGACACGCAATAGAAGTTGCTTGGGATAGGGGAGATACCGATATTCTTGATTCGTACTTTGGATACACGGTACAAAATCAGAGGGGTAAGCCTACAAATTCCGAGTTTGTAGCAATGATGGCAGATAATCTGCGACTGAATATTAAAGTAGTATAAGTTTAAAATCGCCTCATTTAATTGAGGCGATTTTTTTACATCTTTCAACGTCTTCACTTGTTGCTTCGCGAATGTGAGCAAAGGGGAAGGGGACGTTTAGTTCTTTATACTTTTCAAGGCATAATTTTCTAAACGGCAAAAGTTCGGTTTTTTGAATAGAGGAATATTTTTTTTCGAGTTCAAAAAGCTTTATTACTGATTGTTCGTCATCATTTATGCCTGGAATCAGAACCTGACGAATCCAGGTGGGCTTTTTTATATTCTCAAGATAATTCAGAAAAAGGTCAACCGTACTTAAATTCATACCCGTATAATTAAGGTAGTCGGAATCGTTGGTATATTTATAATCAAGCAGAACTAAATCGCACAGCTCTAAAACTTTTTTAGCGCTTTCGTTTAAAATGCATCCGCTGGTATCAATAGCAACGTGTATTCCTTCAACTTTTAAGAGCGGTATGAAATATAACAGAAAATCAGATTGCATAAGAGGTTCGCCACCCGAAAAGGTAACCCCTCCGTTTTTGCCGAAATAACTTTTACAACGGATAATTTTGTCAAAAAGTTCTTGAGCGGTAATTTCTTGACCGCCGTTAAAATCCCACGTTTCAGGATTATGACAGCAGTTGCATCTTAACGGACAGCCTTGCATAAATACTACGGCTCTAACTCCTGGGCCGTCAACCGTTCCAAGACTTTGAAAAGAACTGATTCTGCAAATATTTTTCATATCAGAAAGATTCGTGGAATGTACGGGAAATAACTTCTCTTTGTTGTTCACGGGAGAGTTTGCAGAAGTTAACGGCATATCCCGAAACACGAATGGTAAGATTAGGATAATCTTCGGGATGCTCGTAAGCCTTCATAAGAAGTTCACGGTTCATAACGTTTACGTTAAGATGATGAGCGCAATTGCCGAAGTAACCGCCCATAATTGCAACAAGATTATCTATCTGTTCCTGTTTTGTTTTGCCCAGTGCGTCGGGAACTATCGAGAAGGTGTTGGAAATACCGTCCCTTGCATCAAGGTAGGAAAGCTTAGAAACAGAGTTAAGAGAAGCAATAGCTCCGTTTTCTTCACGGTTGTGCATTGGATTTGCGCCGGGAGCAAAAGGTTCTCCCGCTTTTCTGCCGTCAGGAGTACTGCCCGTCTTTTTGCCGTACATAACGTTAGAAGTAATGGTAAGAGCAGAAAGGGTATGAACCGCATTTCTGTAGGTGGGAGTCTTCTTAAGTTCTTCGGAAACGTCGTGAAGAAGGTCGTGCGCTATCATATCAACTCTGTCGTCATCGTTACCGAATTTGGGGAATTCGCCTTCGGTAATAAAGTCAACTATAATGCCTTCTTCGTTTCTTACGGGTTTTACGGTAGCGTATTTAATTGCAGAAAGTGAATCTGCCGCAACCGAAAGTCCTGCGACGCCAAATGCCATAAGACGTTCAACGTTAGTATCGTGAAGCGCCATCTGACTCTTTTCGTATGCGTATTTATCGTGCATATAGTGTATGCAGTTCATAGTATTAACGTAAAGTGCGGCTAACCATTCAAGATAAATATGGAAGCGTTCGTTTACTTCGTCATAATTTAAAACTTCACCTTTAATGGGGCCCATTTGGGGACCGATTTTTGTGCCGAATACGTTATCGGTACCGCCGTTAATGGCAAGAAGTAATAATTTTGCAAGATTGGTTCTTGCACCGAAGAACTGCATCTGTTTGCCGACCATCATTGCCGAAACACAGCATGCGATAGCATAGTCGTCGCCATATGAAGGACGCATAATATCGTCGTTTTCATACTGAATTGAATCGGTATCAATGGATATTTCGGCGCAGAAAGCTTTAAATGCTTCGGGGAGTCTTTCACTCCACAAAACCGTGAGGTTTGGTTCAGGAGCAGGGCCGAGATTTCTGAGTGTGTTAAGAATACGGAAGGATGTTTTTGTAACAAGAGTACGGTTATCTTCACCCATACCGCCGATACTTTCGGTAATCCACATAGGATCGCCGCCGAAAAGTTCGTTATATTCAGGGGTGCGAAGATGTCTTGCCATACGAAGCTTAATTACAAGGTCATCAATAATTTCCTGAGCCTCGGTTTCGGTTAAGGTACCGTTTTTAAGATCACGTTCAATATAAATATCAAAGAATGTGCTGGTTCTGCCAAATGACATAGCAGCGCCGTTTTGTTCTTTGTTAGCGGCAAGATAACCGAAATATGTCCATTGAACAGCCTCTTTGGCATTTTTTGCAGGCTGTGAAATATCAAAGCCGTACATTTTTGCCATTTCTTTCATAAGGTTCAGGAAATTAATCTGCTGTGCAACCTCTTCAGTAAGACGGATGTTATCGGCACTCATAAAGTTTTTGCCGAGTTCTGCCTTGTCCTTTTTCTTTTCGTTAATAAGAAAATCAATGCCGTAAAGAGCAATACGTCTGTAGTCGCCGATAATTCTACCTCTGCCGTAAGCATCGGGAAGACCTGTAAGAAGAGCGCAATGACGCGCAGCCTTCATTTCATCTGTATAAACTCTGAACACACCGTCGTTATGGGTAGTACGGAATTTGAATGCATTTTCAACATTATCGGAAAGCTTATAGCCGTATGCTTCGCAAGAAGTACGCGCCATACGGATTCCGCCGAAAGGATTAACACCGCGCTTTAAAGGCTCGTCGGTCTGAAAACCTACGATTATTTCGTTTTCTTTATCAAGATAACCGGGCGCATAGGAGCAAAGGGAAGATACGGTGTCAACGTCAATATCGAGTACACCGCCGTTTTCCTGTTCTTTTTTCTGAAGCGCTCTGAACTTGTCCATCAAATCATTTGTACGGTCGGTGGGGCCGCAAAGGAATGAACCGTCATCCTCGTAAGGATGATAGTTTAACTGAATGAAATCACGAACGTCAACCGATTGCGTCCATTTACCTTCTTTAAAACCTAACCAAGCATTATTCATATTAATTCCTCCGATGAGAGATAATTGTTAAAAATTCTACAGAGTTTTGAGCATAAAAATAAGTAGCTAAGAAACTCTTAACTACCCAGACGGACGGCATAACACCATATAACCGCGTGCACTGTGTCAATTCACATACCCGTCAGCACTCGGTCTTCAATGGTATAATACCACAACCTGTTGTGTATTGCAACAAAAAAATATCAAAATATGCAATTTTTGTTGAAATATCACATATTTTAACGTAAATAGTTGTTTTATTTTACTTGACGGATTAAAATATCGGTGTATAATTATAATGATATATTTTATTATTTACTATTTGGAGGCAAATATAATGAGTAATTACAATATAGATACTAAATGCGTGCAGGGTGGTTATCGTCCCGGTAACGGTGAGCCAAGACAGGTTCCGATTATTCAGAGTACAACTTTTAAATATGAATCTTCAAGTGAAATGGGTAAACTCTTCGACCTTGAAGCATCGGGATATTTTTATTCACGTTTGCAAAATCCTACAAACGATACCGTTGCTGCCAAGATTTGCGAACTTGAAGGCGGTACAGCCGCAATGCTTACCTCTTCGGGACAGGCTGCTAGTTTTTACAGTGTGTTCAATATCGCTTCCTGTGGCGACCACGTAATTTCTTCGTCAGCCATTTACGGCGGCACCTATAACCTTTTTGCCGTTACAATGAAAAGAATGGGTATTGAGTTTACCTTCGTTTCTCCCGATATAAGCGAGGAAGATTTGCAGAAGGAATTTAAAGCAAATACCAAGGCTGTTTTTGGTGAAACTATTGCAAATCCTGCTTTAAAGGTTCTTGATATTGAAAAGTTTGCTCGTGCAGCACACAAAAACGGTGTACCTCTTATTATTGATAACACCTTTGCAACTCCCGTAAATTGCCGTCCTTTTGAGTGGGGTGCTGATATAGTTACTCATTCAACCACTAAATATATGGATGGACACGGAAGCGGCGTAGGCGGTTGTATCGTTGATTCGGGTAAATTCGACTGGACCAAATATCCCGATAAATTCCCCGGTCTTTGCACTCCCGACGATAGTTATCACGGTGTTACCTATACCGAACGTTTCGGTATTGAAGGCGCTTACATTACTAAGGCTACCGCTCAGCTTATGAGAGATTTAGGTTCCATTCAGTCTCCTCAGAATGCTTATCTTGTAAATCTCGGTCTTGAAAGTCTTCACGTAAGAATGCAAAGACATTGCGATAACGGTCTTGCAGTTGCTAAGTATTTACAGAGCGACGACAGAATTTCTTGGGTTGTTTATCCGGGACTTGAAGGCGCTCCCGATTATGAACTTACTAAAAAATATATGCCAAACGGTACCTGCGGTGTCGTAAGCTTCGGTGTAAAGGGCGGAAGAGCTGCCGCTGAAAAGTTTATGGCAGGTCTTAAAATTGCCGCTATTGAAACCCACGTAGCAGATGCCAGAAGCTGTTGTTTGCATCCTGCAAGCGCTACACACCGTCAGATGAATGATGAAGAGCTTATAGCAGCAGGTGTTCTTCCTGATTTAGTTCGTTTTTCTTGCGGACTTGAAAGCAGTGAAGACCTTATTAATGATATTAAAAACGCATTAGACAATATTTAAAAGAGAGAGTTGACAAAATATGCCAATAAGAATACCCAATGACCTACCCGCAGTAAAGACTTTGCTTAACGAAAATATTTTCGTAATGTCTGAACAGCGTGCAGTAACTCAGGATATTCGTCCTTTAAAAATTTTATTGCTGAATTTAATGCCTAATAAAATTGCTACCGAAACGCAGTTATCCAGACTTCTCGGTAATACTCCGTTGCAGGTGGAACTTGAACTTATTCATACCAGTACCTATCATTCTAAAAATACTTCAAGCGAACATCTTCTTGCTTTTTACAAAACCTTTGAAGACGTTAAGGATAAAACCTTCGACGGTATGATTATTACCGGAGCACCCGTTGAAAAAATGGAGTTTGAAGAGGTTGAGTACTGGGAAGAACTTTGCGAAATAATGGAATGGACTAAAACTCACGTTCATTCTACCTTTCATATTTGTTGGGGCGCTCAGGCAGGTCTTTACTATCATTACGGAATTAAAAAATATCCGCTTGACGCAAAACTGTTTGGTGTGTTTGAACATACTGCAGATTATAAAAACTCAATGCTGCTCAGAGGTTTTGACGACAGATTTTTCGTTCCTCATTCCCGTCATACAACTATTAAAAGGGAAGATATAGAAAAGGTAAAAGAATTAAAGATAGTAGCATCTTCCGAAAAAGCGGGAATTTACGCCATACTTACCGAAAACGGTAAGCAGGTATTTATAACCGGTCATTCGGAATATGACGCTAATACCTTAAATGATGAGTACGTAAGAGATTTGCAGAGAGGCGATAAAATCGACGTTCCCGAAAATTATTATCCGAGTGATGATCCAAAAGAAAGTCCGCAGGTAAAATGGCGCTCTCACGCTCATCTTCTTTATTCTAACTGGCTTAACTATTTCGTATATCAGACAACGCCGTATGATATAGATGAGATTAAAAAATCTAACTAAAATACTTTAACCTGCGGGATTTTGCCTGCAGGTTAATAAATTTTTTAAAAATAATATATTTTTTTGCAAGAAAACTCTTGACTTCACCACGCTGAAGTGATAGACTAGTGAAGTGAAAATTTTCCTCGGGAGGCAAATACTTATAATGATTATTGATAATGCATTACTTAAGTATGATGAAGAATCTGTTTTTAAACTTCGTTCTCTTTACAGAGATTTCGGTTACAGCAGATATAAAATGAGCAAATTTGAAGAATATGACCTATACGTTAAAAATAAGGATTTTCTTATTTCGGACAGTGTAATTACCTTTACCGACACACGTGGTAAGCTTCTTGCGCTCAAACCTGACGTCACCCTTTCTATTATTAATAATTGTAAGGACGTTGAAGGTCAGGTACAAAAGGTTTATTATGACGAAAAGGTTTACAGAGTTTCGGGCAGTTCACATAATTACAAAGAAATTATGCAGACAGGTCTTGAATGTATAGGTGATATAGGTCTTTATGACGTTTGCGAGGTACTGTTTCTTGCTATACGCAGCCTTAACATAATTGATGACGATTACGTTCTTTCGGTTTCTCATATCGGACTTTTGAAAAGCATACTTGACGATTTGAGTATTGAAGACGGAAAAAAGGAAACTATTATCAACCTTATTTGTGCTAAAAATTCGGATGACCTTGCCTTAGTTTGTAAGGATTTCGGATACAGCGATAAAACCGTTGAGGTTCTTAATACCTTTACTAATTCCTTTTCTTCCTTTAATCAGGCAATTGAGGCTTTTGGCAATCTTGAAAAGGGCGAGGAAAGTCAAAAAGCATACGATGAATTCAAAAATATATTAAATGTAATAAGTAACCGTGGTTTTGAAGAAAAAACGGTTATAGATTTTTCTTCAGTTGACGGAATGAAATACTATAGCGGTATAGTTTTTAAGGGCTATATCAACGGTATTCCCGAAAGTGTTTGCTCAGGCGGTCAGTATGATAAGCTGATGCGAAAAATGGGCAGAACGAGTTCTGCTATCGGTTTTGCAGTTTATCTTGATGCTCTTGAACGATTTAAGGAACACGAAAATGAATTTGACGTTGACGTCGTTCTATTGGAAAACGATTCGATTGATGCGGTATTTGATGCAGTTAAAAAACTGTCTGACGACGGACAAACGGTCAGAGTTTGCAAAAACGTTCCCGATAATATCCGCTTTAAAAGGGTTGTTAAGCTTTCCGGAAAGGAATTGGTGACCGTTTGTGAAAATGATTAACGTTGCTCTTCCAAAGGGAAGACTTGGTGAAAAAGTATATGATATGTTTGAAAAGGCAGGTTTTCCTTGTCCTTCTATAAAGGAAAATAACCGAAAACTTATCTTTGAAAACGAGGAAGTCGGAGTAAGATATTTCTGGGTAAAGCCTTCCGACGTTGCTATTTACGTTGAAAGGGGCGCCGCCGATATAGGCGTTGCAGGAAAGGATATTCTTCTTGAATATAATCCCGACGTATATGAACTTTTAGACCTTAAAATAGGTAAGTGCCGTATGGCAGTAGCCGCCAAAAAGGATTTCAGAGATAATACCGACAGAACTTTAAGGGTTGCTACGAAATTTTCTAATATAGCCGCTAAATATTATGCTGAAAAATGCAGAGATATTGATATAATACATCTTAACGGTTCGATTGAAATTGCACCGATTTTAGGACTTTCCGACGTTATCGTTGATATCGTCGAAACGGGAAAAACACTAATCGAAAACGATTTGATTCCCTTCGAAACAATAATTCCCATTAGCGCCAGACTTATTGCAAATAAGTCTTCATATCAGTTTAAAAAAGAAACTATCGAGGCTGTAAGACACAGTCTTGGCGAACAAGTGAGTGAGTAATATGATTAAGATTTTAAAATACGGTGACGTATCTTTAGACGAAATATTTAACAGAGGTACTGCCGCAACCGACGTATCGGGAATAGTCAGTGAGATTATTGCAGACGTAAAAGAAAACGGCGATGCAGCACTTTTTAAGTATTGCGAGAAATTCGATAAGGCAAAGCTTAACGTGCTTGAAGTAAGTGAAGAAGAAAAGCAAGAGGCTATGGCGCTTGTTGACGACCGCTTTATTGAAATTCTGAAAAGGGCGGCAGAAAATATCCGCGCATTCCATTCCCGTCAGGTTCGTAACAGTTTTATAATTAACGATACTTCCGGTGTGGTTGTCGGTCAAAAGGTTATTCCCGTTGACAGAGCAGGTCTTTACGTACCGGGCGGTACCGCCGCTTATCCTTCTACCGTTCTTATGGACAGTATTCCTGCTAAAATCGCAGGTGTAAAAGAGGTGTGTATTACCACTCCGCCTATGGCAGACGGTAAAGTTAATCCCGTAATTCTTGCCGCCGCAGTTGTTGCAGGTGTTGACAGAATATTTAAGGTGGGCGGCGCTCAGGCTATTGCCGCACTTGCTTTTGGTACACAGTCTATTCCGAAGGTCGATAAAATCGTAGGACCGGGTAACGCTTTCGTTGCCGAAGCGAAAAAACAGGTTTACGGTCTTGTATCTATTGATATGATAGCGGGTCCGAGCGAAATTTTGGTGGTTGCAGATAATACCTGTAATCCCGCCTTTGTTGCGGCTGACCTTCTTTCTCAGGCAGAACATGATAAAATGGCAAGCGCAGTTTTAGTTACCGACAGTGAAGAATTTGCCGTAAAGGTAAGTGAGGAACTTGAAAAACAAATTCCGCTATTACCGAGAAGTGAAATTGCAAGAACTTCTATTGATAATAACGGTAAAATTATAGTTGCAGGTGACCTTACCGCCGCAATTGAAATTGCAAACGAAATTGCTCCCGAGCATCTTGAACTTTGCGTTGATAATCCCTTTGATTATCTTGATTCTATCCGCCATGCAGGAAGCATCTTTATGGGCAAATACTGTCCCGAGGCATTGGGGGACTATTTTGCAGGCCCCAACCATACGCTTCCCACAAGCGGAACCGCTAAATTTTCCAGTCCTCTTTCTGTGGACGATTTCGTTAAAAAGACACAATATACCTACTATACAAAGGATGCGCTCAGCAAGGTAGCGGACGACGTTGCTTTCTTTGCCGAAAAAGAAGGACTTACCGCTCACGCCAAAAGCGCAACTATTCGTACGGAGAATAATAATGAGTAAATTTCTTAAAAAATGCTATTCTTCTCTTGAGGCATACGTTCCGGGTGAACAACCGAGAGATGGAGAATATGTAAAGCTTAATACAAATGAATCGCCTTTTCCGCCTTCTCCAAGCGTTATTAACGCCGTAAACAGCGGTGAGGTTATGAATCTAAGGCTTTATTCCGACCCTACCGCTAAAGACCTTAAAAATTCCATTGCTTCTCTTTACGGGGTAGGCAGTGAAAACGTTTACGTAGCGAACGGCAGTGATGATATTCTTAATTTTTCCTTTATGGCTTTTTCGGGTGATAAGGGTGAAGCAGTATTCCCCGAGATAAGTTACGGTTTCTATAAGGTCTTTTCAGAACTTTACGGAATAAAATCCGAACAAATTCCCTTAAAGGAAGATTTTAGTATCGACTATAAGGATTACCTTAATAAAAATAAATTTATAGTAATCGCTAATCCTAACGCTCCTACAGGTCTTACCTTAAGTCTTAGCGAAATTGAAGAGATTCTTAAGACAAATAAAGATAACGTGGTACTTATAGACGAAGCGTACGTTGATTTCGGCGGTGAAAGCGCAGTAACGCTTGTGCCTAAATACGATAATCTTCTCGTTTGTATGACCTTTTCAAAATCACGTTGTCTTGCAGGCGCAAGACTTGGTTTTGCTATCGGTAACAGCGAGATTATAAAGGATTTGGAACTTATCAAATATTCTACCAATCCTTATAATATCAACCGACTGACTCTTGTTGCGGGAAAAGCGGCAATCGATGATAATGTCTATTATGTTGACAGATGTAAAAGCATTATGGAAAACAGAGAATATACCATAAACGAGCTTAAAAAACTTGGCTTTTTCGTTACTGATTCAAAAGCAAACTTTGTTTTTGCACAGTGTGACTGGATAGACGGCGAAACACTTTATAAAAAACTTAAAGAAAGAAAAATACTTATCCGTCATTTTTCTACCGAAAAAATAAAGAACTTTAACCGTATTACCATCGGCACTTTAAATCAAATGGAAACGTTTATAGAAAACGTGAAAAACATAAAGGAGGAAATGATATGAGAAGCGCTGACATTAAAAGAGATACCGCTGAAACGCAAATAGAACTTTCCTTAAATCTTGACGGAAAAGGGGAAAGCGAACTTAATATTCCCTGTGGTTTTTTAACCCATATGTTAACCCTTTTTGCCCGTCATTCAGGTTTTGACCTCAATGTTAAAGCAAAGGGCGATACCTTTGTTGACGATCATCATTTGGCTGAGGATTTGGGTATTTGCCTCGGTAAAGCTTTTAAAGAGGCTTTAGGCGATATGAAAGGCATTACCCGTTACGGTTTTATGTTGCTTCCTATGGATGAAGCGTTAATTGAAACTGCAGTTGATATTTCGGGCAGACCCTACCTTTCCTATAAGCTTGATATTCCCACCGAAAAGGTAGGAACCTTTGATACAGAACTTATTGAAGAATTTTTTATAAGCTTTGTAAGAAATGCAGATATAACCCTTCATATAATAAGCAAAGACGGAAAGAATTCGCATCATATAATCGAGGGCGCATTTAAGGCGGTTGCAAGAACACTTCGTCGTGCAGTAGAAATAGATGAGCGTTTTGCAAATGAAATTCCTTCCACCAAAGGAGTCCTCTGATGATAGCGATTATTGATTACGGAGTAGGAAATTTATTTTCACTTTGTTCTTCCTTTAAATCTCTTGGCGCTGATATAGTAGTTACCGGTGATGCTGATGAAATTCGTAAAGCAGATAAATTAATCCTTCCCGGTGTCGGCGCTTTTAAGGATGCCGCCGATAAACTTAAAAATCTTGGACTCGATAAGATAATTATCGACGAGGTTAATAAGGGTAAGGCTATTATGGGTATATGCCTTGGTATGCAGATGCTTTTTGAGAAAAGGTATGAGGACTGAGAACATAAGGGACTCGGTCTTTTAAAGGGCGAGGTAATAGGAATGAACGGTACTATTCCCAATAACCTTAAAATACCGCATATAGGATGGAATGCTTTGCATTTTACCAAAGAAAGTCCGCTTTTTAAATATATTAAAAACGGTGATTGCGTTTATTTCGTTCATTCCTTTTATGCAGACGGCTGTGATGAAAGCCTTATAGCAACGGCTGAATACGGAAAAGAACTTACCGCCGCCGTGAATAAAGATATTATTTTCGGTTGTCAGTTCCATCCCGAAAAAAGTGGGGAAGTTGGACTTAATATTTTAAAGGCATTTTGTGAATGGGGAGAATAATATGTTAATTTTTCCTGCTATTGATTTATATGGCGGAAAAGCCGTTCGTCTTTATAAAGGCGATTATAATAATATGACGGTATATAGCGAGCATCCCGAAGAGGTTGCGCTGGAATTTAAAAAAAGCGGAGCAACCAATCTTCACCTCGTTGACCTTGAGGGCGCCAGAGATGGCACGACCCCTAATATTGAAACTGTAAAAAGAATAAGAAATATTACCGACGCCTTTATCGAAATAGGCGGTGGTATAAGAAGTATGGAAACCGTTAAAACCTATATTGATGCAGGTGTTGACCGCGTAATTTTAGGAACTGCCGCCGTTAATGACAGAGCCTTTCTTTTGGAAGCGGTAAAAACCTATAAAGAAAAAATTGCCGTTGGTGTTGATATTAAAGACGGCTTTGTGGCAATAAAGGGTTGGACTGAAAAATCCAATTTTGACGGAATTGAGTTTTGTAAAGAAATGCAGGAAATAGGCGTTAAAACTATTATCTGCACCGATATTTCCCGTGACGGAGCTATGAGGGGTACTAATTTAGAACTATATAAAAAACTTAACGATACCCTTGACTTAAATATAGTTGCTTCGGGCGGTGTTACCGATATGAGCGATATTGAAAACCTTGCAAAAATAGGAGTTTACGGCGCTATTATCGGAAAAGCCTATTACACGGGCGCTATTAATCTTAACGAAGCGGTGGAAAAAGCAAAATGATTACCAAAAGAATTATTCCTTGTCTGGACGTAAAAAACGGCAGGGTGGTAAAGGGTGTTAATTTTAAGGGGCTGAGCGACGTTTCATCTCCCGTTGAACTTGCTAAATACTATAGTGAAAACGGCGCCGACGAGCTTGTTTTTTATGATATTACGGCTTCTTTTGAGGGCAGACAGCTCTTTACCGATATTTTAAAAGAGGTCGCAAGTCAGATTTTTATTCCTCTTACCGTTGGCGGCGGAATAAACAGTCTTGACGATTTTGACAGAGTTTTAAAATGCGGAGCCGATAAGGTAAGTGTAAATTCGGGCGCTATCAGAAATCCCGCTTTAATTGGAGAAGCGGCTAAAAAGTACGGCGACCAATGCGTTGTTCTTTCGGTTGATATAAAACGTGTTGACGGCGCTTTCCACGTTTTTGCAAAAGGCGGCAGAGAAGATACGGGAATAGAAGCTATCAACTGGATTAAACGCGGTGTAGCAGACGGCGCAGGTGAAATAGTTGTAAATTCTATTGATACCGACGGCGTTAAGGGTGGCTTTGATTTAGAAATGCTGAGCGCTGTGTGTGATGCCGTAAAGGTTCCCGTTATCGCTTCGGGCGGAGCCGGCAATATCGGGCATTTTATAAACCTTTTTAAAACCTTGCCCGACGTAGATGCAGGTCTTGCTGCTTCAATTTTCCATTTTGGAGAGGTTAAAATCAGTGAGCTTAAAAAAGAATTAAATAATAACGGAATTATTGTGAGGTTATAATTATGCTTAATATAGATGAACTTAAATTTGACGAAAAGGGACTTATTCCTGCTATAGTTGTTGATGCAGACTCTAAAAAGGTTCTTACTCTTGCTTATATGAATAAAGAAAGTCTTGAAATTTCTATGGAAAAGGGACTTACCTGTTTTTACAGCCGTTCCCGTAATAAACTTTGGTTAAAGGGTGAAACAAGCGGAAACTTCCAGCATATAGTATCAATTACCGCCGACTGCGATAAAGATGCTTTAACCGTTGTGGTTAAAAAGGACGGCCCTGCCTGTCATACGGGCAATGATACATGCTTCTTTAACGAGGTATGGCAGAGTGACGAGCTGACTGAATTTTCCACCGAAGGTCTTTACGCTTTGCTTGAGGGCAGAAAAAAGGACCTTCCCGAAGGTTCTTATACAACCTATCTTTTCCAGAAAGGCATAGATAAAATTCTTAAAAAGGTCGGCGAAGAATGTACCGAAGTAATAATAGCTGGTAAAGCCAACGATAAGGCTGAAACCGTTTACGAGGTGGCTGACCTTATGTATCACGTAATGGTTATGATGGTGGAAATGGGAATTGAAGTATCCGATATTAAAAACGAACTTGCTTCCCGCCACGTTATAGATAAAAAAGTTAAACAGGAAAAAATGACTGGAAATTAAAATTATGACGGCAAAGGATTTTCTTTGCCGTCTTTTATTATTACAAAAGTGTCACTAACATTGTCTTGAAATAAATAATATGATATAATTTTTCTTATAAAGGAGTGATAATATGATAAATATACTTCTTGTGGAAGATGATAAAGACATAGTAGTGAATTTAAAAGAGTTTCTTAATAATGAAGGATATGCGGTAGATTATGTATCGGGACAATCGGCTGCTATGAAAAAACTTGAGGAAAATCACTTTGATATAGTATTGCTGGACATATCTTTGGAGGAAGGCAACGGTTTTGCTACCTGTAAAGCCATTAAAGCGCAGTATCGTATTCCCGTTATTTTTCTTACCGCCTTTTCTGATGAATTTAGTACCGTAACCGGTTTTGATATCGGTGCTGACGATTATATTTCAAAACCCTTTCGTCCAAGAGAACTGATTTCGCGTATTTCTAACGTATTAAGACTTACGGGGAATATGGGTAAAACCGTTAAACTCGGCGAAGTTATAATCGATACCGAAAAAGGAACGGCTATGAAAAATAATAAGGATTTATTTTTATCCGCTCTTGAATACCGACTGCTACTTGTATTTATCAATAATAAAAACGTAGTTTTAAGCCGTGCGCAACTGCTTGATGCCCTTTGGGATGTGGCAGGCGATTATGTAAACGATAACACTGTTACGGTATATATAAAACGCCTTAGAGAAAAAATAGAAGATAATCCTGCCGAACCTAAAATAATTCTTACTGTGCGTGGTATGGGATATAAGGTGGAAATATGATAAATATTTTTAAAAACTGTGAAGTAAGCAAAATTTTTATATTTCAGTTGATAGTTTGCGCACTATCTTCGGTGATATGCTTTTGTATTAATGTTTATTCAGGACTTGTTGCATTACTTTCGCTTTTGGTTATGATATTAATTTATTATATCAGCACCTATAAAAGATATGTGAAAATTTCTGAATTGGCGGGTGACGTTGATAAAATTTTACATGGTGATAATACTATAAATTTGGATAGCTTTTCAGAGGGAGAACTTGCCGTTCTTCATAGCGAAATTTATAAAATGACGGTAAGACTCAGAGAACAGCAACAAAAACTCTTGAATGATAAGGTTTATCTTGCCGATTCAATTGCAGATATTTCTCATCAAATAAAAACACCGCTTACTTCTATTAATTTGCAGTTGCAACTTCTATCTGACCCTAATATTACCGAAGAAAGAAGACAACAACTTATAAGAGAATTATATGGATTACTTTCACGTATAGATTGGCTTATAATAACTTTGCTTAAAATTTCAAAGCTTGATGCAGGAGCAATAGATTTTAATAAAGAAAAAACGTCGTTAAAAGCCCTGATAGATAAATCTGTCGCAGCGTTGCTTGTACCTATAGAATTAAAGGGTCAGCAACTTATAATAAATGCTTCGGGAGAATTTTGCGGTGATATAAATTGGAGCAGTGAAGCAATAGCAAATATCGTAAAAAACTGTATGGAGCATACGTTTGAGGGCGGGAAAATAATTATTGAGGCGAGTGAAAATGCTTTGTATTCTCAAATTACTATTACTGATACGGGAACGGGTATTAAGAAAGAGGATATGCCTCATATTTTTGAACGCTTTTACAAAGGGAAGGATTCAGACGACAAAAGTTTTGGTGTTGGTCTTGCGCTTTCTCGTATGATTATTTCCGCTCAAAACGGCACAGTTAAAGCCGAGAATAATCTTCCTTGCGGTGCTAAATTTATAATCCGTTTTTATAAAGGGATTATTTAGTATGTAGTAAAATGACAAAATAGTAATTCTAAAGTCACTTCAAAGTAATTTTTACATTGTAAAATGGATTTACAATGTGAAAGGAGTTTTGATATGGAAATTTTAAAAGTTTCAAATCTTACTAAAATTTACGGTAAAGGTGAAAATGAGGTAAGAGCGTTAGACGGTGTATCTTTTTCCGTAAATAAAGGTGAATTTGTTGCCATTATCGGTCCGTCAGGTTCGGGAAAATCTACACTTCTGCATATTCTCGGAGGTGTTGACCGCCCGACAAGCGGTAGCGTGTTTATGGACGGAAAAGACGTTTACTCGCAAAACGAAGAACAGTTGGCTATTTTTCGGCGCCGTCAGGTAGGACTTATTTATCAGTTTTATAATCTTATTCCCGTTCTTAACGTTACTGAAAATATAACCTTACCCACACTTATGGACGGTCAAAAGGTGAATAATGAAAGATTGAACGAGCTTATTAGCATACTAAAATTAAACGGCAGAGAAAAGCATCTTCCTAATCAGTTATCGGGCGGTCAGCAGCAAAGAGTTTCTATAGGTCGCGCACTTATGAATGCTCCTGCCGTAGTATTGGCTGACGAGCCTACGGGAAATCTTGATTCTAAAAACAGTCAGGAAATTGTCGAACTGTTAAAATATTCTAACGAAAAATACGGTCAAACGCTAATTATAATTACTCACGATGAAAATATAGCTCTGCAGGCAGATAGAATTATTGCTATTGAAGACGGAAAAATCACTCGTGACGAGGTGATTAAGCGATGAGTATTTTTAATAAAGTGACTATTAAATCGCTTAAAAAGAACAGAGTGAGAACAATAGTTACTATTATCGGTATAGTTCTTTCGGCGGCTATGATTTGTGCCGTAACTACCTTTGCAAGCAGTATTTATAACTATGCGTTGGATAATGCTAAATATATTGACGGCGATTGGCACGGTTCTGCTGAGGATACAGATTATAAAACCTATAAATTTATAAAAGAGGACAATAAAATTTCTAATCACGTTTATGCACAGCACGTAGGATATGCCTTACTTGAGAACTGTATAAATGAATATAAGCCCTATTTGTTTGTGCTTGGAGCGGGCGAAGGGTTTAAAGATATGATGCCCGTTCATATTACGGCAGGCAAATATCCGTCTTCATCTGATGAAATACTTATTCCAAAACATCTTTATGAAAACGGAAACGTGAATTTTTCTTTGGGAGAAAAAATTAAACTATCTTTAGGTCAGAGAAGTCTCGACGGATATTATATGGGTCAGAATAATCCTTGCTACGTCTATAACGAAAATAATGAGGCCGTACCGAACGGTGAAAAATTCGAGGAACTTTTTGAAAAAGAATATACCGTAGTAGGTTTTTACGAACGTCCTACCTTTGAAAGTTATTCGGCGCCCGGATATACCGCTATAACCGTTGCAGACGGTAGCGGCAACAGTGAATTTTATAGCGTATGGTTTAAAATGAAAAATCCCAAAGATGTCTATAATTATATTCACGAAAATCCGTTTTCGGGCAGTACGAATAGTTCTGTACTGCGTTATTCGGGCGTATCAAGATATGAAGGCTATAATGCGATGATAACAAGCCTTGCGACTATAGTTATAATTCTTATTATGATAGGCTCAATATCGCTTATATATAACGCTTTTTCAATTTCGGTTTCACAGCGTACGCAACAATTCGGTTTGCTTTCTTCCGTAGGCGCCACCAAAAAACAATTAAAGAAAATGGTGCTTTTCGAAGCCTTGACCGTCAGCGCAGTCGGCATACCGCTTGGTATTATGTCGGGTATCGGCGGAATAGGAGTAACCCTTATTTTCGTGGGTAATAAATTTAAATCCATTCTCGGTTACCCTATTCCATTAAAACTTAACGTATCAGTAGTTTCGGTTGTAATAGCTATTATGGTATCGTTGGTTACCGTGCTGATATCTGCCTATATTCCTTCTAAAAGAGCAACTAAGGTGACGGCAATTGAGGCTATAAGGCAAAGTAAAGACGTAAGCGTTAAAAGTGAAAGAATCCGTACGCCAAAACTTGTTTATAAATTGTTCGGACTGTCCGGTATGCTTGCGAATAAATACTATAAGCGAAGTAAGAAAAAGTATAGAGCTACGGTAGTAAGCCTTTTTATGAGCGTTGTATTGTTTGTTTCTGCATCTGCCTTTACGGGAACTCTCACCGAATCGGTTGACGAAAGTATAGGTAACGTTAATTATGATATTTTGGTAATAGGCCACGAGGATGAATTTATTAATTTTTCTGTTTACGACTTGTTGGATGAAATTAAAAACATTGGCGAAATAAATGGTGTGGCTTGTGCTAAAACCGATACGTTTTTGGCAAGAATTGACGCTGATTTAATAACCAATGATTTTTTGGAATATTATAAACAGTCTGAAGTTTTAAATGATGAAAAGATAGAATTTGCATCGGTTTATACTAATCTGAGATTTATTGATGACTATTCTTTTAAAGCTCTTTTAAGTAAATATAAACTGAATGAAAACGATTATTATAATAAAGATAATCCGTTGGCGATAGCGGTAGAGGGAGCATCATTGTTTGATGCAACGGTAGGAAAATACGTTTCCTGTAAAGTTCTTAAATCAGATGAAAGTTCTCTTACAATTAGTTTCCCAAAAAATATCGACGGCTATTATTATGCAGGAAATACTGAAAATGAAAAAGGCGAATCTTTGTACGAATATAAAAAATCGGATAATCCTGAGGAAGTTTTGTATCTTACCGAGGAAGAGGCTTATAAGCGTGTTAAAAATAATATAGGTAAAATTATTTATGAAGCGCCTTTTTATGTTGAAGCCAATTCGCGTGTCGTTCTTCTTTATCCTTTGAGTATGAGGGAATACGTTCTGCCAAGCGATAACCCAAACGATTCGTCATATGCCTATTTTATTACAACAGATAATCATAATGAAACTGTAAAACGTCTTGAAGAGGTAACAAGCAAACTTGGACTTCTCAATTTGCGTATAAGGGACGCGGCGGCTGACAGGGAAGAAGAAAACAATATAGTTACGATAATAAGCGTGTTTGCCTATGGTTTTATCGTTCTTATTTCTCTTATTGCGGCGGCAAACGTATTTAATACAATTTCTACAAATATAGCGCTCAGAAGACGAGAATTTGCTATGCTTAAGTCTGTCGGTATGACCGCTAAGGGTTTTAATTTAATGATGAATTATGAATGTTTGCTATACGGAACAAGAGCTCTGCTTTTCGGTATTCCCGTATCTATTGGGGTAAGTTATCTTATATATCTGTCCATTTCACAAGGGTATATTAATGAATATAAATTACCTTTAGGTGCAATAGCAATTGCTGTACTAAGCGTGTTTATAGTCGTTTTTGTGACGATGATGTATTCAATGAGCAGAATTAAAAAAGAAAACCCAATAGACGCGCTCAAAAGCGAAAATCTTTAAAAAAAGGAGAGGAAACCCTCTCCTTTTTTGTTGTTTAATAAACCCTCTTTTACACAAGGAGGGGCAATTTTTTGTATAGATTTATTGTTTTCTCTTCGGGCAACCGAGGACGTTTGCCCCTACAAACGCCACCGTAGAGATTTGTTGGCTATTTGTAGGGGATGGCGCTTGCCGACATCCCGTTTTTTTGCGCATATCTACAATATCTACAATATCTACAATACTTATATATTTATTTTTTTTATAATAAAAATATAATATTTTTTTAAAATTAAATCTTTTATAGAAATTATGTAGAGATTGTAGAGATTTTGGCTGAAACCCTTATAAACAGAGGGTTTCGGATATCTACAAACATATCTACAACATATCTACAACGTATCTACAATGACCGTTATCTATACTTTATCCAGCCTCGTACTTTCCCATAATTCTCAATATATATCGGATTTTTACTCCTCTCCTTCCGTCTTTTTGCCTCGCAAAAATCCACCTCCCTCGACAGAGGGAGGCAAAGTTAGTATAGTCTAAGATACGTTTGTTTAATATAATCCCCAAAATTACGCGTAATTTTATTATCTTGACGTTTTTGAGTATTCTACGGGAGAAATTCCGGTATATATTTTAAACATCTTTGAAAAATGGTAAATACTGTTGTAGCCGACGTTTTCGGCTATTTGTGAAACCGAATTATAGTCATTTTTTAACATTTCCTTGGCTTTTTGTATGCGTATATCGGCAAGATAATTAATAGGAGAAATTCCATAAACGTTCTCAAATGTTTTTCTGAAATGCACCGTACTTATACCGCAAAACTTTGCAAGGCTGTCGTTTGTTATATGACCGTCGTTATAGCAGTTTACCATATAATCTATTGCAGGTTGTAATTTTTGTTCCTTAGTAGAGGGTATATAATTTTTCTTTTTTCCAAAAAACAGCAGAATGTTATACAAATCGCGTATATTTTCCATTTTATAAGCCGTAGTCTTCAGGATACGGCTTTTTTCTATGCGCGAAAGATATTTTAAAAACGTATTATTTTCCTTTATTTCTATGGGGATTATATCAGTTCCCGTCTTTTCACATTTAAACCCAAGGGCGACGAATCGCCCTTCCTCTAAGCATCGCCACTTATAAGTAATTCCTTTTGGCAGAATAACGGGGTGCAGAGCGTCGCAGATATATTCTTTTCCGTTACAAGTGAATAGCGTTTTACCTTCAAGCTTTAAAGAAATACTCCATTCCTTTCGGTCTTCTGTTAAGGTTGGGCTTTCACTGACACCACCAAATGCAGTAAAAACCGACGTTACGTCCGATATAATCAAATCTGATAAAATATTTTTGTCCATAAATATATCACCAACCATAATTATATGATAAATTTAGCAATTTGTAAATAGTTTCTATATCAAATATGATAAAAATATCACATCTGACATTTACTATTTTAAATGATAAATGTATATTTTATTTGAGGTGATAGTATGAGAAAATCATTTGCAAAGGTTAATACTCCAATGCTTGCAGGTGTCGTTAAAGAAAAAGACGTAAAAAACGCCTTAGCTTTAATTAAGAATTACGAGTGCGTGGGAGCCACCGGAATTGATTTACATCTTTCCTGTCTTGATGAAGAATCCAGAAAAATCGAAAAGTTAAAATACGTTATTGATTCCTCAAAGCTTCCCATACTTGCCCTTAACTATAATCTTTCATACGATAAGGGTTTTTATGAATCAAGTGAAGAGGATAGAACGAATCTTTTGCTCGATGCCGTAAAAGCAGGAGCGGCAGCCGTTGATATTCAGGGTTATACCTTTGATTTGAAATCAAAAAACGGTTTCAGAGAAGAATTTTCGCACCTTGATTATTCTTTTATAAAAGGAAATCCGAAAGAAATTGTTGTTGACGAAAAAATTATTGAAAAGCAAATGGAATTTATTGAAAAGGTTCACAGTATGGGCGCTGAGGTTCTGCTTTCAAATCATCCTTCTATACCTATGAACTGTCAGCAGGTAGTGGAACTTGCATTATTTTTAGAAAAAAGAAATCCCGATATTATAAAAATAGTTACCATTTCTGATACCGAAGAACAAATGCTTGAAGCCTTTAAAACTATGACTGTACTAAAAAAAGAGGTTAAAACTCCCGTAAGTCTGCATTGCGGCGGTAAATACGGTAAACTTACCCGTATTGTAAATCCCATACTTGGTGGTTTTATGTGTTTTTGCAATTATGAATACACCCACAACAGCGACGTTAATCAGCCCTTGTTAAAGGATGCAAAAGCCGTTATTGACGCTATTAAAAATATAATTTGATTAAAGGAGAAATTAAAATGAGTAAAAAAGTATTAGTTATAGGTTCAACAGGTGCTATGGGACAGTATTTAGTTCCTTATCTTGCCGATATGGGTTATATAGTTACTGCAGTTTCGCTGGATGAAGAAGCTCCTTATAGTGATCACGTCACCTGTATAAAAGGTAACGCAAAGAATAGGGCTTTTTTAAGTGAACTTTTAAAAGAAAAATTTGACGGTATAGTTGATTTTATGATTTATGGCGGTCACGATTTTAAGGATTATTACAAATTGTTTTTAGATAACACCGACCATTATATTTTCCTTTCATCTTGCAGAGTTTACGCTAATGAAGAAACGCCTATAAAAGAATCCTCCCCAAGACTTCTTGACTATTCAACCGATAAGACGCTTATCGCTTCTGATGATTACTGCATACATAAAGCAAGAAGTGAAAATATTCTTATATTGTCTGAATATAGCAACTGGACCATAGTACGTCCTGCAACTACTTTTTCAAAAATGCGTTATCAACTGGTTACTCTTGAAGCGTGGGACACCGTAGGCAGAGCAGTAAGAGGTAAAAAGGTTGTGTTACCCGTTGATGCGAAGAATATCCCTGCAACACTATGTTGGGCAGGCGACGTTTCTATGATGATAGCAAAACTTCTCTTTAATGAAAGTGCAAAAAGGGAAATATTTAACGTGTGCTCAAGCGAATACAGAACCTGGGGTGAGATAGCAGATTATTATAATAAAATTTGCGGTTTAGAGTCGGTTTGGGTTGATAAAGAGGATTACCTTAAAATTCTTAATCCCGAGGTGCCGACAGCTACGCGTTGGCAACTTGAATATGCTCGATTTTTTAACCGTATTACCGATAACGGCAAGGTTTTAAAATATACGGGAATGAAGCAAGAGGAAATGACTCCTATGTACGACGCGCTTAAAATGATGATAGAAGCAATTCCTGAGGGTTACGTTTTTAAGGACAGTGAACTCGGTCTTCGTATGGACAAATATTTGGAAGAAAACGGTCTTAACTGAGAGGTGTTTTTTATAAAAGCAATGCTTGTTGATGAAAATAAAAATCTTGTGGAAAGAAGCGAAAACGTAGGAAAAGTTGTATTAACACTTTAATTTTTAATCGGCAGAATTGTTGCATTTCTGCCGATTTTGTGTTATCATACGAAAACAACGAGGTGATATTTTATGTATGAAGGTTTAAAGAAATTTTGCGACGGTTTTTTAGAAAAGGGCGTTCCCGGCTTTGACCTTGCCGTATTTAAGGGAGGGGAGTGCATCCTTCGTTATATGAACGGATTTAGCGACCTTGAAAACAAGGTTAAAATTAACGGAAAAGAACGTTATAATATTTATTCGTGCTCTAAGGTTATAACCTGTACCGCCGCTTTAATGCTTTGGGAAAAGGGTATGTATTCACTTGAAGATAAGCTTTCTGACTATATGCCGGAATTTAGTGAAATGACCGTTAAAACCGAGAAAGGTATTGTAAAAGCACAAAATCCTATTTTAATAAAACATCTTTTTGAAATGACTGCAGGTTTTTCCTATAACTGCGGTTCCGATGAACTTATTAAATGCAAAAAGGAAACCAACGGTAAATGTCCCACCCGTGAAACAATGAAATATCTTGCCAAAGCTCCTCTTTGTTTTGAACCCGGTAAATATTGGCAGTATAGTCTGTGTCACGACGTATTGGCAGCGTTTGTCGAGGTGGTTTCGGGAGAAAAGTTTGAAGACTTTGTAAAAAATAATATTTTTATTCCATTATCAATGGACAATACAACTTTTATGCTTCCCGATAACGAACTTTATACCGTTAGTGAACAGTACAGATGTGATAGCGTTGACGGTAAAAACGTTATCAAGAACATCGGAAAAAATATTTCTTGGTATAAACTTGGAAGTGAATATGCAAGCGGCGGCGCAGGATGTATTTCAACGACCGAGGATTATATTAAATTCCTTGAGGGACTGCGCACACATAAACTTTTAAAACCCAAAACATTAAAGCTTATGATTACCGAAAGGCTGAACGATGAACAAAACAGTACCTATTGGACAAAGGGTACCCACGGATATGGTTTGGGAGTTCGCTGTCCTAAAAGCGAAGATGCAATATATACAGACTTCGGTTGGGGTGGCGCTGCCGGCGCTTATCTTGCGGTAAACCTTGAAAATGAAATTTCCTTATATTTTGCCTGTCATCTTATGAATTCACCGGTGCAAGGTATTCGCTCTATGCTTTATCGTATTTTTATGGCTGAACATACGGGTGACGAAGAGGATATGAAAGCGGTTAAGTCGGAACTTGAAAAACTTTACGACTATAATTTGACGTATTGATAATAACTTGATAGTTACGCTTATAATCAGAGGCTCAAAATGGGCCTCTGATTTTTTATAAAATAATTTTTTTACTTTATCTTTTGCCTTGCATATTTAAAGAATATATAGTATAATACTTCTATCTATGTAAAAGGGGTAGTAGTTTTTGAATTTTTTAGACTATAGGGAAGAACAAAAGCAATATATTTTGCTTTTACCCGACCTGTTAAAAAAGGTTTACGGGAGAACTCCTAAAGCTTGTATATTCACATACGGTTGTCAACAAAACGTAAGCGATTCCGAAAGAATCAAAGGTATGCTAACTCAGGTCGGATACGAATTGACCGACGAAGCCGAGGGCGCAGATTTCGTTCTCTTTAACACCTGTGCCGTAAGAGGTCACGCAGAAGATAGAGTTTATGGAAATATTGGTGCTATGAAGCATTACAAAAAAAGACACAACGGTATGATAATCGCTCTTTGCGGATGTATGGCTCAGCAGGAAATCGTTATCGATAGAATGAAAAAAAGTTATCCTTACGTTGATATCGTTTTCGGTACACACGTGCAGTACAGGCTTCCCGAATTTTTGTATAAGCGTCTTTCAGGCTCTTCAAGAATTTTTGAAATCGGAGAAAGCGAGAAAATCGTTGAAGAAATTCCCGTAAAACGTGACGGTCAGTTCAAAGGTTGGCTTCCGATAATGTACGGATGTAATAACTTCTGCAGTTATTGTATTGTTCCGTACGTCAGGGGCAGGGAACGTTCCCGACATCCCGATGATATTATCAAAGAGGCAAAAGAACTTATTGCTAACGGCTGTAAGGATATAACGCTTCTTGGTCAGAACGTTAATTCATATGGAACTGGTTGTGATTTTAATCTTAATTTTGCCGGTTTGCTCAAGAAAATTAACGACCTTGAAGGTGATTTCAGAATTAGATTTATGACGTCGCATCCTAAGGATTGTACCGAAGAACTGCTTGATACTATGAGTAGGTGCGAAAAGGTTGCCCGTCATTTGCACCTTCCTTTCCAAAGCGGAAGTGACAGAATACTTAATTTGATGAACAGGAGATACACTCGAGAAAAGTATCTTTCTCTAATTAAAATGGCTAAAGAAAAAATGCCTGATATATCACTTACCAGTGATATTATCGTAGGCTTTCCCGGTGAAACCTACGAGGACTTCTGTGAAACTTTATCTTTGGTAAAAGAAGTACGATTTTCTTCACTTTTTACCTTTATTTTCTCTCCCCGTAACGGCACGCCTGCCGAAAAACTTCCCGACCCGATTTCTCGTGAAGAAAAGGGAAAATGGTTTGATGAACTTTTAAAAACGCAGGAGGTCATCGGCAAAGAACTCAGTTTGGATACGGTTGGAAAGACCTATCGGGTGTTGTGCGATGATTTTGGCAGAGTAGAAGGTAAAATGGCAGGACACACTAACGGTACCGCCGTTATTGAGTTTGATGGTAATGAAGAAGATATTGGTAAATTTATAAATGTAAAAGTAAACGCAGTTTCCAATATTTTGGAAGGCGAAAGAATAGGAGAATAAAAAATGGACGTAATTAAAGCTGCCAGAAATTTAGGCACTGCAATGCAGAAAGATGAAAGATTTGTTGAATATGCAAAAACCAAACTTGCACTTGACAGTAATGAGGAATTACAGGATTTGGTTGGCAAATTCAACGTAGCCAGAATGAATATAGAACGTCTTGGCGAACAGGAAGAGCGTGATGAAGAAAAGTTCAGAGAAGCAAATCTTGAACTCAGAGAGATTTACGACTCAATAATGAATAACGAAACTATGAAAGCTTATAACGACGCAAAACTCGGTGTTGATAAAATGCTTGCAGACGTTATGGCGATTATTCAGATGTGCAGTGAAGGCGCTGACCCCGAAACCTGCGAAATTCCCGAAGGCGGATGCACGGGTAGTTGTTCAACCTGCGCAGGTTGTCACTAATTTTAATCAAATATCAAAACGGTAGGTGGAAATGATGGCAGAACTGTCTCCTATGATGCGACAGTATCTTGAAATTAAAGAGCAGAATAAAGACTGCATTATATTTTTCCGTGTCGGCGACTTTTATGAAATGTTTTTTGAAGATGCCGAAACTGCTTCGAGCGAACTCGATTTAGTATTGACGGGAAAAGATTGCGGTCTTACTGAACGCGCTCCAATGTGCGGTGTGCCGTTCCATTCCTGTGAAACTTATATTCAGCGTCTTGTTGAAAAAGGATACAGAGTTGCCATTTGCGAACAGGTTGAAGACCCTGCAACTGCAAAAGGTCTTGTTAAGCGTGATATAATCAGAATTATTACGCCCGGTACCGTTATTGAAGACAGTATGCTTGATGAAGGAAAAAATAATTTCCTTTGTGCCGTTTCCGTTATCGACGGAGTTGCGGGAATATGTTTTACCGATGCTTCTACCGGTGAAGCATATCTTACCGAAGTTTCGGGTCAGGATACGTCTTCACTTATTTACGACGAAATCTGTCGTTTTGCACCGAAAGAATTGCTTATAATCGACGATTTTGAAAATGACAAAATTTTAAGTAGTGCAATACTTGGAAAATATGACGGTCTTATTACAAAAAGAGATAAAACTGCGTTCGATATAGATTATTCCGAACAACTTATTTTAAAACATTTTAAAATATTAAGTGTCGAAAATCTCGGTTTTTCTGCAGGTACAGCAGGTGAAAGTGCACTTGGCGCCGTAATAGGATATCTTTATGAAACAGGTATTAGCGGTGAAATTTGTGTAAATCAAGTTAAATTCTATAGCGGCGGTCAGTTTATGCGTCTTGATATGACTGCTGTCAGAAATTTAGAAATTATCGAAACAATGCGTACAAAATCGCGTAAGGGTTCGCTTTTATGGGTGCTTGACAAAACCTGTACCGCAATGGGTAAACGTCTTATGCGGTCATGGATAGAACAACCGTTACTCAATTTTAATCAGATTAACTTGCGCCAG
The DNA here is from genome assembly GCA_015065605.1 of Oscillospiraceae bacterium. Classification (GTDB taxonomy): domain Bacteria; phylum Bacillota; class Clostridia; order Oscillospirales; family Acutalibacteraceae; genus SIG607. Next base: position 59,929 of record SVPZ01000003.1, on the reverse strand, counting down.
AACAGTATTGAGGAATTGACTCAGGCTACCGTTATGCGTGGTGAATTGACCGATTCTCTTAAAGGTATAAAAGATATTGAAAGACTGATGTCAAAGGTTGTTTACGGTACGGGCAGCGCAAGGGAACTAAGAGCTCTCTCTTCAACAATAGAAGCCATTCCCGAAGTAAAAAACGCTCTTTCTTCTGCGCAAAGTCGTATGCTCAAAGAATGTTATAATAATATAGATTTGCTCGAAGACGTAAAAAACCTTATTGACAGCGCAATTGTTGACGAGCCGCCTGCTTTGGTTCGTGAAGGTGGAATGATACGAACAGGCTATAACGCTGAAGTTGACTCACTCCGTGAGATTATGACAGGCGGTACTGCAATAATTGCCGATATCGAAGCCAGAGAAAAAGAAAGAACGGGCATTAAAAATCTCAGGGTAAAATTCAATAAAGTGTTTGGTTATTATCTTGAAGTAACTAATTCGTTCTTGGATTTAGTGCCTGAAGATTACATAAGAAAACAGACTTTAACCGGCGCCGAACGTTTTATAACTGAGGAACTTAAAGCTCTCGAAGGAAAACTCCTTGGCGCTAAAGACAGAGTAATAGCGCTTGAATACGAACTTTTTGATAACGTCAGAAAACAGGTTGCCGCTCAACTTGAACGTTTTCAGTGTACCGCTGCCGCTCTTGCTCGTCTTGACGTACTTTGCTCACTTTCAAACGTTGCGGTCGAGAATAATTACTGCAGACCTAAAATTAACGAGGACGGTATTATTCTGATTAAATCGGGCAGACATCCGGTGGTTGAAAAGCTTACCAATATTCCATTTGTTTCAAACGACACTTATCTTAACAGCGGAGATGACCGTTGCGCGATTATTACAGGTCCTAATATGGCGGGTAAATCTACCTATATGCGACAGGTTGCTATAATCGTTCTTATGGCTCAAATCGGTTCTTTCGTTCCTGCCGAAAATGCTAATATCTCTATTTGTGATGCAATTTATACAAGAGTTGGCGCAAGTGATGATTTAGCATCGGGTCAATCTACGTTTATGGTGGAAATGAATGAAGTTGCCAATATTCTTAAAAATGCCACAAATAAAAGTTTACTGATATTGGATGAAATCGGCAGAGGTACTTCTACATTTGACGGTATGTCAATTGCGAAGGCGGTTCTTGAATACGTTGCCGATAAGAAGAAAATCGGCGCTAAAGCGTTGTTTGCTACCCATTATCACGAGCTTACCGAAATGGAAAACGAAATTTCGGGTGTTAAAAACTACAATATTGCCGTTAAAAAACGCGGTGATGATATAATCTTCCTGAGAAGAATAGTTCCCGGAGGTGCCGATCAAAGCTACGGTATCGAGGTTGCAAAGCTTTCGGGAATACCTTCAGCGGTTATTAAACGTGCTAAAGAAATTCTCAGCGAAACAGAATCACAGGGAGTAATTACCTATAAAAAGGTGGCTGAACCGTCAGGTCAGATGCCTCTTGAAATGAAGCAGGCTATGGATATTATGGACGAGCTCAGAACTGTTGACGTTAACACTCTTACTCCTATTGAGTCTATGAGAATGCTTTACGATTTAGCAAATAAAGCAAAAGAATAAAGAGGTTAAGTATGCCGAAGATTAACGTGTTGCCAAAATTTATAGCCGAGAAAATCGCCGCAGGCGAGGTGGTAGAAAAACCTGCTTCGGTTATAAAAGAGATAGTTGAAAATGCCATTGATGCCGGTGCTACGGACGTTACAGTAGAAATTAAAGGCGGCGGTATTTTATATATGCGAGTTACCGATAACGGTTGCGGAATTAAAAGAGATGACGTTCCAACCGCTTTTCTTCGTCATGCAACAAGCAAAATTGTTAAAGAAGATGACCTTGACAACATTAACACGTTAGGTTTCAGAGGTGAAGCGTTAGCCGCTATTTCTTCTGTTTCAAAAGTGGAAATGATAACTAAAACCGAAGATGATATTGTGGGTACCCGCTACGTAATTGAAGGCGGCGAAGAAGTTGCCTTTGAAGAAATAGGATGTGAAAACGGTACTACTGTTATCGTAAGAGATTTGTTTTTCAATACTCCTGCAAGAATGAAATTTTTGCATAAAGATTCCAGTGAAGCAAACGTAGTAGCGGATCTTGTTGAAAAGATTGCTCTTTCCCATCCCGAAGTTGCGTTTAGATTTATAAGAGACTCAAAGACCGTTATTACTACTTCAGGTGATGGTAAACTTGAGTCGGTTATATATTCGGTTTTGGGCAGAGAGTTTTCTAAAAGTCTTATTTCTGCTGACGGCGGCAACTCAACTGTTAAGGTTGAAGGATTTATTTGTAAACCTATATATTGCCGTCCGAAGCGTAATGCACAGTATTTCTTCTTAAACGGAAGAACAATTCGTAGTGCTACTGCTATTTCGGCATTGGAAGCGGCGTATAAAAATTCCGTTATGGTAGGTAAATTTCCCGCTTGTGTTCTTAATATTACGGTTGACCCTGGTGTTGTTGACGTTAACGTTCATCCTGCAAAAACAGAGGTCAGATTTTCTGATGATAAAAGTGTTTTTGACGCTATATATTTTACGGTAAAAAATGCCCTTACAAAAGGTGACGAAAGACCTCAGATTGCCGTCAAACCGAATCCTTCCTTTGCTGCTTTCGATACCATGAGTACCAAAGAGTATAAGCAGATGGTTATTACAGAAAAGAAGGAAGAACCGAAAAACGATGATACTTATGCTCCATCAGTAAATAATTCTTCACCGACTATTAGTTTTAAAAACTTTTACAGTAATGATACTGCTAAGGTTGAGAATAATCCTAAAGTTAATATTGATATTCACGTTGAGGACGAATATATTAAACCGCAACATAAAGAAAATATCGAAACGGTTAAAACAACTGAGGTTAAGGCTGAAAAATTCGAACCCGAGGTTGCCATTGAACCGATAAAGGCGGCTGAAACCGAAATAATTCCTCAAATAAAATTTGTAGGTGAAGCATTTTCTACGTATATAATCGTTGAAAAGGATAATAGTGTTTTCTTTATTGATAAACACGCTTCTCACGAAAGAATCATATTTGAACGTCTTAAAAAGGAAGAAAAAGCCGAAAGTCAGGAATTGCTTCTTCCCGTTACCGTCAAATTAACTGCTGAACATTATAATGCAGTTATTAATTCTGTTGAACTTTTATTAAAAAGCGGTTTTGAGGCAGAAGATTTCGGTAATAATACCGTAATAGTCAGATCCGTTCCGTCTTCGCTTAAGGATGAAGACGTTGCAACCGTATTTTACGAAGTTGCGGCAGGACTTTCTGATAACGGTTCGGTTGAAATTGAAAAACTTGACGATATTTATCATACGGTTGCCTGTAAGGCGGCTATTAAAGCAGGCTACAGAACGAGTAAGGAAGAACTTTTGAAACTTGCTACCGAGGTTCTTACACGTGACGATATATTCTATTGCCCACACGGAAGACCTGTGGCGTTTGAAATTAAAAAACGAGATTTAGAAAAACAATTTGGAAGAATACAGTAATATGAATAAACCTAAAGTGATATTTGTAGTCGGTCCTACAGCATCGGGAAAAACAGGACTCGCTATTACGTTAGCAAGACGTTTTAACGGCGAAATTGTTTCTGCCGATTCAATGCAGATATATAAAGGGATAAGTATCGCTTCTGCCGCTCCTACCGAGGAAGAAAAACAACTTGCGGTACACCACCTTGTTGAATTTTTGGAACCCGAAATCAAATTTTCGGTTGCAGATTACGTCGTTTTGGCAAGAAAGGTAATTGAAGATATAATTTCGAGAGGTAAACTTCCTATTATTGTTGGAGGAACGGGACTTTATATAGATGCTCTTATTGAAGGAATAGAATTTACGGATGAAAAAACTTCCTCCGAGGTTCGTGAAAATATTGAAAAAGAATATGACGATATAGGCGGCGTTGAGATGCTACGTAAACTTTCTGAAATAGATGCCTTGACCGCTGAAAAACTTTCCCCTAATGATAAAAAGAGAATAGTTCGCGCTTTTGAGGTGTACTATACAAGCGGAATAACTATTACAGAACAAAATGAACGCTCTAAAATTAACGGTAAGCCTTACGATGAAACGGTTATAGGTATTTCTTGTTATGACAGAGAGAAATTATACGAAAGAATCAATAAGCGCGTTGATTTAATGGTTCAGAGCGGAATTGTCGAAGAAGCGAAATCAATGCGTGATAAAGGCTATACGAGTGCTCAGGCAATAGGACATAAAGAATTTTATGATTATTTGGACGGCAAGGTATCCTTGGAGGAAGCGATTGAAAAACTGAAAAGGGAAACCCGACGATATGCGAAGCGCCAACTTACTTGGTTCAGAAGAAACGAAAATATCAATTGGGTATATTCCGATATCCAGAATGCTGAAGTTGCAGCTACAGAATTACTTGAAAGGATGAACTAAATGTTTAAAAGCAAATTTTTGAGAATAACTGCTATTGTTTTGCTTTCTTTGTTTTTGTTGCATCAGGTTTATTCTGTAATTTATAAGCCCATAAATACCGAAACTGCTGAGTACGTTTCTGTTACTGACGGTATTTCATTTACCGGTATGATAATAAGAAATGAGGTTCTTATTGATAAAGCGGACGGCGGAGTTATGCATTTGATGGTTTCCGACGGTGAGAGAATTTCAAAAGACGGAGTAATTGCTAAAATTTTCAGCAGCGAAAAAGATTCGTTTGCCGTAACTGAAATTGAAAAAATTAAAGAGCAGATTTCTAATATTAAAACTATTCAAGGCTACAATGATATTGCTGCTGTTGACATCGATTTGCTTGAAAACAAAATAACTTCGTCGCTTGGTGACGTGTTGTTTCATTCGGGTAACGGTGATTATAGCGGAGCGAGAAAAAATCAGGATTTGCTTTTAACCCTTATGAACAGAAAAGAAATGGTTATCGGTAATAGCACCGATTTTTCTGCTCAGCTCGAATCGCTCGAAACGAGAAAAAGTTCTCTGGAAGCATCTTTATCCGAACCGGTTGATAGTATAACAGCCGTTGAGTCGGGATTTTTTGTTTCAAGTGTTGATGGTTACGAAACGGTGCTTGGTACTGATAATCTTGAACGTTTTACCCCCGAATATTTGAATTCTGTCGTTGCTGACGAAAGTAAAAATGTCGGCAAGATTGGAAAAATAGTTTCCGACTATACCTGGTATATTGCGGCTCCTCTTACCGCTAATCAGTCGTTATCTTATAAAAAGGGTGATACTGTAACCATAAAAACACAACTTAAGAGTAATCCGTATATAAAAGTTGTGGTTGAGCAAATTAATTTGTCTGCTGACAGAGAAAGCACCGTTATTCTTTTTTCCTGTCAGGAAATGAATGCTGAACTTGCCGCTATGCGTACGGGCGCTATGACGATAATTAATGGTGAATTTAACGGCCTTAAGGTGTCTAAAAGCGCTTTAAGAGTCAGCGATAATCAAACCGGTGTATATATTATTTCGGGTATGGAACTAAAATTTGTCTTGACTAAAGTTATTTATCAGACCGATGATTATGTAATCTGTGAAAAGGCTGATACAAATCAAAACACTCAGTTAAGACTTTATGATAAAGTTGTTGTAAAGGGGAGAAACCTGTATGACGGAAAAATTATTAACTGAGGTTTTTGACGAAAATTATAAAGAAATAATGGATAAAATCGCCTCAGCCGCTGTAAAAAGCGGTAGAAAAGCGGAAGATATAACCTTGCTTGCTGCGGTTAAAACCGTATCTCCCGAACTTATTAATTATGCAATTGATAACGGAATTAGTGTTATCGGTGACAACAGAGTTCAGGAACTCATTGCCAAAGAAAACGAAGTGACAAAAAACGTTACCAAACATTTTATCGGTCATTTACAAACCAATAAGGTTAAAGACGTCGTTGGCAGGGTAGCGCTGATTGAATCTGTGGACAGTGTCAGGCTTGCGGGGATTATAGGCAAAGAATCTTTGAAGATTGGCAAGGTAACCGAAATTTTGCTTGAAGTTAATATTGGAGAAGAAGAGAGTAAATCGGGTTTTCTTGCTGATGAATTAATGTCTGCAGTAAGCGAAATTTCTAAAATTGAGGGCATAAAGGTGAAAGGTCTTATGGCAATTCCGCCAATTTGCAACGTCGCTGACGAAAATATTCAATATTTTTCGAAAATGAGACAACTGTTTATTGACATTAAGGATAAAAACATAGATAATATATCTATGGATATTCTGTCTATGGGTATGTCGGATGATTTTGAAACTGCAATTGAATACGGCTCTACTCAGGTCAGAATAGGCACACTGCTTTTTGGCAGAAGAAATTATACAAATAATTAAAAAGGAGATATAAAAATGAAATTCTGGGATTCTGTAAAAAACATTATGAACGTATCTGACGACGATTACGATGAGGAAGTAGTAGCCGAAGAAGAGGAAGTTGAACAACCTAAAAAAGAAACTGCGAAAAAGGAAGCTCGTTCTTCACGCTCTAAAACCGTTGCTTTTTCTCAAGGCAATATGCAACTTGTACTTGTTAAGCCTGAGCGCTTTGAAGATGTAACTGCTATTGCTGACCATTATTGTGCTAAAAAGACTATCGTATTAAATCTTGAGAAATCTGACAGAGATCTTTCTCGTCGTATTCTTGATTTTTTAAGTGGCGTTGCATATGCTAAAAACGGCACTCTTAAAAAGGCTGCTCATAATACCTTCGTTATAGCTCCGAGTGACGTTGACGTTAACGGTGACACCTTCGCAGAAGATTATAGCGAATATGGTGATTTTAGCGGATTTTAATGGATAATTCGCTTCTTTATGCAAAGATAAGAGATGCAATAAGACTTTGTCACACTACCGATTTGTTTAAATGCGTAGGTTTTTTGAGTGGCGAAGAAAGAACTAGTGTCGAAAATTTCGGTGAGATAAAAAACGAAAAATATACTTTTTTCGGTGGTTATGAAGATGCTGAAAGAACTATGTTTATTTCGCTTCCGCAGTGGTGTAATTGGGCAGATGATTTGAATCTTGTAAGAAGCTTTACGTTTACTTACAGACAATGCGATAAACTTTCTCACCGTGATTTTTTGGGCACTTTTATGTCCCTTGGCATAACGCGCGAGAGTATAGGGGATATACTATGTGAAGAGGGTAGAACAGTTGCTTTTTTTAGTGACGGTGTTGCCGATTACGTGCTTAGTCAGATTACTAAGGTTGGTGGAGTCGGCGTCAATGTTACCGAAGGTTTTTCAGAACCTCTTCCGGGTTTATCGGAACTTAAAAGTTTTACCGAAACAATTGCTTCTTTAAGGCTTGATTCGGTGGTTGCCGCGCTTATTGGTACCTCTCGTGAAAAAGCGAAAGAAATTATTTTGGATAAGAGGGTTTCCGTAAATTCTTTGATAATTGATAAAACCACTTATTCTCCCGATGAATTTGCAAAAATTTCTGTTAAAGGTTATGGCAAATTCATTTTGGACGGTGCATCTTCGCTTACGAAAAAGGGACGTGTAATTTTAAATTACAAAAAGTATATAAATTAATTTCGCAAGGAGGAAGTATATTGGCTTCTTATGTTATTGCGGTTATAGTTGGCGTCTTGTTGCTTGCCGCTGACCAGTTTACAAAATATCTTGCCGAGATGTATATTCCGCTTACAGGTTCGGGTGTTGATTTTATTCCCGGATTTATTGGTTTTTGGCGCACAAACAACGGCGGGGCAGCGTGGGGTTTTCTTGACGGCCATACATGGCTTTTGCTCTCAATGACTATCGTTATAATGGTTATTTGTTTTGCTATGCTCTTAAAGTATGGACTAAAGGATAAATTGCTTTTCTGGGCGCTTACGCTTGTTCTTTCGGGCGGTATCGGTAACCTTATTGACCGTATTTTCCGTGACGGAAAGGTTATCGACTTTATACATCTTGAATTTATGGAATTTCCTATGTTTAACTTGGCTGACTGCGCTATAGTAATAGGTGCAGGCCTTATGGTTCTTTACTTTATCATAGATTTTCTTAAGGAAACTAAAAAACGTAAGGTCGACGGTTAATGGAAAATCTTGATTTTTTGTGTGATGATAGCGAAAACCGCAGAATTGATGTTTTTGTTGCAGAAAATACCGAACTTACGCGTTCTTTTGTTGCAAAACTCATAGGTGACGGATTAATTACCGTTGACGGAAAAACTGCCTCGAAAAATACAAAATTAAAGAGGGGTAACTGTGTTTCGGTAACGATTCCCGATCCTGTTTCAGATAAAGCGGAGCCCGAAAATATTCCGTTGGATATTGTTTATGAGGATGAATGGCTTTTGGTGGTAAATAAACCGAAAGGTATGGTTGTACATCCTGCTGCAGGTAATGAAAGCGGAACCCTTGTTAATGCGCTTCTTTTTCACTGTGGTGATTCTCTTTCGGGAATTGGCGGAGTTCTTCGTCCGGGTATTGTTCATAGAATCGATAAGGATACAAGCGGTCTTCTCATTGTTGCAAAAAACGATGAGGCTCATCATTTTCTTGCCCAGCAAATTAAAGAACATTCTTTTACACGTGAATATGAAGCAGTTGTTTACGGAAACGTTAAAAACGATAAAGGTACTATAAATGCGCCCATTGGACGTCACCCTGTAAAACGTAAAGAAATGGCTGTTGTTGGTGTTGGCGGAAGGGATGCCACTACTCATTTTAAAGTTCTTTCGCGTTCAAATGGTTTTTCATACGTCAGACTTAAACTTGAAACAGGCAGAACCCATCAAATCAGGGTGCATATGTCATATATTGGTTATCCTCTTGCGGGGGATGAAGTTTACGGTCCCAGGAAATGTATTAAAGAACTTGGTGGTCAGTGTTTGCATGCTCGAAAAATCGGGTTTATTCATCCTAAAACTAAAGAGTATATGGAATTTACCAGTGAACTGCCGAATTATTTTAAAACGTTCTTGGAGGAAAACGATTTATTATGAATTTAAAAAAATGTCTATTGGCGTCAGACGTTGACGGTACTTTAATGGAACAGGGATATATTAGTCCCCGAAATTTTGAAAAAATCAATGAATTTATAGAGCAGGGTGGAACTTTTTGTATTTCTACAGGTCGATGTCCCGCGGCGATGCAGCATATTGTGTCGCAATTTGAAAATTTGCAAAACGTGATTTTTTACAACGGCGGTATGATATATGATTACGTTAACAAAAAAACTCTTGTAAATAAGATAATCAATGATTGCGATAAAAGTTTTTTCATGGAATTAGCTACCAAATTTCCTGAAATAGGTATTGAGGTTTATTCAGGAGATGAGGTATATATGATTCGTGAAAGCGATGCATGTAGGGTTCATTTCGAATATGAACGAGTGCCTTTCAAATATGCAACCTTTGACGAAGTTATAGATATGCCTTGGAATAAAATTATGACCTTTTACGAAGGCGAATATGATGAAACTGCTTTACTTAAAGATATAGATAATTGTAAGTCTGAAACATGTTGCTTTGCTAAGGCAGGTGCCTTTATTGACGGTGTATACTATCGCGGTGTGGAACTTTTGCCTAAAGGAACTGATAAAGGACAAGGACTTTTAGATCTCGCTCGTATATTAGGATTTACAAAAGAAAATACTTTTGCCATAGGCGATTATTATAACGATTTTGAGATGCTTAGCGTTGCGGGAATTTCCTCATGTCCTGATGAAAGCCCGAGCGATATTAAAGATATTGTTGATTTTGTCGCAGGTGCGTGCCGTGACGGCGCCGTTGCTGACTTTATTGAATATTTACAAAATAAGGCGAATTGATTCGCCATAATGAAAGGATACATAAAATGGATGCTTTAACAAAAAAAGAACTCCAAAAAATTGCCAATAACGTAAGAATAGGCATTATTGAAGGTGTTCACAGCGCAAAAGCCGGTCATCCGGGCGGTTCACTTTCTTGTACGGATATTTTAACCTATCTGTATTTTAAAGAAATGAATATTGATCCAAAGGATCCTAAAAAGGCCGACAGAGATCGTCTTGTACTTTCCAAGGGACACGCTGCACCTGCTCTTTATTCTGTTCTTGCTAATCGCGGTTATTTTGACGTAGAAGAACTTAAGACTTTACGTAAAACCGATTCAAGACTTCAGGGACATCCCGATATGAAGCATATCCCCGGTGTTGATATGTCTTCGGGTTCTCTCGGTCAGGGTATTTCCGCCGCTGTTGGTATGGCTCTTTCTGCTAAGCATTTTGGTGATGATTTCAGAGTATTTACCATTCTCGGCGATGGTGAATGTGAAGAAGGACAGGTTTGGGAAGCTGCAATGTTTGCCGCTAACAAGGGTCTTAATAATCTCGTTGCTTTTGTTGATTTTAATAATCTTCAGATTGACGGTAGTTGCGATGAGGTTAACTCTCCTACACCTATTGATAAGAAGTTTGAGGCTTTCAATTGGAACGTTACTGTAATTGACGGCCATGATTTTGATGCAATTGAAGGCGCTTTAGCTCTTGCGCGTGAATCTGATAAACCTTTCTGTATAGTAGCTAAAACCGTAAAAGGTAAGGGCGTTTCCTATATGGAAAATAAGTGCGGTTGGCACGGTAAAGCTCCAAATGATGAGGAGTATGAAATCGCTATCGCCGATCTTAATAAAATAGCGGAATCTTTGAAATAAGTGAAAGGGGATTAATATGGCTGACGTTATTAAAAAGGCTACAAGAGACGGCTATGGAGCAGGTCTTTTAAAGCTTGGTGAGAAATATGATGATTTTGTTGTTTTGGATGCCGACCTTGCAGAAGCTACTAAAACAATTGTATTTAAAAAGAAATTTCCTGAGCGTTTTTACGATTGCGGTATTGCTGAACAAAATATGGTGAGCATTGCTGCAGGTATCGCTGCTACAGGCAAAAAAGTATTTTGCTCTTCTTTCGCAATGTTTGCAGCAGGCAGAGCTTTTGAACAGGTGAGAAATGCTGTTAGCTATCCTCATCTTAACGTAGTTATTGCTGCTACACATGCGGGTATTTCCGTAGGTGAAGACGGCGCTACACATCAGTGTTGCGAAGATATTGCTCTTATGCGTACACTTCCCGGTATGACTATCATTAATCCTGCCGATGCAGTTGAATCCGAAAAGGCATTGGAAGCCGCCTACAATCACGATGGACCCGTTTATATGCGATTTGGCAGACTTGCCGTTCCGATTATTTTCGATGAAGATTATAAGTTCGAAATTGGCAAGGGCGTTGAACTTAAAGAAGGTAATGACGTAACTATTATTGCTACAGGCCTTATGGTAAACGAAGCTCTTGTTGCATACGACATTCTTAAAGAACAGGGAATAAGCGCCAGAGTTATAAATATGGCAACTATTAAGCCTCTTGATACCGAAATTGTTCTTAAAGCCGCTAAGGAAACAGGTGCTATTGTTTCTGCAGAAGAACATTCCGTTATCGGCGGTATGGGTTCTGCTATCTCTGAATATCTGAGCGAAAACTATCCCGTTCCCGTACTTAAACTCGGCGTAAACGACCGTTTTGGTCAGTCCGGCCCTGCAAATGAACTTTTAGATCTCTACGGTATGAGAGGTAAAGACATTGCTGAACTTGCTATTAAAGCAATAGCTAAAAAGTAATTATTTTACTTTATTTCTGTCAAACCCGACTTTTCGGGAGTTGGTCTTAGGGATAAAATGCCTAAAAAAGTAAATTTTTGCGTTCTAATGTGTTAAAAAGCCGCGGTATGCGTCAGCATTACCACGGCTTTTCGCCTTTTATTCCACTAAAAATTTATCTTTTTTAGGTGCGAAGCAGTTTTGTAAGAATAAATTTGTTTCGATTTTGAAGCTACGAAAACGCAGTAATACTTTGTGTCTTACAAGTTTTCAAAACAAGAAAGCGTACAAATTTATCTGAAAAACCTATTTGTCCCTAAGAACAACTCCCGTTCGTCGGGTTTTTTTATTGCACTTTTTCTTGCAAAAATATATGTTTTATGATAGTATATATTATATATTGGGTAAATTTATTTATGCGAAAGGAAGGTGGCTTTATATGAAAAAATGGGAAGTTTCTAAAATTAATAAAGAACTTGCAAAAGAACTGGCTTTTGAATGTGACGTTGACCCGTTTGTTGCTATGATAGCCGCCTCTCGAGGATATGATGACCCCGCTTTGCTTGAAGAATTTCTATCGGATGAACCGATGTTTTCGGATCCTTTTTCTTTGACTGATATTGAAAATGCAGTTGCGTGTATTAACGAAGCAATTGAAAATGATGAACTTATTTCAGTTTATGGTGATTACGACTGCGATGGTGTTACCGCTACCGCTTTGCTTTATTCGTATCTTATTAAAAGAGGAGCCAGAGTTGTTTGCCGTATTCCCGATAGATTTTCCGAAGGATACGGAATGAATAAAACTGCAGTAGAAGAATTGCATTCAAAGGGTGTCAACCTTATAGTAACGGTTGATAACGGTATTTCCTGTTTTGATGAGGTTGCTTTTGCTAATAGTCTTGGTATTAAAGTTGTTGTTACCGATCATCATTTGCCGCCCGAAAGCCTTCCCGATGCAGTTGCTGTTGTAGATCCTCACCGTGCTGATGACTATAGCGAATTTAAGGATATTTGCGGTGTTGGAGTTGCCTTTAATCTTGTTTGTGCTTTAGAGGGCGCCGAACCCGAAGAAATGATAGAAGAATATGGAGATCTTGTGGCTCTTGGAACTATAGGTGACGTGATGCCGCTTATATCTGTAAACCGTTCTTTTGTCAGACTTGGTATTAAGCGAATATTAAGCGGCGAAAGAATGGGTATATCAGCTTTAATGAAAATAGCGGGTATAGATAGCGCTGCATTTTCTTCTTCCAGAGTAGCTTTTGGTCTTGTTCCAAGAATTAATGCGGCAGGCAGAATGGGTAGCGCTCTGCGTGCTTTTAAACTTCTTGTTACTGAAGACGAACAAGAAGCATACGATTTGGCAAAAGAAATTGGCGAAGAAAATTCTTTGCGACAACAAATCGAAAAAAATATTTTGGATGAAGCAATTGCCATAATCGAAAACGAAAAACTTTATCTCCAACGCGTAATCGTGGTATCGGGTGAAAATTGGCATCACGGTATCGTTGGTATCGTTGCATCTCGTATTTGTGAAACCTATGGAAAGCCAACTATTGTTTTAAGCATAGACGGTGATTTGGCTCACGGTTCGGGTAGAAGCATTGAGGGATTTTCGCTTTACGAATGTATTAACAGTGCGGCTGATTATACCGAAAAGTTTGGTGGACACGAATTAGCGGCGGGCGTAACGGTCAAAAAAGAGAATATTGATGTTTTTGCGTGTTCAGTTAATAATTATGCACGTACTATAAAACCTATCGTGCCCGTTTTGAAACTTGACTGCAAACTTAATCCCGTTGCGCTTTCATTAGATTTATTCGATGAACTTAATGTCCTTCAGCCTTTTGGAACAGGTAATAATGTTCCGATTTTTGGACTTTGCGGTGTGAAAATCGATAAAATTTCTTCTGTAGCAGGAGGAAAGCATTTAAAATTAAGTTTTAGTAAAAATAACGTTTCATTTCAGGCGATGCTATTTTCTTGTAGTGAAGAGGCATTTGCGTTTAAGTTGGATGACGTTCTTGATATAGCCGTTATACTTGATGCGGGCACTTTTAACGGAAAAAGATATTTGTCAATAATAATTAAGGATTATCGAATTTCCGGAATCAATGACGATGACTTAGCTCAACAGATTGCAGATTATGATGACTTTTACGCTCTTGTTCCAAGAAACTATGATAATATAGCTCCTTCTCGTGAAGAGTGTGCAGTTGTTTATAAACATATCAGTCGCGGTACTGTTTCAGCGCGTGCTGTTGAACAATTCTTTATGAACGAATTAGGACTTGCTAAAGTTAAAATTATTATTGATATCTTTGTTGAGCTTGGACTTCTTTGCAGAGATAACAATGAAGTAGAAACCTTGCGTGTTAATTCCGGCGGCGGCAAGGTTGATTTGGAAAATTCATCAATTCTAAAAAGGGCAAGGGGGTGACCTTATGGATAGTGTTTATGAAAAAGATTACGGTGCATTTAAAGATTTTTTGGAAAGTCAAAATGCTGAATTTAATTATGAACTCATAAGAAAAGCATATGAGTTTTGCGTTACTATGCATAAAGGTCAACTCAGACGTTCCAACGAAGAATACTATATTCATCCTGTTTGTGTTGCTAAAATAGTTGCGCAACTTGGACTTGACAGCGAATCAGTGTGCGCTGCGTTACTTCATGATACTGTAGAGGATACAGACACCACACTGGAAGATATCGAAAAATTGTTTGGTGACGAGGTTGCCTTGATTGTTGACGGTGTTACAAAAATCGGCAGACTTTCATTTGTTTCGAAAGAAGAACAACAGGCAGAAAGTATCAGAAAAATGCTTATTGCTATGGGTAAGGATATAAGGGTTATTATTATAAAACTTGCCGATAGACTTCATAATATGCGAACGATAGACTTTATGCCTCAGCAAAAACGCAGGGATAAAGCTCTTGAAACACTTGAGGTTTATGCTCCTATTGCTCATAGACTTGGTATTCGTCCTATAAAAGAGGAACTTGAAGATATTTCTATCGCGTGTCTTGACCCTATTGCTTATGAAGAAATAGAAGGCCTTTTGAATGAAAATTTTAAAGATAGTTCACGAATGCTTGACACTGTTAAAGATAGGATAACCGAGCGTCTTAAAGAAGAAATGCCTGATGTAAAAACTGAATTTCAAAGCAGAGTTAAGTCGATAAACGGTATCTATCGCAAGATGTTCATTCAAGGTAGAGCATTTGAAGAAATTTATGATATTTATGCGGTAAGAATTATTACGGATACCGTTGCCAACTGCTATAATATTCTCGGAATTATGCATGATCTTTTCCGTCCTATTCCCAATCGTTTCAAGGACTATATTTCAACGCCTAAACCGAATCTTTATCAGTCACTTCATACTACGGTTATCGGCAGAGAAGGCGTTCCTTTTGAAATACAAATACGTACCTTTGAAATGCACGAAACAGCTGAGTACGGAATTGCTGCACATTGGAAGTATAAAGTAGGTGTCAGTGGCAGCGATAAAGGTATGGAGCAACAACTTGCTTGGATACGTCAGATACTCGATACGCAGAATGATACGGGTGATGCTTCTGAAATTATAAGAAGTATAAAGGTTGATTTGGCACAGGATGATGTTTTTGCCGTTACTCCCAGAGGTGACGTTATTAATCTTCCCGTAGGAGCAACTGTTGTTGACTTTGCTTTTGCGATACACTCCGCCGTCGGTATAAAAATGGTTGGGGCAAAGGTTGATGGCAGAATCGTTCCTATTAACCATGTCATCAAAACGGGTGAAATTATTGAGATTTTAACTACGAATCAGGCGGGACATGGCCCTAGCAGAGATTGGATCAATATTGCGGTAACCAATCAGGCTAAATCAAAAATCAGAAGCTGGTTTAAGAAAGAAAAACGCTCTGAAAATATCGAAAACGGTAAAATTGAAATAGAAAGAGAATTTAAGCGAAACGGTATTGTATTTGAAAACGAAGCGTCACTTAAAGAATTTCTTACAGATATTGCCAAGCGTCAACATCTTGAAAACATTGACGAACTGTATGCCGCTATTGGTTACGGCGGTGTTGTTTTGGCAAGAATTCTTCCCAGCATTAAAGATAATTACAACAGGATATCAAAGCAAAATAAGGTTATAGTTACTACTCCTGAAATTACACCCCACAGAAGAACTAAAGCTAATGACGGTGTAATTGTTGAAGGTATAGATAACTGTCTTATTAAATTTTCAAAATGCTGTGCGCCTCTTCCCGGTGATGATATTATCGGATTTATAACACGTGGACACGGTGTATCAATCCACAAATGCGACTGCATTAACGTTCCTAAAAATATTGACGACAGTCCGGAACCTGCACGTTGGATTAATGCCTATTGGGCAGATAATTTACCTTCTACCTTTATGGCATCCTTGCAGATAACTGCAATAGACAGACAGGGTCTTATTCTCGATATTTCACAGACCCTTATTAATATGCGAGTAGCGCTTCACAGCATTAATGCTCATCCAACCAAAAAAGGCAATAGTTTAACGGTTATAACGGTTAGTACCGAGGGCGTAGAGCATTTAAAGAATATAATTACTCGACTTGAAAAAATACACGGAGTATATAGTGTAGAAAGATTAAATAAATAACAGGTGTTTTTATGAAAGCAGTTATACAAAGAGTTAAAAATGCAAGTGTATCGGTTGACGGCAAGGTTATCGGGTCAATAGACAAAGGTCTTCTTGTACTTTTGGGAGTATATGAAAACGATACCGAAGCAGACACCGAAATTCTTGCCAAAAAAGTGAGTTCATTAAGAATTTTCTGCGATATGTACGATAAAATGAATTTATCGGTTATAGACGTGGACGGAAGCGTGTTGGTTATTTCGAACTTTACTCTTTGCGCTGACACCAAAAAGGGAAACAGACCTTCTTTCACTCTTGCAAAAGAACCTGTTGCCGCCAACCTAGAATACGAAAGATTTTGCGAGTTTCTAAAAGTAAATGGCATTAAAAACGTTCAAAAAGGTGAATTTGGCGCTGATATGAAGGTTGAACTTCTTAATGACGGTCCTGTTACGATAATTCTTGATACAGAAATTTGGAGAAAAGATAAATGAAACTTAAAACAGTAACAATACCATATATGGATCAAAACGTTTATCTGATTTCGGGTGATAGCGGAGCAGTTATTATAGATCCGGGTCAAATGACCGAAGAAATCAAGGCATTTATAGTTGAGAACAAAACTAAAGAATTTGCTGTTTTACTTACTCACAATCACTTTGACCATATTTTAGGTGCACAAGAAGCCAGAACCTTGAGCGGCGGTAAAATTTACGTTTCCGAAGCCGATTCTATGGGTCTTTCTGACGGTTCTGTGAATTTGTGTGAACGGTTTTGTATTGATTTTTCACCCTTTGAAGCCGATAAAACGTTTAGCGATAATGATACGCTCAGTATTGGTGATATAAATATTAAAGTTCTGGTTACACCGGGGCACTCGAAGGGTAGCGCCTGTTTTATAATAGGCGATTGGTTATTCAGTGGTGACACTTTATTCCGTTTAAGCGTTGGCAGAACTGATTTTATTGGCGGAAATAGTGAAGAATTGTATAAGTCTTTAAAGCGTCTTTACGAAATTAAAGGGGATTTTGACGTTTATTCAGGTCACGGACCCGCTACGCGTTTATCCTATGAAAAAAAGAACAACCCGTTTGTGAGAGAATCTTAATATGAATTTGTGCTGTATAGGTCATAATTTTCAGTATGAAATGGAAAAAGTTTGCAGACTTTTTATTCCCTTTGAAAAAATTATAGTCAGTTACGAAATGGTCGATAGCGGTGATTTTGCTGTTACGAAAATTTGCGAAAATCATATATATGCCTCGGTTTCAATAAATAATTGCTTGATCGAAAGCAGTTCGGATTTGAATGACGGTTTTAGTGAAAGAGATGCTGAAAGAGAAATAGCCGCTTTGCTTTTTGAATGTTTTGTTAAGTTAACTTCATATTCGCCGAAGTGGGGAATTGTTACGGGCATAAGACCGGCTCGATTATATTCGGCTGTAGTTAAAGAATTAGGCAATGAAAAACTTGCGAAGGAATTCTTTAAAGAAAAGTTTTTCGTTAGTGATGAAAAGATTTCACTCTGTGAAGAAACACATTTGGGTGAATCTAAAATTATAAAACTTTCTGAAAGTGATTCTTTTAGTTTATATATTTCTATTCCTTTTTGTCCTACCAGATGCTCTTACTGTTCTTTTGTTTCACACGCAGTTGAAAAGGCTGACCATTTAATACCCGTTTACGTTGATTATCTATGCAAAGAAATCGAACAAACCGCTTTAATCGCAAAAACTAATAATTTAAAATTAAAAACTGTTTATATGGGTGGCGGAACTCCGACTACTTTGGATGCTGAACAGTTAAGGGTAGTTTTAGGTAAAGTTAAGGAGTGCTTCGATTTATCAGACTTGTTAGAGTTTACTGTCGAAGCGGGACGTCCCGATACTATTACGGAAGAAAAACTTATTGCAATTAAAGAATGCGGCGCAACCCGAATCAGTATTAATCCTCAAACAATGAATGATACCGTTTTAGGTATTATCGGCAGAGCGCATACAGCGCAGCAAACTATTGATGCTTTTCAACTTGCAAGAAAAGTTGGTTTTGATAATATTAATATGGATTTAATAGCGGGGCTTCCGGGTGATACCGTCGAAAGCTTCAAATATACCGTTGAACAGTTGCTTTCTCTTGATCCCGAAAGTATTACAGTACATTCTCTTTCGATGAAACGATCTTCAAGAATGAATATAAGTGGTGATTTCCCTGAAATTGAGGCAGGAAAAATAGCGGACGAAATGGTATCGTATGCTCGCAAAACGCTCAGTGAAAAAGGTGTTTTACCGTATTATATGTACCGTCAGAGCAAAACGGTAGGTAATCTCGAAAACGTTGGTTATGCTAAAGAAGGTAAAGAGTGTTTATATAACGTATTTATTATGGATGAAACCCATACTATTCTCGCTTGCGGCGCTTCTGCGGTGACTAAGCTAAGAGAACCTGATGGGAATTATATTGAAAGAATTTTTAATTTTAAATATCCTTATGAATACATAAACAGATTTGATGAAATGATGCTCAGAAAGAACGGCATTAATGAATTTTATAAAAAATACGGAAAGATAGGTGAAGTTCCAAATGTATAAGAAAATAGGTGTTGTTGTTGCTGATGACGGCGAATTTAATCCTTTTATAGAAAAACTCGAAAATGCTGATAACGTTGGCTTTTTTGGCAGAGACTGTTATAAATTTGCGGTTAACGACGTTGTTGTTTACGCAGTGCATTGCGGTATTGGTAAAGTGAATTCTGCCGCTGCTGCTATGTATATGTATTCGCTTGGCTGCGATACTATTTTTAGTTTTGGTTATTCGGGTGGTATTTCACGTGTTAAAAAAGGCGAAGTAGTAATTAATGATAGCTTTATTGAACATGATTTTGATTTAACCTGTCTTGGATATAAATTATGCGAGAAACCCGGCCAAACTTATATATATAACGCCGATACGAAGTTGGTTGAGTTGGTATCATCAATATGTCCTGAAGCAAAAATCGGTCTTGCCGTTTCGGGAGATTGTTTTGTTAGTAATGATGAATTAAGAGATTCTCTTAAAACTAATTTTAATGCGATTTCCTGTGATATGGAAACAGCGGCTATTGCATCTGTTTGTCATCAGACGGGTATGTCTTTTGTTGCAATCAGGCAAATATCCGATGATGCAGGAAATGATGCGGACAGTTCATATAGTGAAGTTGCTTATAGCGGCGATATTGCTCCTGCTGATATTATTTTGGAACTAATCGATAAACTGGCGTAGGTGAAGTGAAATGAACGAGAAGAAAGTTAAAGAACAAAACTTTGAACGAAGCGCCATAATTTTGCTTGTTTCAACCGTTATCGTTAAAATAATAGGCGCGATTTTTAAGATTCCGCTACAAAGTCTTATAGGTGATTTAGGTTTTGGATATTTTTCATCTGCATACGATTTGTTTTTGCCGATATATGCTCTCTCAATGGCGGGACTTCCAATTGCTGTTTCGCGTCTTACGGCTGCTTCGGTTGCTCAAGGAAAACTAAAAGATGCCCGTAAAACATTGAGTATGGCAAAGAAAGCCTTTTTGGTAACCGGAGTGGCCGGTTTCTTGATTATGCTTGGAGCAACCTATTTTTATGCGGTTTCAACTACCGATAACGTAAATGATGCAAAAAACGTTGCTGTATGCGTAATTATGATAGCGCCCACCATACTTTTTTGCAGTTATATGTCCGCTTACAGAGGATATTACGAGGGTCTTCACAATATGTATCCTACCGCTATCTCGGATGTAATAGAGGCACTTGGTAAACTGATTTTAGGTTTTTCGTTTGCATACGTTGTTCTTAAAATAACTTCTAACGTTGCATATGCTGCAGCAGGTGCGCTTGGAGGAATTACTGTTGGTACTATAGCCGCCGCTGCTTTCCTTATCTTGCGTCATAAATTTATTGGTGATTCTATCGATAAAAACAATTATGAAAATTCTCCCGAATGTAGTACGGGAAAGGTGATTTTAAAAGCATTGCTTGTTATTGCTATTCCCGTCGCATTAAGTTCTCTTGCTAATAACATCACTTTGTTTATAGATACGTTTATGGTTAAATGGCAACTTAAAAACGTAATGGAAAATTCCTTTGATTACGTTGCAAATTTGTATGCTGAATCTGTTGCTGATTATAATGCCAATGCGTCAGCCTTGGGAAGAGAAATTCTTTCTGCTTCAAATATGCCTACCTTCTTATATGGTATAAGAGGGGAAGCCTACGTTTTCTATAACTTGATTCCTACTATTACGGCTACTCTCGGTATTGGTTCCGTGCCTTTTCTTACTACCGTGTGGGTGGAAAAGGATATGCCTGCCGTAAAAAAGACTATAGAAACTATCTTGCGTACCACTGCCGTTATTGCTATTCCGGCTGGAATTGGTCTTTGTGCGATTGCTCCAAACGTTATGGGACTGCTTTATAAAGGTGTTGCCCCTGTAGAGATAGGCGCGCCTATACTTCGTGTGTTGGGTGTAGCTGCAGTATTTTCGGGTCTTAGCGTTCCTATGACTAATATGCTTCAGGCAATAGGCAAGCCTATGCTTCCTGTAAGAAATATAGCGATAGGCGCTGTTCTGAAAATTATAGTTAATGCTATTTTGGTTGGCCGTCCCGAAATAAATATTATGGGCGCTCCGATAGGTACGACACTTTGTTACGTTTTCATTTTTGTTTCTAATACCTATTGTCTTATTAAGCATACGGGAATAAAGTTTAATTTCTTTGCGGTTATTATCAAACCTTTTATTTCTTCACTCTGCTGTGGCGTTGCCGCTTTCTTCGTTTCTTTGCTTATGAATAAGATGGGTTACGGTGATTTTATTGCTACTATTTGCAGTGTAATTGCGGCTGTAATTGTCTATTTAACGGTACTTTTTGCCATTAAGACTTTGAACAAAGAGGATATAGAGGGATTCCCAAAAGGCAAAACCATAGCAAGAATTCTCGAAAAATTGCATATTATAAAGTAAAATGTGTAAAAATTACGTGTTTTTGGTGTTTTTTTAACAAAAATTTTTAAACAACTATTGATTTTTAGGTGAAATTATGGTAAATTTATATACAGGAGCAACTAAAAGAAAATATACAATGGATGATTTTATAGATATTATGAAAAAACTAAGAGCGCCTGACGGTTGCCCTTGGGATAAAGAACAAACTCATGCATCCATTAGAAATAATTTTCTTGAGGAAACTTATGAAGTCGTTGATGCGATTGATCGCAATGACTCGGTGGATATGTGTGAGGAACTCGGCGACGTGCTTATGCAGGTTGTCTTTCACGCAGTTATGGCCGAAGAAGAGGAAAAATTTGATTTTTCCGACGTTGTTGATGGTGTGTGCAAAAAACTGGTATATCGTCATCCTCACGTATTTGGCGACGTGGTTGCTGAAACATCTGAAAAGGTTCTTGATAATTGGGACAAGCTAAAGCGCGTTGAAAAATCGCAAGAAACTTATACCGATACCTTAAAAAGTGTTCCTGCGGCTTTTCCCGCGTTGCTCAGAGCACAAAAAGTGCAAAAGCGCGCTTCAAAAGCAGGTTACGACTTTACTGACGTTTTCGAAGCTTTTTCTAAAATAGGTGAGGAAACGTGTGAACTCGAAAATGAACTTTCGAAAGGTGATAAAACAGCCCTTATAGATGAAATAGGAGATTTATTGTTTTCTGTTGTTAACGTCGGCAGAATTTTAGGAATTGACTGCGAAGAAGCACTTAGTCGTTCTACAGTAAAATTTACCGATAGATTTGAAAAGGCTGAAAATTATATAATTGCCGACGGATATGATATCAAGGAATTGTCTGCAGATAAACTTGATGAATATTGGAACAAGGCAAAAAACAAATGATTTCACACAGTTTTTACTGTTGAAAATATTTTTATGGAGGTTATCATAATGAACAAAACAGAACTTATTGCTGCTATCGCTGAAAAAGCCGGTATCGCAAAGAAAGACGCTGACAAGGCTCTCGCTGCTTTCATCGAGACTGTTGAAGCTGAACTCAAAGCCGGCGAAAAGGTTACTTTAGTTGGTTTCGGTACTTTCGAAGTACGTGAGCGTGCTGCAAGAACCGGTATCAATCCTAAGACCAAGACTAAGATTGAAATCGCTGCTTCTAAGGCTCCTGTATTTAAAGCTGGTAAAGCTTTCAAAGACGCTATCTAATAAATCAGATGCCACCCATTTGGGTGGCTCGGTTTTTTAGGAGAATTTTATGAGACTTGATAAGTATTTAAAGATTTCACGAATTATCAAAAGAAGAACTATTGCAAACGAAGCATGTGATGCCGGACGCGTAATGGTTAACGGCAAGGCGGCTCGCGCATCATACGACGTTAAAGTTGGTGACGTTTTAGAAATAGAATTTGGAACAAGAGTCGTTAAGGTTCAGGTAACTCAAATTACCGAATCCGTTAAAAAAGACGATGCAGTTTCATTATATAAAATAATTGAATAACATAATAAATCGCTTTTCGCAATATATTATTGTGGAAGGTGATTTTTTTATGTCTGAAGGATTTAATCAAAATTTAGAACATTATATCGAAATAGAAGGTAGGAAGAAAATAAAAATTACAGGAGTAGTGGATATAATGAATTTTGATGAAGAAACTATTACAATTTTAACTGTTATGGGTAAATTGATTATTAAGGGTGAAGAACTCAAAATTCTTAAATTCGGAACTGAAACAGGCGATATGGAAGCAGAGGGTAA
Source organism: Oscillospiraceae bacterium (assembly GCA_015065605.1). Lineage (GTDB taxonomy): Bacteria > Bacillota > Clostridia > Oscillospirales > Acutalibacteraceae > SIG607. Next base: position 36,947 of record SVPZ01000003.1, on the reverse strand, counting down.
ATTCAATGCGGTAGTATATCTTAATGACACAAAGGGAAAAAGTTCTTTTGTCAGCAAATTATTCAGGTGATTATGTGGGAAATTACAGTTAAATCGCAAATATTTACGTTTTTTTACGCCATGATTTTAGGTGTTGTTTTATCGGTGTTTTTTGATTTTTTCAGAACTCTTAGAATTAGTTATAAACATATTAAAGTCGTTGTGTTTATAGAGGATATTGTATTCTTTTTAATTTCGACTTTTTTAACCTTTATGTTTCTTATGTCAAGATGTAACGGTGAATTCAGAACCTATGCGGTTTCGGCCATCTTAATCGGTTTCTTTATATATAGAATCTCTTTATCAAAGATTATTTTACCGACGTCTGTTATTATTACAAAGTTTTTTATAAAGCTTTTTGGAAAAATTTTCTTGCTTTTTCGAAAAAGTATATCCCTAACAGTAAAAAATATAAAAAAATTGCTAAAAATAAGGAGCAGAAATAAAAAAACTCTTGAAAGATAGTAGGAAGTTGTTGTATAATCATATTGAATTAATTTAAAGTGGAGTAGAGCTATGAAGAAAAAGAAAGACAGAAGTGTTATTTTGCGCGTACTTGTATTACTGGTTTCTGTTTATCTTATATATTCACTTTCTTCGTTGTGGACAGATTTGGCGGAAGGTAAGAAAAAACTCGATGATTATAACCAACAAATAGCCGAAACTGACCGTAAAATAAATGAATATAAAAATCTTCTTAAAGAAGGTAATGAGGCTAAAATTATTGAAAAAGCCGCTCGTGACAGACTTGGGTATGTTTTTGCGGACGAGCAGGTGTATATAGATGTTTCAGGTAATTGAAACAAAAAATTAAGGGGGATACGCATAGTTTATGCAAATTGAAGTAGGACAGATAGTTGAAGGTAAGATTACCGGTATTACAAATTTCGGCGTTTTTGTTGATTTGGGAGAGAACGTAAGTGGAATGGTGCATATTTCTGAGGTTGCCAGAAGCTACGTTACTGATATTCGTGAATTTGTAAAAGAAAACGATACCGTTAAAATGAAGGTTCTAAGTGTGGGTGATGATGGAAAAATCAGCCTCAGTATTAAGCGTGCACAAGAAGAACCCAAAAAAGAACGCTTTGAAAAAAAGAAAACTACTCCTCCTCGTGAGCAATCAATGATAGACTCCTCTTATACTTGGACGCCTAAAAAACAAGAGCCTGTATCTTTTGAGGAAATGATGAATCGTTTTAAGCAGACAAGCGATGAAAAGTTTTCTGATTTAAAACGCAAAAACCCTGAGACTCGTCGTTCAAAGCGCGGTGCCGGAGTTAAGTAATTTCGCTTATTTGGCAGACTTTACGTCTGCCTTTTTTTACTGAAAGGATGTATGCTTAGTGAGGGAAGTTTCTGTTACTGTTATCAGAGATGAAGTTGAAAAACTTTGCATAAGCGCCAACAAATTATTACCAAGCGATTTGGTTGCTAAAATAAAAACTTGTTATGAGTGTGAACGTAATAATACTGCTAAAAGTGTTCTTTCTGATATAATTCAAAATATTGATGCTGCTAAAGAAATGGATATCCCTATATGTCAGGATACCGGTATGGCGGTCGTTTTCTTAAAAATAGGGCAGGATGTTCACTTTATAGACGGTTCATTATATGAAGCAATAAATGAAGGGGTAAGAAACGGTTATACTTCCGGTATGTTGAGAAAATCGGTTGTATCGGATCCGCTAAACAGAGTAAATACTGACGATAATACTCCTGCAATAATACATACGGAAATTGTTGATGGAGATAAAGTTGAAATAACCGTTGCACCGAAAGGCTTCGGAAGTGAAAATATGAGTAAGGTAATTATGCTTACACCTTCAGCAGGAAGAGAAGGTGTAATAGATGCGGTTGTAAACGTTGTTAAAACTGCTGCTTCTAATCCGTGTCCGCCTATGGTAATAGGAGTTGGTATCGGTGGCGATTTTGAACAATGCGCTCTCCTATCGAAAAAAGCGTTATGTAGAAATGCAGCGGTCAGAAACTGTAATCTTTTTTATAAAGAACTCGAAGAAGAAATACTTGAAAAAATCAATCAACTCAACATTGGTCCTCAAGGTTTTGGCGGAGATACAACGGCGTTATATGTAAATATTGAAACGGCGCCTACACATATAGCCGGCCTTCCTGTTGCAGTAAATATAGGCTGTCATGTGACACGACATCAGAAAATTATTATATAGTAAGGAATTTAAAATGAGTAAATTTGATTTGATTGCCCCTTGTCTGTTTGGTATTGAAGGTATTGCGGCCGATGAATTCAGACGTATGGGTTTTGAAGACGTAGTTGCCGAAAACGGTAGAGTGAAATTGTCGGGCGACGAAAATATGCTTGTAAGAGCTAATATTAATTCAAGATTTGCCGAAAGAATTCTTATTAACGTCGGTGAGTTTGAAGCCTTATCATTTACCGAACTTTTTGATAACGTTAAATCATTGCCTTGGGAAAATTATATAGGTAAAAAGGATGCTTTCCCCGTAAATGGTTGGAGCATTAATTCTCAACTTACAAGTATTCCCGATTGTCAGTCAATAATTAAAAAAGCAATTGTTGAACGTTTGAAATCTAAATATAGCATTTCTTGGTTTGAGGAAACTGAAACCGAATATAAAATCAGATTTTCGATTCATAAGAACTTAGTAACTATGATGATTGATACCTCGGGTGAGGGTTTGCATAAGCGTGGCTATAGAAGAAATTCCAATGCCGCTCCTTTAAAGGAAACTCTTGCCGCCGCAATATGCGATATGGCACGAATTTTTCCTGATACGGTTTGTATTGATCCGTTTTGCGGTTCGGGTACGTTGCTTATTGAAGCTGCTATGATTGCTAAAAAAATGGCACCGGGTCTTCGTAGAAATTTTGCTTCGGAACGTTTTCCGTTTGTAAACAATAATGTATGGCGTGATGAAAGAGGCCTTGCTCAGTCGAAAATTTTAACTGATATTGATTTTACGGCAACTGGTTTTGATATTGATCCGGAAGCTGTTGAGTTGACCCTTAAAAATGCACGTTTTGCAGGTGTTGATAAATACGTAAAAGCAAGCGTTGCAGATATTAAGGATTTTGTTGCTCCTAAAGAGCGTTGCCTTATTCTTGCCAACCCTCCTTACGGAGAAAGATTACTGGATATAAAAGAGGCAGAGAACTTATACAAAATTATGGGAGAGCGCTTTTTAAACGGTGACGGTCAAAAATATTTTATGATAAGTCCTCATGATGAGTTTGAAAAATTCTTTGGAAGAAACGCTGACAAGCGACGTAAACTTTATAACGGAATGATAAAATGTCAGCTGTTTATGTATTTTAAACAGGGGTGATATTGTGAGATATGCTTTTATTATCAATCCTGCCGCAGGAAAAGGCAAAACCGTAAAGAAATTAGGAACAGAAATAGCAGAGTATTGTTCTAAAAACAAATTAGAATATTCTGTGCAGATAACAACTGCACCGGGTGATGCTAAACGATTTGCCTGTGAGCACGCTTTAAAGGGCGATGACGTTACGATTTTTCTTGCGGGAGGAGAAGGTACGGTTTTTGAAGCTTTAAATGGCGCTTTTGGCTACGATAACGTTACTCTCGCTGTAATTCCTATTGGTTCTGCAAACGATTTTTTGAAATTTTTTCCAAGAGATAAAAAGAGCGCATTTAAAAATATTGATGATCAGATTTCCGGAAAGCCGATTAAAATGGATGTTATAAAGGCAGGGGAGCATTATTGCCTAAACGGGTGCTCAGCCGGTATGGATGCTATTGTAGCCAAATATATGTCAAATTTCAGACGCATTCCGTTAGTGAGCGGAAAAATGGCATACAACTTAGCTATAGCAAAATGTTTTTTGGGTAAAATCGGTTGCAGATTAACCTTAAGCGCTGATGATAAAGATTTGGGCACTAAGGATTGTCTTTTTGCCGTTGTTGCAAACGGACCTGCTTACGGCGGTGGTTTTCTTGCCGCACCTAATGCAGTGCCTTTTGACGGAAAACTTAACTTTACCATTGTTGACGGCATAGGAAAACTTAAAATACTTCGTTTTATCGGAAAATACAAAAAAGGTCAAGTAGAAAAAATGAATTTTGTTCACGGTAGTGTTGGTGAAAAATTTTCTATAAAATCGGATGTCAAGGTGCCAATTAATCTGGATGGCGAGATTTTCGAAGCAAACTCTATGGATTTTGAAATAATTAGGAGCGGAGTTAAATTTTTGATTCCTGCTTCGTTGGTCAATACATTGATTAAAAATGAAAAAAATTACCAAAAACCCTTGATTTTTGCTTAAAAAGGGGTAAAATATATTTCAGCGCATACGTAATGCGAAGAAAAATATATGCATATCATTAAATGGAGGTATTTAATATGACTATCAAACCTTTATCTGATAAAGTTGTTACCCGCATGACTCAGGCGGAAGAAACAACAAAAAGCGGTATTATACTAACAGCAGCGGCTAAAGAAAAGCCTTCCGTTGCCGAAGTTGTGGCTGTAGGCCCAGGTGCTTACGATAAAAACGGAAATCTTATCCCCATGACAGTTAAGGTTGGAGATAAAGTTTTAGTTGCTAAATATTCGGGAACAGAAGTTAAACTTGACGGCGAGGATTACAGTATTGTTTCGCTTGCTGATATTTTAGCAATAGTAGAATAATATAAGGAGAATTTTGTTATGGCAAAGCAAATTATTTTTGGTGAAGAAGCCAGAAAAGCATTACAGTCAGGTGTTGACCAACTCGCGAATGCAGTTAAAGTTACTTTAGGACCAAAGGGAAGAAACGTTGTTCTTGATAAAAAATACGGTTCTCCTCTTATTACTAACGACGGTGTAACTATCGCTAAGGATATAGAACTTGACGATCCATTTGAAAATATGGGCGCTCAACTTGTAAAGGAAGTATCTGTTAAAACTAACGATGCTGCAGGCGACGGCACTACCACTGCAACCGTTCTTGCTCAGGCTCTTATTTTAGAAGGTATGAAGAACGTAGCTGCCGGTGCTAATCCAATGGTGCTTAAGAAGGGAATAGCAAAGGCTGTTGATACTGCCGTTGCAACCGTAGTTTCTAATTCTAAAAAAGTTACTTGCAGTGAAGATATTGCAAGAGTTGCTACCGTTTCTGCAGGCGATGAAAATATCGGAAATCTCATTGCAGAGGCTATGGAAAAGGTTACAGCTGACGGCGTAATTACCGTTGAAGAGTCAAAAACCGCAGAAACGTATATTGACGTTGTTGAAGGTATGCAGTTTGACAGAGGATATATTACTCCTTATATGGCTACCGATACAGATAAAATGGAAGCTATTATTGATGATGCCCTCGTGCTCATTACCGATAAGAAGATTTCTTCTATTCAGGAACTTCTTCCTCTGCTTGAACAGATAGTTCAGACGGGTAAAAAACTCGTTATTATCGCTGAGGATATTGAAGGTGACGCACTTTCTAATCTTATTATCAATAAACTTCGCGGTGTGTTTACCTGTGTTGGAGTTAAGGCTCCCGGATTTGGTGACAGAAGAAAAGAAATGCTTCGTGATATTGCAATTCTTACCGGTGGCGAGGTTATTACCGAAGAACTCGGTCTGGATTTAAAAGAAACTACTATCGATATGCTTGGCCGTGCCGCTCAGGTTAAGGTTGGCAAGGAAACAACCGTTATTGTCGGCGGTGCAGGGGATAAGAATCTTATTAACGACCGTATTGGACAAATTAAGAGCCAAATTGAAGTTACTACTTCTGATTTTGACAGAGAAAAACTTCAGGAACGTCTTGCTAAACTTGCGGGCGGTGTTGCCGTTGTTAAGGTTGGCGCCGCTACCGAAATTGAAATGAAAGAAAAGAAACTTCGTATTGAAGACGCTCTTTCTGCGACTAAAGCGGCTGTTGAAGAAGGTATAGTAGCAGGCGGCGGTGTTGCACTTGTTAACGCTATTAGCTCTGTAAGAGAACTTCTTAATTCACTTGACGGCGATGAAAAGACAGGTGTTTCTATCGTTCTTAAATCACTTGAAGCTCCTATACGTCAGATCGCAGCTAATGCAGGTCTTGAAGGTTCTGTTATTGTTGATAAGATTGTATCTGCCGGAAAAGCTAATTATGGATTTGACGCCTATAAGGAAGTATATACTGATATGATAGAAGCAGGAATCGTTGATCCTACAAAGGTTACACGTTCTGCTCTTCAGAATGCTGCTTCTGTAGCTTCTATGGTTCTTACCACCGAAACTTTGGTTGCTGATAAGAAGGAAGATGCACAGGCAGCAAATGCAGCGGCTGCTGCAGCTGCCGCACAAGGCGGAATGTATTAACAGTTAAGTAAAAACCGCTGAAATTTCAGCGGTTTTTATTATTTAAAAAATATTTTAAAAAAAGACAAATTAATGGTTGACAAATAAAACCTCTTGTGGTAATATAATTAAGTCGCAAATGCGGATGTGCTGGAATAGGCAGACAGGCACGTTTGAGGGGCGTGTGTCAACCGACGTATGGGTTCAAGTCCCATTATCCGCACCAATAAAAGACAGTCGCAAGACTGTCTTTTTTGTTTTATTATTCTTCTTGAAAATTATTTGAGATTAGTATATAATATTAAAAATAATATTTTTAGGTGAAAAATATGGGTGTGTTAAACAATCTTAAACCTGAAAGGGTTTTTTATTATTTTGAAGAAATATGCAAGATTCCTCACGGTTCGGGTGATACTTCTAAAATATCCGATTTTTGTGAAAGATTTGCAATTGAACATAAACTTGATTACGTGCGTGAAGAAATAGGAAACGTAATTATTAAGAAATCCGCAACAGTAGGTAAGGAAGATTCCTTGCCTGTTATTATTCAGGGACATCTTGATATGGTATGTGAAAAAAATCCCTACGTTGTTTTTGATTTTTATAATGATTCTATAGAGGTTAATACTGACGGTGAATTTGTTTTTGCTAATGGTACTACTTTGGGCGGTGATGACGGTATTGCTGTGGCAATGGCTCTCGCAATACTTGAAAGTGATGATATTGCGCATCCTGCACTTGAAGTGTTGTTTACCGTTGACGAGGAAACCGGTATGTACGGAGCTGGCGCTCTTGACGGTTCGCTTTTTAGGGGTAGTCGTCTTATAAATATTGACTCTGAAGAAGAGGGGATATTTACTGTTAGCTGTGCCGGTGGCGTTAGGGCAGAACTGACCGTTCCCGTAATATTTGAGGATAATTCTATGCCGTGTTATAAAATAACTATAGACGGATTACAGGGCGGTCATTCAGGTGTTGAGATTCATAAAGGCAGACTTAATGCCAATAAAGTTGCCGCAAGCTTGCTTTTGGATTTGGGTGACGTGCGTATTGTTTCGATAAACGGCGGTCTCAAAGATAATGCTATTCCTGCACATTCTCAAATTATAGTAGCAACAGAAATGGATATTGAAAACGCTGCGTCGGAATTTGCTGAGAAAAACCGTATTGAAACTGATAACAATTTATCTATATCCGTTGTTAAAACAAATACTTATGATAAGGCTATGAGTTTTAATTCTTCAAAAAAAGTCGCAGATTTTCTTCATAATGTCCCTAACGGTATTATAAAATGGAGCGACGATATTGAAGGACTGGTTGAAACAAGTCTTAATTTAGGTGTTTTAAAAACTGAAGAAAATTGCATTAGCGCTTCTTTCGCTCTTAGAAGCAGTGTAAATGCAGAAAAGATGGCTTTGCTTGATAAACTTGAGGCATTTGTTAAAAATTTTGACGGTGAGATTTTTTCAGAGGCTCATTATCCTGCATGGGAGTATAAAAAAGATTCTTTTCTTAGAGATACAATGGTTAAAGTGTATGAGGAAATGTATGGTGATAAACCGCAGGTGGTGGCTATACATGCAGGATTGGAATGCGGACTTTTGAGTGAAAAAATTGATGGTTTGGATGCAGTATCTATTGGACCTAATATGATGGATATTCATACGCCCCGCGAAAAGATATCCGTGGCTTCGGTGGAAAGAGTCTATAAATATTTGTTACGTTTACTTGAAGTATTATAAAGTTGAACAAAAAAACAACCGAATGAATTTTCGGTTGTTTTTTCTTGCAAAATATCGAACAATATGATAATATTTTAAAAAAGGAGTTGTTAAAAAATGGCGAATAACATAAATGGTAACGTCAGATGTGTCGGATATGGTTTTGATGATGAATGGAAAGATATAAAAATTGATAAGTATATGGGATATACCCCTCGAATGACAGATTATCATATGCATAACTATTATGAGATGAGTATAATAATTTCGGGTAACGTTAATGTATTGCTGACCAATTCAATTGAACACAGTTCTCAATCTAAGATTGTTTTACTTCGTCCTTATACTCCCCACTATATATTTTGTGAAGCTGATATGCTTTACAATAGAATTAATATTAATTTTACGTTGGAATATATGGAAGAAATTTCACAAATCGAAGAATTGTTGCAGGTGTTTGGCCCCTATGGAAGTGTTCTTAAAATTAACGAAGAACAATGTAAAACATATACGGAAATTGCTGAAAAGATTAATAACGAAGACAATCAATTCAGAAGAAGATTGTTGCTTTTGTATTTGATATCAATTCTTTCTGATAATATGAAACAAAGCGGTGATTTTTCAAAAATGCCCACTTTTATGAACGAATGCCTGGCGTTCATATCTTCTAATTATAATAAAAAAATTGTTGCATCAGATTTATCAGAAAAATTTGGCGTTGGAAGAACCACAATAATGACTGCTTTCAAAAAATACACAGGTGTCACTTTAAATGAATACATTAATCGTTGTCGCTTAAAGAATGCTGTAATTTTGATGAAGGAAGGTCAAATTGAACAAACTGTTGCTGAAAAATGCGGCTTTAATGATTCATGTAATATGATTAGGTGTTTTAAAAGGGAAGTGGGTTGCACACCTAAAAAATATATTGAAAAAATACGAAATGATTTTAAATAATAAATGTTTTGCGAAGTGTCTTTGATACGCGCACACATTTATTTCTGTTTCGCATTAATAATGACTAAATAATATGAAAAAATTATGCAAAATGACGATATTTAATTTTTAATATTGCATTTTATCGCGTTATATGGTAAATTATATTAAATTCTATTTATTCAATAATTAACTTAAATGTACGCGTACGACGCACAATATGAAAGAGGTAAAAAATGAAAGTAGCAATTCTTGGTTTTGGCACTGTCGGTGTGGGTGTATATGATATTTTGGCTGACAGAAACGATATTGATGTTAAATATGTGCTTGATATAGTTAAACACGATAATATTTCTGCAATCTCCACTACTGACTTTAATGAAATAGTTAACGATGAAGAAGTAGATGCTGTAGTTGAGGTTATAGGCGGTCTTCATCCTGCTTATGAGTTTATTACTTCAGCTTTAAAGAATGGTAAGAGTGTTATCACCGCAAATAAATTGCTTCTTAGTACGTATTATAACGAACTTACTGCTTTGGCTAAGGAAAACGATGTTGCTCTCAGATATACTGCGGCAGTAGGCGGCGGTATTCCGTGGCTTGTTAATCTTGAGCGAGTATCTCGTTGTGCTAAGGTGTGCGAAGTTAGCGGTATTATGAACGGCACTTCGAATTTTATTCTTGATGCTATGCATACTGATAAAGCTGATTTTTCGAAATGTCTTAAAACTGCTCAGGATCTTGGTTATGCCGAAAGAGATCCCAGCGCCGATATAGACGGTATAGATACCTTGTGCAAGGTTGTTTTATCTGCTAATATTGCTTTTTCCGTAGCGATTGATAAAAACGACGTGGATGTTGCCGGAATACGTTATATAAAAGATATTGATATTTCTGCTTGTGAAGATATGGACCGTACGTGCAAATTGATGGGCGTTGCCTATGATAGAAAAGATCATTTGTCCGTTTTCGTTGAACCTACATTTGTCAGCAATAAGGCTTTGGAAGCTTCTATTCATACTAATCTCAACTTAATTACGTTTGAAGCAGAACACGTTGGAAGAGAAAGTTTTTACGGTTACGGAGCAGGAAGATATCCTACTGCATATACTGTAGTTGAAGATTGTATTGACGTATGTCAGGGTGTGAAAAAGGCGTATAATGATGTTATAAATGACTGCGTAATAAATAATTCGGATTGTGTTCACAAATATTACGTAAGAACAGAGTATAATAATGACTGGTTTAACAGTCTTTCCAAAAACAAGTGCAGTAAAGGTATTGTTACTGATGAGGTTTCTGTTGAATTAATGCATAAATTCTGTAAGGAAGCCTTGGATAACGGTTGCGAATGCTTTATCGCAGGTATTACAGAAATATAGAGGGGTATTAAAATGTTAAAAGTTTTAAAATTTGGCGGTACTTCAATGGCCGATGCCAATCAATTTGCTAAGGTTAAATCAATTGTTGAAAGTGATCCATCACGTAGAGTTGTAGTTGTTTCTGCTGCAGGTAAGCGTTTTTCCGAAGATCATAAGATTACCGACCTTCTTTTGCTTTGTCACGCACACGTTAAATACGGCGTTTCAAGCGATGGCGTGTTTGATATGATCGCTAAGCGTTATATTGAAATTCGTAATGATTGCAATCTTAATACGGATATTGAATCCGAACTTAATAAAATTGCCGAAAAACTTAAAACGGGTATCAGTAAGGATGAACTTGTTTCACGCGGTGAATATCTTTCTGCTCGTCTTATGGCAGATTATTTAGGTTTTGAATTTGTTGATTCTGCACGTTGGGTTCGTTTTAAACTTGATGGTACTATAGATACCGAAAGATCTTACGAACTTCTTCGCGAACTTGCTGATGGACGTAAGGTTGTTATCCCGGGTTTCTACGGAACTATGCCTAACGGCGCAATACGTATTATGAGCAGAGGCGGTTCTGATATAACAGGCGCTCTTGCGGCTGCTGCTTTAGAAGCCGACGTATATGAAAACTGGACCGACGTTTCGGGTATTTTGATGGCTGATCCGAGAATTGTTGAAAATCCCGAGCCTATAAAATATATTACCTATGAAGAACTCAGAGAACTTTCTCATATGGGCGCTCAGGTTCTTCACGAAGGCACTATTTTCCCTGTACGTCAGAAGAATATTCCTCTTAATATACGTAACACCAACGCTCCTGAGGATGCAGGTAGTCTTATTATGGATAACTTCCCCGATGACGAAAACGATAAGCAATTTATCACAGGTATTACCGGTAAAAAGAATTTCTCTATTGTTACTGTTGCAAAAAGCGGTATGTCTTCAGAGGTTGGCTTCTTGAGAAAGGTTCTTGAAGTGTTTGAAAAATACGGGGTTAGCGTTGAGTACGTTCCTTCCGGTATTGATAGCGTTTCGGTTGTTGTTGCTTCAAAGGCTGTATCTGATTGCCTGTATGCTATTATGGGGGATTTGCAAAAGACTGTTAAACCTGATAGTATCAACGTAACTGAAGATATCGCTATAGTTGCGGTTGTAGGCAGAAAAATGGCTTATAAACCCGGTATGTCCGGAAGACTTTTTGCTGCGCTTGGCGAAAGCAAAATTAATATTCGTATGATTTCACAAAGTTGCGAGGAACTTAATATTATCGCAGGCGTAAGTAATGAAGATTTTGAAAAGGCTGTTAGAGTTCTTTACAGCAGTTTTGTTAAGAAGTAAGGAGAATTTTTATGAAAAAGTATAATTTAGCAATACTCGGTGCAACAGGTGCCGTTGGACGTGAAATGTTAAAGGTTTTAGCTGAAAGAGATTTCCCTGTAGGCAACCTTAAATTGTTGGCTAGCGCAAGAAGCGTTGGTAAAGAAATTGAATTTAAAGGTAATATCTATAAAGTAGAAGAAGCAACTAAAGATTCTTTTGGCGGAGTAGATATCGTTCTTGGTGCCGCAAGTAATGCTCTTGCTAAAGAACTTGCTCCTCATATAAAGGCTGCAGGTGCTGTTTTTGTTGATAACTCAAGCGCTTTTCGTATGTGCGATGACGTTCCGCTTGTGGTTCCCGAAATCAACCCCGAAGACGTTAAAAAACATAATGGTATTATCTCTAATCCTAACTGTTCAACTATAATTACTTTAACTGCTGTTAACGCTCTTAATAAAGCAAGTAAAATCAAGAGTATGATAGCTTCTACCTATCAGGCTGTTTCCGGTGCTGGCGCAGGCGGTCCCGTTGAACTTCTTAATCAGACCGAAGCGATTATGAAGGGTGAAGAGGTTGAACATAACGTGTTTGCTCATCAAATTGCTTATAACGTAATTCCTAAAATCGGCGGTGTATCTACTGAAGGCTATACCTCTGAGGAAATGAAGATGCAAAACGAAGGTCAAAAGATTATGCACCTTCCCGAGCTTAAGGTTAGTTGTACCTGTATTCGTGTTCCCGTTCTTCGTTCTCACTCCATTTCAGTTCTTGTTCGTACCGAAGAACCCATTAGTGTAGAAAAGGCAAAAGAACTTATCGCTAATGCTCCCGGTTGTAGATACGTTGAAGATATGGAAAACGAAATTTATCCTATGCCTCTTGAAACAAGCGATCAGGATATAGTGTTCGTAGGACGTATTCGTCCCGACCTTACCGACGAAAACGGTCTTAATATCTGGTGCTGCGGCGATCAGGTTAGAAAAGGCGCTGCAACCAACGCAATTCAGATTGCAGAACTTCTTATTAAATAACTTTCAAAAATGCAGACGCTTGTCTGCATTTTGTTTTTCTACTGCATTTGACGGGTGGTTATGATTTAAAAATTATTATGTTTTTTCGGGCAACCGAGGACGTTTGCCCAAAGGTGTTCCCATAGAGATTTATTTGTAATTCGTAGGGGATGGCGGATGCCGACATCCCGCAATTTTGCACAATGATTTCCCGTAAAGATTTACAAAAAGCCTTCCTCTTTGTGTGGAGGGGAAGGGGGACCGCGTATGCGGTGGATGAGGTGTAGCCCCTAGCTCCTAAATCCTAGACCCTAGATCCTATTCTCGACATCCCGTATTACTGTTTTTTATGCTGTGCGCATAGTTGACTTTTATTTGTAAAAGTTTTATACTGTTTACAGTATTTTACAAAACGATATCCTTAAAAGGAAACTGATACAAATGAAAAAGATATTAGCAATTATCCTGACTTTATCAATATTTTTAGCGGCAATACCGTTGTCTGCCGTTAATGTTTTTGCTGCAAGCACAAGTGATTTGACGTTTGAGTTGAATTCTGATGGAGCAAGTTATTCAGTATATGATTGCAATACATCAGCAAGCGGTTCACTTTCAATACCCTCTACGTATAACGGTAAACCTGTAACAAGTATTGGAAATAATGCATTTTATTGTTGCGAATCCCTTACTTCAGTAACCATACCTAATAGTGTAACAAGTATTGCAAGTTATGCATTTGATGCTTGCAACTCCCTTACCAAAGTAAATATTACAGATATAGCCGCTTGGTGTAATATTGATTTTGGGAATTATTACGCCAACCCATTACGTTATGCTAAAAAATTATACTTAAACGATGAACTTGTAACAAATTTAGTTATTCCTGATACGGTAACAAGTATTGGATATTCTGCATTTTATGAATGCGACTCCCTTACATCAGTAACCATACCAGATAGTGTAACAAGTATTGGAAATTCTGCATTTGATGATTGCGACTCCCTTACATCAGTAACCATAGGAAATAGTGTAACAAGTATTGGAAGTTATGCATTTAGAGATTGCACCTCCCTTACTTCAGTAACCATAGGTGATAGTGTAACAAGTATTGGAAGTTATGCATTTAATGGTTGTGACTCCCTTACATCAGTAACCATACCCGATAGTGTAACAAGTATTGGAAGTTATGCATTTTCTTCTTGCGAATCCCTTACCAAAGTAAATATTACAGATATAGCCGCTTGGTGTAATATTGATTTTGAGGATTATTACGCTAACCCATTAAATTATGTTGGAAAATTATACTTAAACGATGAGCTTGTAATAAATTTAGTTATTCCTGATACGGTAACAAGTATTGGAGAGTATGCATTTTATTCTTGCACCTCCCTTACATCAGTAACCATACCCGATAGTGTAACAAGTATTAGAAGTAGGGCATTTGAATATTGCGACTCCCTTACCTCAGTCAGAATAGGTGATAGTGTAACAAGTATTGGAGATTATGCATTTTTTTCTTGCGACTCCCTTACCTCAGTCAGAATAGGTGATAGTGTAACAAGTATTGGAAATTTTGCATTTTCTTGTTGTAGATCCCTTACCTCAATAGAAGTTTCTGAAAATAATCAAAACTATTCTTCGGTTGATGGAGTTTTATTTAATAAAGGTAAAACTGAACTTGTTTGTTATCCTGCAGGTAAAACAAATGAAAATTACACCATACCCGATAGTGTAACAAGTATTGGAGCGTATGCATTTTATAAATGCACCTCCCTTACTTCAGTAACCATAGGAAATAGTGTAACAAGTATTGGATATGCTGCATTTTATGATTGCGACTCCCTTACTTCAGTAACCATAGGAAATAGTGTAACAAGTATTGAAGATTCTGCATTTGAATATTGCACCTCCCTTACCAAAGTAAATATTACAGATATAGCCGCTTGGTGTAATATTGATTTTGAGGATTATTACGCTAGCCCATTAAATTATGCTAAAAAATTATACTTAAACGATGAACTTGTAACAAATTTAGTTATTCCTGATACAGTAACAAGTATTGGAAGTTATACATTTTATAATTGCGACTCCCTTACCTCAGTAACCATAGGAAATAGTGTAACAAGTATTGAAGATTATGCATTTAAATATTGCGACTCCCTTACATCAGTAACCATAGGTGATAGTGTAACAAGTATTGGAAGTGGTGCATTTTATTATTGCACCTCCCTTACTTCAGTAACCATACCCGATAGTGTAACAAGTATTGGAAGTTCTGCATTTCGTGATTGCACCTCCCTTAAATCAGTAACCATAGGTGATAGTGTAACAAGTATCGGAAAGTATGCATTTGAAGATTGCACCTCCCTTACTTCAGTAACCATAGGAAATAGTGTAACAAGTATTGGATATTATGCATTTGCATATTGCACCTCCCTTACCAAAGTAAATATTACAGATATAGCCGCTTGGTGTAATATTGATTTTGAGGATTATTCCGCCAACCCATTAAATTATGCTGAAAAATTATACTTAAACGATGAACTTGTAACAAATTTAGTTATTCCTGATACGGTAACAAGTATTGGATATAGGGCATTTTCTAATTGCACCTCCCTTACATCAGTAACCATAGGAAGTAGTGTAACAAGTATTGGAAGTAGGGCATTTGAATATTGCGACTCCCTAAAAACCGTATATTATCGTGGAAATGAAAATGATAGAAAGAATATAACAATAGGTTCATCTAATTCCAAGTTGACAGGTGCTACCTGGTACTATAATTCCTGTATAGGAAGCGCTGAGCATAATTTCGACAGTTATAATATATGCACTGTATGCGGTGACAAAAAGTATGTTATTGGTGACTGTAACGGTGACTATAACGTTGACACCACAGACCTTGCAAGTCTTAAGTTGTTCCTTGCCGCTATCAGCGATTTATCCGATACGGGTAAATTAGGCGCAGATCTTAACGGAGATGGCAATGTTGACACCACAGACCTTGCTTCTCTAAAACTTAAACTTGCAGGAATTGAATAGTTATAAAAAAAGAACTTGGGTTTCCCAAGTTCTTTTTTGCATATAATGGTTATAATTGTTTTAGAATTTCATCTTCATTTAATATAGTTACCGATAATGCTTTTGCTTTATCTAGTTTACTGCCTGCGCTTTCGCCACATAGCAGGAAGTCGGTTTTGCCGGATACCGAACCCGAAACTTTTGCGCCAAGATTTGTCAGTTTTTCACTGAGTTCATCTCTTGTGAAACTCTCAAACGTTCCTGTTATAACTATTCGTTTTCCAAAGAAAATTGATTCGGTATTTGTTTTATTTTCGGGTTTCTTAAGAGTGAGGTATGAGAGAACGTTTAAAAATTCGTTGCGATTATCTGTGTTATTAAACCAGTCGATAATACTCTTACTCATTATTTCGCCAAAACCTTCAATTGCAGTGAAATCGAAGCCGTTATCAATTTCGCCCAGTAACTTTTCAGCATCTCCTCCGAAATAATCTTCAATAAGCTTTGCGCCGCTTTTTCCAATCAAATCAATATTCATTGCTACAAGTAAATTGGAAAGGGAAGTATTTTTGGCATTTTCAATAGCGGCAATTAAATTATTATATGATTTTTCGCCAAAACCATCAAGCGATATTATATCATCTTTATAATTGCTTAATAAGAAAATATCGCTGACAGCGGTGAGCCAACCGTTTTTAATAAACTTTTCAACGGTTTGTTCGGAAAGACCGTCGATGTTTAATGCTTGTTTGCTAACAAAGTGTGTAAACTTTTTGATGTTCTTACCTGCACAGTTAGGATTTTTGCAATAAAGTACTTCGATAATCCTATCACCGTTTTCGTTGGTTTGTATTTGAGTACTTTGATTGCAAACGGGACAAAGGGCAGGGAAGTCGAGAATATATTCGCACTCTTTATCAATGCTCAGGTTTTCTTCGACGTGAGGTATAATCATATTGCGTTTTGAAACCATAATAGAATCGCTTTTTTTCAATTTTAAATCTTTAATAAAAGTCATATTGTGAAGTGAAGCACGTTCAACAATGGTATTATCGATTTCAACAGGGTCGAATATAGCGACGGGTGTTAACTGTCCCGTTCTGGAAATATTCCATTCAATCTTATTAAGAACAGTTTTAAAATGAGGGTCACCAAATTTATAAGCGATACCATCGCGGAAGTGGTGAGCAGTTCTGCCAAGGGTTGCAGAATAAACGGCGTCATTATAAAAGAATACGATACCATCGATAGGTAACGATTTATTTAATGCAGTTTCTTTTAATTTTTTAATGTTCTCTTCTATAATTTCCGTTGTATCGCTTATTTTTAAATTGAAAGATGGAATACGAGAAAATCCATATGATGAAAGAAGGTCGAGCCTTTCGGTTCTTGACGTTACGTTTTCCATACCCTCTAAAACGTTAAAAGGCATAAAGCATACTTCGCGTTCTTTGCAAATGGATGAGTCTAACTGACGAACCGAGCCTGCCGCTAAATTACGAGGAGTTGAATATTTATCTTCGTCATTTTCTATTTTTTCGTTAATGGAATTAAACGTTTCGATATCAATATAAGCTTCACCGGTGATTCTTAGTTTTTCTTTAAACGGTATGGCGCGTGGAATGTCCTTGAAAACTCTTGCGTTATGAGTAATCAGTTCGCCTTCTGTTCCGTCTCCGCGTGTAGAAGCTTCGGTCAAAATGCCGTTTTCAAATAAAAGTTCAACGGTTAATCCATCTATTTTGAGGGCCAGATAACCGTCGTTCTTATTTAGCATATCTTTAATATCGTCTGCAGATTTTGTTTTTGCTAGACTTAATAAAGGAATGTTGTGAATAACTTTTGGGAGATCGCTTAAAACTTCAGCGCCTACTTTTTGGGTAGGAGATGATGCGAGGATTATGCCTGTTTCTTTTTCCAAAGCAGCAAGTTCATCAAAAAGGGCATCATACTGAGCATCGGAAATAGAAGGGGAGTTCTTATTATAATATTCGTCCGAGCATTTATTTAAGTATTCTACCAAATATCTTATGCGCTTTGATTTTTCTTCACTTATCATAAGTTTTCTTCCTGCCTTAACATTGAAGTTTTATATTTCTTTGGGGTTTGTCCAGTAAATTTTTTGAACGCTTTGTTGAAATTGGGACAGTTGTTGAAGCCACATTTTAATGCAATAGATATAATTGAGTCGTTAGGATACTCAATAAGTAACTGTGTTGCCATTATTATACGTTTCTCACCTATGTAATCCCATAATTTAACGCCCGTTTGTTCGCGGAATATATTCGAAAAATAATTGGGACTAAGTTCTGCAATTGAAGAAATTTTTTCCAGCGATAATTCTTCGCCAAGATGAGAGTCAATATAATCAATAGCCTTTTTTAATGATTTATGTGTTTTTGAAAAAACGTCGGCAGAATTGAATTTTTCGCTGCTTGTATGATAATTGGTTTCACGAGCAATTGTTAGCAGAATATTGAGGCTTAACTGAAGAACTTCAACTTCGTAGCCTTGACGTTTTACCGAAAACGCTTCTATCATTTTATAAATATTCTCATTAATGATTTTTGCGGTAGGATTTACTGAAGCGATTTTATTTTTAAAATGTCTGGAGTGACTTTTAAAGAAATTTTTTTCATCGAACAAAGCGTTAATAGGAAGTATTTCATTAAAAGCCGAAGCATCGATTTGTAAACTCAAAAAAACAGCGTTATTATCTGATGCGGCAATATCTTTTGTATCGTTTTCAGAGAAAACTAAAACATCGCCTTTATAAAGTTCGTAAACGGTATTTGCAATTGTTACGTTACAGTATTGAGACTGCAGTATCCAAACTTCAAAATAGGGGAACTTACTTACATTATATATATTGTCGCCTGAAAAAACCGATTTACTAACAAGTTTTATTGCGACGTCTTTATTTTTGTTGTAAATAAATTCATCAATAACTTTAAATGAATACATAAAAACTCCTGATATTTCAAAAATATTGTATAGAAATTCGAATTTTAATATATTTTATGATTCGCAACGTATGGGTTTTGGTTATTTTTGCGTTGCTATTGTGCAATATTTACATCAAATTCCATTAAAATTATACTATTCGTTTATTAAAATGTCAATTAATTTCACAAATGCTACAAATTAAAGTTTAAAATTCGTAAGATAGTTTATAAAATTCAGTATATATTTGTAGAATTATTATTCAAAACATAGTATTCTATATAAGAACTATTCTGCATTATTGGGTTATTTTTGCCTTTTTGCGATTTTTTTCGTTAAAATCGACAATTAATTGCCTGATTTGTTGACATTTTTATTAAATGGGTGATGTTGTGCATTATATTTTTAAAATAATTCTCACGTTTGTTCTTTCATTATTTCTTATTTTTACTTTAGTTGCATGTAAAGGGAATAAAGAGCCTGCTGATTCCGGTTCGGATAATGTATCCGGAAGTAATGGTGTTTCTTCAATAGTTACGGGTTCTACGGATAATGGTAACAATAGCGATGACGCTCATCTTGATATTAACGATATTTTTGGTTCGTCCGAAAGTTCAGGAAGTTCGTCTGAGGAGTCAAGCTCATCCGAACCGTCAAGTTCATCCAAACCGTCAAATTCGTCTGAACCGTCCAGCTCCTCTGAATCATCTGGTTCGTCTGAGGAATCAAGTTCTTCAGGTATTGATTATGATGATCCGGGTGTGTGGACCGATCCTGTATAATAATTCAGTAATATTTACAGTTTTTACTGTATAAGATATTAAATCTAAAAACGAGGGTGGCAAAATGAAAAAGAAATCACTACGTATGTTAGCTTGGCTGTTAGCATTTGTTATGTTGTTATCAGTGGCTTCCGTTTCCGTAATGGCAGTTCCTGAAACCAACGCAGATGATGCTGTTGCAGTCGCTCCCGATTCTTCTGACCCCGTTGTATTGAATGCTGAGGATTTCGATTATGTAATGTATAAGAATTCCAATGCCGATACTCCGGTAGCTAAAGAAGATATCGTAATTCCTGCAATTAACTATACTTCCGAATCCGGAAGCGAAGTGAAGGCAGGGGAGATGTTCGGTAAAACCGACGTTCTTATCTGGGAAAGCACAAAGGGAAATGTAACATATACCTTTGATATTCCCGAGGACGCTATTTATAACATTGAATTTGAGTACGGATTACTCGATTCTTCCGAACGTGATCTTGATCTTGGAATTATGATCGACGGCGAATATCCTTTCTTTGGCGCCGAAGGTTTTGAACTTCCCAGAATATGGGCAGATGCCGCTGATTTTCGTGTTGACGATATCGGAAATCAGTTTGCTCCCGAACAGGCTTCTTATAAAGGCTTTGTTAAGAAAGCTTTGTTTGATGTTTCCGGTGCATCTGTTTATCCTATTGAGTTCAAATTCACAAAGGGTAAGCACACTGTTACTGTGGTTAACAACGATTCGGAATCTTTAGCTATTGCAAACGTTGCTTTGACCGTTCCTGAGTCAGACGTACCTACATATGCTGAAGTATCGAAAGAATATGCTGCAAAAGGTTATAAGAGTGTTTCTGTAGCTCCTATAATTGTAGAAGGCGAAAAAGCTTCCATAAAGAGTACTCGTTCTCTTGTTCCTTATGCTGATAACTCTTCTAACTTGGTAACACCTTCAAGCCCCACCATTTCTCAGCTTAACTATATTGGTGGTCCTAACTGGGCATTACCTAACGAAGAAATTACCTGGACTATTGAGGTTCCTGAGGATGGTCTTTACAATCTCGGTATTTCCTTCAGACAGGATCAGGTTGTTAACGGTTTCTCTTATCGTCATTTTAAGATTGATGGTGAAACTCCTTTTGAAGAGTGCACCAATATGCAGTTCGACTATGATACCGGATGGCAAAATCTCAAGTTCGGCAATGAAAACGGACTGTATGATTTCTATCTTACCAAAGGCACCCATACTGTTTCTCTTGCAGGCACTATGGGTAATCTTGCCCCCTCATATTATAAATTAAAAAGCATTACTTCTGAAATCGGTTCATTCTATATTGAAGTTGTTATGATTACAAGTGAGTCACCTGACAGAAACCGTGACTATGAACTTTTCAGAACCGTTCCTCAGTTTAACGAACGTTTGCAGAAGTTCTCTGATGACCTTCGTTCGCTCGTTTCAGAGATGAAAACACTTTCGGGTGAGAGCGGAAGTAGCTATATCGCTGCTATCAACAATATGGCTCGTGTTCTCGACTCAATGCGTGAAGATAAATATCAGTCTCATCTTTATATCGGAGATTTCTACAATCAGTACACCACTCTTAGTTCATGGTTGTATGAAATGCAGAGAATGCCTCTGTGTGTTGACAGAATTCAGTTTGTGACCTCAGGTTCTGAATTTGTTATTAAAGAATCGGGCTTCTTCAAGAATCTTGCTTTTGGTACAAAACGTTTCTTTGCTTCGTTTGATGAAGCTTACAGCCGTGTTTCCGTTACCAAAGAGGGAAGCAAAACAATTAAAATTTGGGTTAACTGGGGTCGTGACCAGGCTCAGGTTCTTAATAACCTTATAAATGAGTCTTTCGTACCTTATGCAGAAAAAGAATTAGGCTATCCCGTAAGTGTTAATCTTGAACTTGTTAACGCTGATATTATTAAAGGTATGCTTTCCGGTAACGCGCCTGACCTTTCATTACATATGGCACGTTCTACTCCTGTAAACCTTGCGCTTCGTGGTGCGCTTATTGATTTGAATGAATTCAAAGAACTTGATAAGAATCATGAAGATACAGAAGAGTATGAAACCTTCGAAGAGGTTATGGATAGATTTGGTGATAGCGCAGGTATTCCTTATGAATATAATGGCGGTCTTTATGCTTTACCCGATCAGCAGTCTTTCTATATTATGTTCTATCGTCACGATATATTTGAACAGCTAGGACTTAGCGTTCCTCAGACTTGGGATGAGTTCCTTGCTGTAACTGCGGTTCTTCAGCGTAACAACATGAACTCTTACTTACCTTATACTAAGATTTCTAATGCTGCTACTGTTAATACCGGTGTTGGTGGACTTAATCTTTTCTGTTCCGTGCTTATGCAGAACGGTGAAGATGGAAATCTGTACAATGCCGAAAGAAACCGTTGTATGCTTGATTCTCCCACAGCTCTTAAAGCATTCAGTTATTGGACCGATATGTATACTAAGTATAAGATTCCTACTGAAGCAAGTTTCTATAACCGTTTTAGAGTAGGTACTATTCCTATCGGTATTATGGCATATACTCAGTACACTACGTTCGCTGAAGCTGCTCCTGAAATTACAGGTCGTTGGAGTATTGCTCTTATCCCCGGTATTGAATCCGAAGACGGTACTATCAATCGTACTATTTCCGGTTCTGGTACAGGTTGCTCAATTCTTGAAACAACCGAAAATCCCGTAGAAGCATGGACATTTATTAAGTGGTGGACTTCTGCTGATACTCAGTCAAGATATAACACCAACGTTGAATCTATTATCGGTACCATTTCCCGTGTTACTACCGCTAACCTCGAAGCTTTCGAAATGATGGCTTGGGAACGCGGTGACCTCGAAATTCTTCTTGAACAGCGTAATTGGATTGTAGAAGTACCTGAAGTTCCAGGTAGTTACTACGTTTCCCGTTCCGTTGACCAGGCGTACTGGAACGTTATTAATAACGAGAGTACTCCTAAGGATGCTCTTACAAGATGGAATCTTGAGGCAAATAATGAAATTGAGCGTAAAATCGCGGAATATAGCTGAGAAAGGAGTGGAGCATAATTATGGCAAAAGTTAAGAAAATTGAAAGTAAACAAATGAGTTTTAAGGAAAGTATGCCTTATTACGTGCTTATAGCTCCTTTCCTTTTGATGTTTATTTTGTTTACTGTTTTACCTATTCTTGCATCATTGGTTTTAAGTTTCTTTAACTTCGATATGATCAAGACTTTACAGTTTAACGGTCTTGATAACTACGTACGTTTGCTCATAAATGATGAAATCTTTATGACAACCGTAAAGAATACTTTAGTGTTTGCAGTTATTACCGGACCTTTAGGATTCCTTTTATCCTTCGTTCTTGCGTGGTTCATCAATGAATTTTCTCCATTTATCAGAACCTTGCTTTCCTTCATGTTCTATTGTCCTTCACTTGTAGGTAATGCATACTTTATCTGGCAGGTAGCTTTCAGTAGTGATAGTTACGGTTACATAAACAGTGCGTTGCTTTCAATGGGCTTTATACAAGAACCTATTTATTGGCTTTCTAACGAACAGTATCTTATGCCGATCATAATCGTTGTTCAGCTGTGGCAGAGTATGGGTGTTTCATTCCTCTCTAACATTTCCGGTCTTCAGAACGTTAACGGTGAACTTTACGAAGCAGGTGCTATTGATGGTATCAGAAGTCGTTGGCAGGAACTTTGGTACATAACTCTTCCTGCAATGCAGCATATGCTTCTCTTTAGTGCCGTTATGCAGATCGCAGGTGCGTTCTCGGTAAGTGCTATTGCTGTTCAAATGGCAGGTTATCCTTCTGTTAACTATTGTGTAGATACAATTGTTTCGTACCTATCCGACGTTGGTGGTACACGTTATGAAATGGGTTATGCGTCTGCAATGTCTGTAATTCTGTTTATTATGATGGCGTTGTCCAGATCGCTTATTAAGAAGGCTATTAATAGCCTCGGTAATGATTAAGAAAGGAGGAAATTGAATGTTTCGTGCTAAAGAATATAACTCGGCAGGTAAACGAGTTTTTATGAAAGTTACGAAGAAGAATCAAGCTAAGCGTTATACACGTTCTAAGGTTGGTAACTTTTTCTACATACTTTTCCTTGTAGCGTTCGGTGCTTTCTCTGTTCTTCCTTTGATTTACTGTATTGCTACTTCCTTTAAACCTCTTGATGAACTCTTGATTTTCCCTCCGAGATTTTTAGTTTCTCGTCCTACCGCTGAAAACTATCTCGCTCTTCCGGGACTTCTTTCTAATCTTCGCGTTCCGCTTTCAAGATACATATTTAACAGTCTTTTCGTTTCTGTTGTTTGTACCTTCCTCTTTGTTGTTGTTGCAACTATGGCGGCTTTTGTTCTTGCGAGAAGTGAAATCAAGGGTAAGAAGGTAATCTTCCTTCTTGTTCAGTTTGCGCTTTTGTTCAATGGTTATACTCTTGGTATTCCTCGTTATCTTATCTATTCCTATACAGGAATGATTGATACTTATTGGGTTATGATACTTCCTCACATTGCTTCAACTATGGGTGTATTCCTTATGAAGCAGTATATGGAAGGTGCGGTGCCCGTCGCACTGCTAGAAGCGGCGCGAATTGACGGTGCAGGGCCGTTCAGAATTTTCTGGCAGATAGTATTACCTATTGTTAAGCCTTGCTTACTCACTCTTACACTTTTCGGTTTCCGTGATGCGTGGGCTACCATTCCTGACGGTACCGTATTTAGTGAAACACTCAAAACGTTGCCTACTATAATGGGTCAGATTACCTCCGGTGGTATCGCTCGTTCGGGTAGTGCGATGGCTGTAACTGTTATTATGATGCTTCCTCCTATTATTGTGTATATGATTTCACAGAGTAGTATTAAGGAATCTATGAGCAGTGCAGGTATTAAGGGTTAAGGAGGATAATTATGAAAAACAGATTTGTTCGTTTTATTTCAGTTCTCCTTGCTCTCTGTATAGTGCTTAGCATTCCTGCAAGCGCTACAGGTTTTATCAAGGAAACAGGTGACGTACCTTACGACACCTTTACATATTGGGATGGTGCTAACGTAGCTTCAACTTACGCCGTTAGAGCAACCGGTATGTTTGACTATTATGATGTTTTCTTTAATGAAGACTTTGAAGGCGTAAATATTGCTTCTTATACTGACGTAGCAGTTGATAAGAATGATAACGTTTATATTCTTGATAGTGTATCTTCTGCAGTGCACGTTTTTGATAAGGATTATAATTTCGTTAAGACTATCGGAAAATTAGTTGCTAATGATGGTACCGAATATGATTATGCGGGTGCGCAAGGTATATACGTTTCTGCAAAGGGTATTATCTATATATGTGATACCGATCACAAACGTGTTCTTATTAGTGATTATGACGGTAAATTACAGGGAGAACCTCTTTTACTTCCAAAATCCAATCTTATTCCCGATGACTTTGATTACAAACCCGAAAAAATTACTGTTGACTCCAGTGACTACATTTATGTATTGAGCGACGGTTCTTTCTACGGAGCTATTCTTTACTCTCCTTCGGGCGAATTCCTCGGTTTCTTTGGTGCTAATACCGTAAAAACGACTTTGCTTAGCGGTATAGTTAGTTTGTGGAACAGATTAACTATGACTGACGAAATATATGCTCAGCAAATTCGTAAACTTCCTTTCCAGTTTACTGACCTTTACGTAGATGAACAAGATTTCGTTTATACTGCTACCGGTCGTACTGAAAAGAACATTGAAAAGGGTCAGGTTAAGAGATTAAGCCCAGGTGGTATTGATATTCTTAAGGCTGAAGGCGTTACTTTTGGTTTGAGAAAGAGTATTCCTTTGCGTAACGATTATCGTTATCCTGACGTTGCAGGCTTAGCTGTTAACTCCGACAACTTTATATTTACATATGATAGTAGTTCCGGTTATATTTCCGTTTTTGATGACGATAGTAAAATGCTTAACACATTTGCCGGTGGTTCTGCTAATGCAGGTGACCAAGACGGTACCTTTATGATGGCATCTGCTATCGAAGTGAATTCTAACAGCGATATTATTGTTCTTGACAGCGTTAAAAAATGTTTCACTGTATTCAAGTTGAATAACCATGGTAAAACTCTTTTTGATGCAAGCGTTCTCACTCGTAACGGTGATTATGAAGCTGCTCGTCCTTTATGGCTTGAAGTAATAAAAAATGACCGTAACTGCCAGGTTGCATATTCCGGTCTTGCAAGAACGTATTACGCTGAGGGCGATTATGATAATGCAATGAAGTATGCTCAGATAGGTTATGACTATCATACTTATTCTCTTGCGTTTGAATTTGTTCGTCGTGATATTATTGAAGAAAAGATTTATCTTTTTGCAGCTATTATTTTGGTAGTGGTTGTCGCAATTGCAGTTTATATGTACTTTAAGAAAAAGAAAAATCTTGTAATTATCAAAAACCGTGACCTTCAGTTGCTTTCTCGTTCTGTTTTACATCCCGGTGAAGTATTTACTGAAATAAAAGAAAAGAAACGTGGCTCTGTTCTTATCGGTCTTATTCTTATTGCGATTTACTACGTAACCGCAACTCTTAAAGAAACGGCAAGTGGTTTCCTCTTTAAATCTCCTTCTAATACAAGCTTTAACTCTTTGCTTGTTCTTTTACAGTCGCTTGGTCTTGTTGTTCTGTGGACAATTTGTAACTGGGCTATCTGTACTTTGCAGGATGGTAAGGGTAAACTTCGTGAAATCTTTATCGTTGCTTCTTATAGTATTGTTCCTTTAATTATTTCTAATATTGTTTATATAATTGCATCTAATGCAATTTTGGAAAGTGAAGCCGCTTTCCTTGAAATCTTTGTTACTGTAATGACATTGCTCACTGCATTTATGTTAATTATGGGTACAATGATTATTCACGATTATACGTTCGGTAAGTTTGTCGGAACTACTATAATGTCAGTTCTCGGAATACTTATTGTAATATTCTTGGCGATTGTTATTGTAATTCTCGTTCAGCAGTTGATCTTATTCCTAGGCACTGTTTATCGTGAATTTATGTATCGATGAAAGGGGAGAACTTAAATGAAAAGTTTTTTAAAGAAAAGTTTAATAATTGTTCTTTGTTTAATAATGGTTCTCTCTCTTTCTGCTTGTTCTAAGAAGAATAAAGACGAACTCGTTGATCCTATTGCATTTGATGAAAACCACAAGAACAATCCTTCGGATTCCTTCGTAATTACTAACGATACTTCTAAATACGAACTTCGTTGGGATTCTGAAAAATACAGAATTTTGTTGGTTAATAAAGAAACCGGTAGAATTAGTTCTGCAACTCCTTCAAACCTTTTGGAACCCAGAACCGATGATAACGGATTCCCAATTAATAATCACCCTAAATTAGAGGGCAATATTATTATTGAATATGTTGATAAACTCAATAACTCTGTTACTAAGACAGCTAACGGTTACGTTCAGTCTTTGAAATCCAAAACATATTCTATTGAAAAAACTGCTGACGGAAAAGGCTTTAAGCTTATTTATTATTTCGACAAAGCAGGTATTTCGGTACCCGTTATCTATACTCTTCTTGATGATGGCGTTAAAATGACCGTTGTTCCTGAGGAAATAACCGAAACTGAGGATAACACCATAAGTAAGGTTTCAATTGCTCCGTTCTTCTGTTCAATTCCTAACATTGACGATGATGCATATCTTTTCTATCCTTCCGGTTCGGGCGCTATTATTAATGCAAATAACAGCAGCGAAATCAGTACCTACCTTTCCAATGAAGTGTTTGGCAATGATGCACTCGAAGGCGATTATATGAGAGTTTCTTGGACTGCTTCCGAAACAGTAAGACTCCCTGTATATGGTAGTAAAAACGGCGACGAAGGTGTGCTCGCTGTAATTTCTGAGGGTGCTGATAATGCTATTATTAATGCAGATATCGGTAATGCAACTATTGGCTATTCAGGTGTATATGCAACCTTTAAAATCAGAGGTACCAACTTTGCCAGTAAGGTTGCTAACGGTCTTCAGTATTCTGAGCAGTTTGCTTACACTCCTATGTCTGTAAACTTCTATCCGTTAGACGGTGAAGAAGCGAACTACGTAGGTATGGCTAACAGATACCGCAAGTATTTGTTAGATGAAAAAGGATTGGTTGATAAGGAAGAAAAGGCTAGCGCAAGTATTTCACTTGTTGGCGGTACAATGCTTAATACTTCTTTCCTTGGTATGCCTAAGAAGGAAGTTTTTGCTACTACTACCGTAAAAGACGCTGAGTCAATTCTTACAGATCTTAACGGTCAGTTAAAAGTTCCTATGATCGCTGACCTTTATGGTTTTGGTTCTTCCGGTGTAGATGCAGGAAAACCTGCCGGCAATCTGGAAATAGCTAAAACCATCGGTGATGAAAAACAAGTTAAGCAGTTATCTGCTAAGTGTAAAGAACTTGGTATCGATCTTTATTTTGACTACGATTTATTGCACTTTACCAGTGACGGTGTTGATTTGACTATTACAAATGGAGGTTCCGCTAAAGGACCCGGTCACGTTTTTACAAGATGGCATTCTTTCGAACTTGGTACAAGTACTTCTGCTCCTCACTCTTATCTGGTAGGACGTAAAGAATTACCTATTCTTGCTGATAAAGCGGCAAAACACACCAAGTCTATGGACGTGCAGGGAATTTCTTTCAGAAAAATCACCTCCAGAGCTTATTCGGACTACAGCTATAATAGAAGCATTGCTAAGGCTAATATGGGTAACGATGTTGCAGATATTATGAAAAAAATTAGCGCTTCAGGTCTTAAAGTGCTCGGTAATCAGGCTAACGAATATGCTGCTATCAATTCGGATGCTATTATAGACGTTCCTGTTTCTTCTAACAAATACACTGTTTTCGATTATGATGTGCCTTTCTATCAGTTGGTATTTAAGGGTTACGTTCCAATGTATGGTGTTGCTATCAATACAACTACCAATCATAACGAAGCACTTCTCCGTTGTGTTGAGGGTGGTGCCAACCTTAAATATACCGTTATGAAGAATTACGATAATGATCTTCTTACTTCTGCTATCCAGATTTTCAATTCTTTGGTTTATGATGATAATAAAGAAGAGATTGTTTCAGTCGTAAACGCTAATGCTGACTACTTCAATGCTATTGCTGATGCACACATAGTTGACCACGTTTGCATTAATCGTGACGTACGTAAGGTTGTATATGATAACGGTGTTGTAGTTTATATAAACTATAGTGATAAAGATTACGAATCTGATATGGGCAAGGTTGCTGCAGGTTCTTATATTTACGGAAAGGAGGTAAATGAATAATGGCAAACACTAAAGCTGTTAAAAAGCCAAAAAAGAGTATTCATGCCAGAGGTATTGAGGCTCTTAAAGAACGTTACGGTTGGACCTGTGTTTCTATTTGGGTTGTTGGCTTGGTATTATTCTTTATAATCCCTATTTTTCAGTCCATTTTCTTTACCTTCTGTAAAGTAAGACTTGTCGCAGGTGACCTCCAGACTACATGGGTTGGTTTTGAAAACATTAGCTATATTTTTACAAAAGATGCTAATTACACAAACAATCTGACAATGGGTGTAATTCAGTTTGCTTACTCATTTCCTATTATTTTAGTGCTTAGTTTGATTCTCGCTCTTATGCTTAATCAGAAGTTTAGAGGCAGAGTTTTCTTTAGAGCTATTTACTTCCTTCCTGTTATAATTGCCAGCGGTGTTATTCTCGGTACAATTATCGGTGAAAAATCTGTTGGTGCCAGTGGTAACGATGAAGCTGTTACCGCTAACATGATTAACGTAAGAGAATTGGTTGAATGGACCGGACTTCCCGAAAAAATCGGTAAGTATTTTGAGTCGGCAATTAACGCAATTATGAACCTTGTATGGAAATGCGGTGTTCAGATTATTCTCTTTATTGCCGGTATGCAGTCAATTCCTGACCTCTATTATGAGGTTTCTAAGGTTGAGGGCGCTACCGGTTGGGAAGAGTTCTGGTTTATCACATTCCCGTCTCTTTCCAGAGTTATTACGCTAGTTACAGTATTTACAATGGTTGAATTAATGACTTCGCAGACCGATAAAGTTATGTCTCAGGCGTATAACCTTATCAGTTCTCAGATGTTTGGCGAAAGCTCGGCTATGCTGTGGGTTTACTTCTGCATTATCGGTGCTATTCTCGGTGCGATTTTATTCGCATTCAATCATTTCTGTGCTAAGAAGTGGGAATAAGGAGGTTAAGTTATGTTTGAAAAAATTAAAAATTCCTCTTTAGGCTCCAAGATTTCTCCTTATAAGATTAAGAAGACGTCTACTTCTATTATCATATCTCTTTTCAGATATGCATTGCTTATCTCTGTTAGCTACGTAGTTCTTTATCCTTTGATTTTTATGATTTCAAATTCGTTCAAGGATATCGTAGATTATATGGATCCTAACGTTTTCTGGCTTCCTAGGCATTTCACACTTTTGTGGTATGATTGGGCGCTCCAAACTCTTGATTTCTTTAACTCTCTTAAGAATACCATACTTTTTGAAATGATAGCTGCATTACTTGAAATAATTTCTTGTTCATTGGTTGCTTACGGTCTTGCAAGATTTAAGTTCAGAGGCAAAAAAATACTTATGTTTATGCTTATTCTGACTATTCTTGTTCCTGATCAGATGATTATCATTCCTAAGATGATGAACTTTGCAAACCTTGATTTCCTTGGAATAATTTCAGGTATCAATAAGCTTACCAACGCTGGTATTAGAATTAATATATTAAACACAGGTTTTGTATTCTATTTGCCGTCGTTGTTTGCTGTTGGTCTTCGTTCAGGTATTATTATCTATATTTACATACAGTTCTACAAAGGTCTTCCTCGCGAACTTGAAGAAGCTGCTTGGATTGACGGTGCAGGTCTTTTCAAAACTTATACAAAGATTGCACTTCCATCTTCAGGAGTAGTTATTACAACTGTATCTATTTTCTCGATAATTTGGCACTGGAACGATTATTACTTGGCTATCATGTATATGAATGCTCCAGAGTCAATGCCGCTCGCAGTTCGACTTTCTAATATTGTAGATATTATGACAACGTTGTTTAACGTTTGGGGTGGCGACAAAGCTCTTGCTACTCAGTGTGCAAGTTGTATTCTTTTCGTTTTACCGATGCTTTTAATGTACGTTATTTTACAGCGTAAGTTTGTAAAGAGTATAGATAGAGTTGGTATTACCGGTTAATTTAAAAGAGGCTGAACTTGAGTTCAGCCTCTTTTTGTATGAGAATTTAATTTAACAATTATTATATTATATCTTCTGAAATTTTACCGGATTTCACAAGTTCAATATATCTATCCGATAATTTTTTAAGATATGCCGCTTTATCTTCGTCACTCAATTTCCTAAACATCATTAGTAACATAGTTTCATCAACATTATCACTTGTATCGCGGTATTCAAAGCGTGGGGATTGCAATTTAATGGTGCCCGACGGTTCATTATCAGGAAGAAAATCTTCTGGTTGAATGTTGAAAATATCGGCAAGCTGATTTAAAACCTCAGCAGGAACGCTTGGTGCTTTCCCTTCATAATAAGCATATGTGCTTCGAGAAATGTTGAGCCTTTTTGCAACTTCATCTTGCGTAAGATCTAAACGTTTTCTGTAAAATGATAATTTTGCTCTGATTATATTTTTACTGCTTTTTTCATCTAATGCCATAATAATTCTCCAATCAACACTTGACTATTTTTAAAAAACTTGGTATAATCTCTAAGTAACTTTGCTGAAGTGGCGTAGCTGGTAGCGCAATTGATTCGTAATCAATAGGTCGTGGGTTCGAATCCCATCTTCAGCACCAAAAAAGAAAAGTCACTCTGTGGCTTTTCTTTTTTATTTACATATATTTTATAGTATTTGTCGAAAAAAGTCAATAATTAGTGAATTTTGTCATATTTTTATTATAGGCTGTATTTGTTCGCCGTTTAACGCATGTTTAATTGTTTCGGGTATTTTGCTGAAGTCGGCTATCATTGACGTTGGCTTGGAAAATGCATTATCTTGTGAAAAAGGCACGAAATAAATGTTTTTTGTATTCATTAAAATACCGATGTTTTTAGCCGAACAGGACAGAGCGTCGTTTGTTGCAATCGCTAATACTACCGGTTTGTTGTTTCTTAAATGAGCTTTGACTGCCATAGTAACACTTGTGTCTGTAATTCCGTTAGCAAGTTTTCCTATAGTGTTTCCTGTGCATGGTGCTACTATTAAAATATCAAGTAATTTTCGCGGACCTATAGGCTCTGCTCCTTCTATTGTATGGATTATGTCGTTGCCGGTTATCTCTTTGACTCTTTTTTGTAAAGATGTGTGCTCTGTAAAGCGTGTATCGGTATTATAAACAACAGGTGACATAATAGGGATTATATTCATACCTGTTGATGCTAAAACTCTTAATGCATCTAATGAATCTGCTATTGTACAAAAAGAACCGCACATCGCATATCCTGCCGTGATGTCTTTCATAATTATCCCCTTATAGTAGATTTTTTTCTTCTAAAATATTTGTTATTGTGTCAGCAAAGATGTACGCAGCGGTTTTGGGTGCTACTTTGTTTGGTAAGCCCGGTGCGTTTATATAGTTTACCTTGAATTTTGTTATTGCTTGCGTATCAAAACCTAGTTGGTTTGAAGCCAGTTCTATAAATAAATTTTTGCTGTTTGCCGTTGATAAAATTTCTTTATTAAAAATCTCATCCGGTACGGTGTTAAATATAATATTATAATCTGTAACGTAATCAGCAATGCTTTCTATCGGTATAGTTTTTATTCCTAATGTTTCTATTAATTCTCTATCGGACTTGTTTCTTAAAGCGACTGTAATATCGTTACATAATCCTCTTAATTTTTGTACAAGGATTTTAGCAACTTTTCCAAATCCGGTTATTAATATTTTGCTATCAAAAAGAGTTATGTCTGTATTGTTTATTGCTAAAGCTATTGCACCTTCGGCAGTAGGAATAGCATTTTTGTAGGAAAAATCGTCTCTTTTGGCTACGTCTATGCTATTCCTTATTGATTTTCCTCCACTTATAATCAATGCGTCATACGGGATATTTTCGAAAATTTTTGATAAATTTATATTTATACTTTGATTATTGAGATATTCTCCGTCAACTGTCATTGGAATAGGTAAAATATATACGTCATATTTTATATTCATTTGATTGTTATTTTTTAAAATTGTTGATTTGAGAGAACTTTTTAATTCTAAAAGTTCTGCAGTCTTTTTACTTCTTGCATCATCGCCCAAAAAGAGAATTTTTAACATAACTACCACCTAAAAATACCATAGAATGTTTGCTATTACATTCTATGGTATTGAGTGTTAAATGTTACTTATAAATTTAATAAGACTTTCTTTGTTATTTTTATCAGGGTTTTTTATGACGTAAGTTAGAATTTTATTAAGCGATTCGCCTATAGCTTTTCCGCTTATTCCTAATTTTAATAGGTCTTCACCATTAATATTAAGATGACTTATTAAAAAAGGTTCGTCGGAATTAAGTGTATCATTTAATAACGTTTCATCATTGCCGTTAAGAATCAGGCAGTCTTTTACTGCTTCAGCCGAAAAATCTTTTAATAACAATTTACATTGTAGTCTTGTCGTTGGAGAGTTGTTGATTATGGCGTCGATTTCTTTGCACAATGTGGATAGTTTTTTATCGGTTTTAAGCTGTTCGGATATTTGGGCAGCATTGGATTTTAAATCACTTGCAAGTTTATAAAACCTTACGTTTCTGTCCTTGGGCAAACTGCAAATGTTTTCGTTTAATAAGCCTTTGCCGAGTCCGCAGAACTCAAGTGCTCCTGTTTCTAATAGTGGGTTTATTCTGGTAGGATTGTCCGAACAAATTGTCTTGAAAAGTTCAACTGCAATTCTTTCTCGACTAATATTTTTTAGTAACGGCGCCATAATTAAAGCAGTTTTTAAGGTGTTTTCTTCAATATTAAAGCCTAATTGAGCTGAAAAGCGAAACAGTCTTAGTATTCTTAATGCATCTTCTTTAAAACGTTTTTTTGGATCTCCAACAGTGCGGAGTATTCTATTATTTAAATCGTCCTGTCCTTTGTATAGGTCAATAATACCTTTATTTTCGTTATATGCCATAGCATTTATGGTAAAATCTCGTCTTGCAAGATCTTCGCTGATATTTTTTACGAAATTGACGTTTTCGGGATGACGGCTGTCTGTATAGTTTCCGTCAGTACGATAGGTAGTTACTTCAATGTTTTCTTTGTCTATAATTACAGTAACAGTGCCGTGCTTTAATCCGGTCGCAACAGTTTTTGGAAAAAGTGTAATAATTTCCTCAGGTAGCAGGGAAGTGGTTACGTCAAAATCTTCAGGAGTACGCGAAAGAAGAATATCTCTAACACATCCGCCGACGATAAAAGCCTCGCCGCCTGCGTTTTCTATTGTTTCTATAACGGTTTTTACACTATTTTTTAAAGAAAAAAGCATATTTCACCTCGAAATTGAAAAAAAGTGTTTATTTTTTTTGCAAAAAGCAATATAATATAAGAAATAAATTATAATTGGTGACTGAAATGAAAGAATTGCGAATTGAAGATAAAATTTTATCAAAGGTTAAGAAAATCCATATGATAGGTATTGGTGGCAGCGGTATGTGTCCTCTTGCTCATATACTTCATGATAAAGGATATATTGTGACGGGATCCGATAATAATGAAAGCGATCCGTTAAACAGAGTTAAAGCACTTGGTATAAAGGTTACAATGGGACACTTTGCCGAAAACGTAAGAGATAGCGAACTGGTTGTTTATTCAGCGGCGATTTCTAAAGATAATCCCGAACTGGTTGAAGCAGACAGACTTAATATTCCTACTATGGAACGATCGCATCTTTTGGGAGCATTAACTCGTTATTATGATAATGTTATCGGTGTTTGCGGAACTCATGGAAAAACCTCTGTTACTTCTATGATAACACAAATTCTTTATTTAAACAAGATAGATATTACAGCAGTTATCGGCGGTAAACTTCCGATTATAGGTTCTAACGGTAGAATTGGTAAAAGCGAAACAATGGTTTGTGAGGCTTGTGAGTTTGTGGATACGTTTTTACAAATGTCACCCGATATAAGTGTGCTTTTAAACGTTGATAACGATCATCTTGATTATTTTAAAACTATGGATAATCTTGTTCATTCCTTCCATAAATTTTTAAAGATGTCAAAAATCGCATATGTAAACGGTGACGACTCCTTGGCTCTTAAAGCAAGCGAAGGTATTGACGGAAAAGTAGTTACTTTTGGTATGAATGAAAATAACGATTATTTCGCCTCTAATATCACTTCCGGTAAAAAAGGATATACCTTTGACGTTTATCACCATGGCGAAAAAATTGGTGATATTGCGATGTCTATTCCCGGTAAGCATAACGTATATAACGGTCTTGCTGCTTTTGCAGTTTGCTATGAACAGGGAATTAGTGCAGACGGCATAAAAAATGCACTTGAGCAGTTTACAGGTGCAGGAAGACGATTTGAGTTTCTTGGAGAATACGGAGGTTTTATGCTTGCAGATGACTATGCGCATCATCCGACGGAAATCAAAGCAACTCTGACTGCCGCCAAAGCTCTTCCTTACAAAAAGGTTACTTGTATTTTCCAACCGTTTACATTTTCACGAACCGCTCTTTTAAAGGATGAGTTTATTGAAGCTTTAAGCTTTGCAGATGAAGTTGTTCTTACTCCTATTATGGGTTCACGAGAGGTGAATACTTACGGTATTGCGTCT
The DNA here is from genome assembly GCA_015065605.1 of Oscillospiraceae bacterium. Taxonomy (GTDB): domain Bacteria; phylum Bacillota; class Clostridia; order Oscillospirales; family Acutalibacteraceae; genus SIG607. Next base: position 1,695 of record SVPZ01000003.1, on the reverse strand, counting down.
GAACAAATCGCTGAAAAACTTCCTAATGCAAAGGTTATTGACGGATTTGATAATATTGCAGAGTATATTGTAAAAACCGCCAAGGAAGGTGATTTAGTAATCACGATGGGTGGCGGCGATATTTACAAGGCAGCTTATAAAATCAGAGATAAATTTAAAATTTAAGCACTTCGAAAGAAGTGCTTTTCTGACAATTAAAGGGTTTTTAATATGAAAAAAATTTTAGTGATAGGAAATTCGGGTAGCGGTAAAACTACGTTTGCAAAAGAACTTGCTGAAAAGACAGGACTGCCCCTTGTACATTTGGATAAAATTTTTTGGTGTGGTGAATGGGAGCATATCTCACGTGATGAGTTTGATAAGCTATTGCAGGTTGAGTTGGAAAAAAGCGAGTGGATAATTGACGGAAATTTCAGCAGAACTATGCCGCATAGGTTGAAATACGCTGATACGGTTTTTTATTTTGATTTACCCACAATCACTTGTTTGTGGGGTTCAACTGTTCGAGTTGTTAAAAACTACGGTAAATCAAGGGATGATATGGGCGGTAACTGTCCTGAGTATTTTGATAAGCAGAAAGTAAGTTTGTATAAAGCAATCTTTTCGTTTAATCGAAATCATAGAAAGAAGTATCGAAAACTTTTGGGTGAACAAAAGAATAAAAACATAGTAATATTTAAAAGCAGAAAACAGGCTATGCTTTATTTAAAAAATGGAGAATTGTAATGACTTTTGAAGAAAGAAAAGCACTCGTAAAATCATATCTTGGAAAGACGGTAGATATTAAAATAGACCGCCCCATAGGTTATGTGCATAAGAAAGAAAACTACAGTTTAACTTATCCCATCAATTACGGATATATCCCAAATGTAATCGGTGGTGACGGCGAGGAGTTGGATGTTTATTTGCTGGGTGTGGATAATCCTGTGAATGAATACACAGGCAAAATTATTGGAATTGTGCACCGTGAAAATGATGTTGAGGACAAACTGGTTATGGCTCCCGAAGGCGTAATTTTTACGCAGAACGAAGTAGCCGAGCAGGTGCATTTTCAGGAGCAATATTATAAGACCACAATAGAGGTACTTGAATGAAAATACATATAATTGGTTGCAGTGGCTCGGGTAAAACTTATTTAGCCAAGGCACTAAGTGAAAAGTATAATATTACACACTTCGATTTAGATGATATTCAGTGGGATAACACCGCAGACGGTTATGGCGTAAAAATGCCCATAGAAAAACGCACCGAATTACTAAACAAGATTCTTGAAAATGATAGTTGGATAATCGAAGGCGTATATTATGCTTGGGTTGGTGATTGTTTCCGAGATGCCGATAAAATCTATGTGCTTGATATATCTAAACGAGTTTATACATATAGAATCATAAAGCGTGCCATTAAAAGAAAACTCGGTCTTGAGAAAGGCAAAAAAGAAACCTTAAAATCGGTTTATAACCTACTTAAATGGACCGATACTTTCCAAAATAAAAGTATGCCTGAAATTAGGAAGATACTCGCAGAATATCCTTCTAAAACGGTATGGCTTAGAAATAAAAGAGATGTTGCAAATATATTGAAGGGGTGAAGTAATGTTAACTCATAAAGGAACAAAAACAATAATTACCGAAAGATTAATCCTACGCCAATTTCGTGTCGATGATGCTAATGACATGTTCGTCTGGGCGAGCAACC
>SVPZ01000043.1 GCA_015065605.1 Oscillospiraceae bacterium | reverse complement strand
AGAAATAAATAAAAAATGCGGAAGAGTTTTTACCCTTCCGCATTTTTGTGTATAAAGCCGTAAATATTAATTGATATTTCGTAGGGGACGATGCCCACATCGTCCCCTACGATGTTGCCGTAGAGATTAATTGATATTTAGTAGGGGATGGCGTCCTCGACATCCCGCATTACTTTCCTTACAACAAAACATAGTTTTATATATTTATTTTTAATTTTTATAAAATATAATATTTTTTTAATTCTAAATCTTTTATAGAATTTATGTAAGGAATGTAAGAAATTAAAGGAAAAGCCTTTGTTTATAAGGGTTTTCGACCTTACATAGTCCTTACAAAGTCCTTACAAAGCCCTTACAAAGCCCTTACAAAGCATAATCTAAAAATGTTATGTAAATGCCGTAGAGATTTGTTGGTAATTCGTAGGGGATGGCGCTTGCCGACATCCCGCAATTTTGCACAATGATTTCCCGTAAAGATTTACAAAAAGCCTTCCCCTTTTGTTCGGAGGGGAAGGGGGACCGCTTTTGCGGTGGATGAGGTGTAGTGATGCAGATTTCCACCTCACCACCGTCTGTGATTTAGCCTTTTTCTCCGAAAACGGGAACCCTTTTGTCCTTCGGACATTTCCCCTAACAGGGGAATTACCTCAAGGAGAAGCCTTTGTTTTTCGCAAATCTTCAATGATATTCCCCCTATTCTCTAAATCCTGGACCCTAGACCCTATCTTTTTTCTTCTTGTTAAAACGGACAAACTATAGTATAATGATAAAAAACGGAAAGGACGGGTTTTATGGAAAACTATATCAGAGCATTTTTTACCATAGTAAGATTTCTTTTGCCCATATTCTCCGTTATTCTTGTTTTTTGCTCAGGCGCAGGTCTTCTATCCAAAAAGAAGAGAGGATATAAGGTTTTCCTTTTGACCGACGATATGAAGGAAACCGAAATTAAAGACGGTGAATATATTGTCGGAAGCGATGACGACTGCGATATTATTCTTGATAAAACAGAGGATAAGCACCTCGTTATTTCTGTTTCTGGTAAAAACTTTTCTTTAAGACCTCTTTTTAAAAATAAAGTGGGCGTGAATAAACACTCGGTCAAAGAAGAAACGACCTTTGAACCCGACGATATTTTAACGGTAGGGGAGAGAGAATTTTCCTTAAGGCTGAAAAGCCACAGAGGAAAAAGCCTTTTTGACGGAAAGCTTTATAAGGCGGCTGCCCTTTGCAGTCTTACTCTTATACAGTTTTTTATAACCCTTTCTCTTTGTTTTTCTTTTTTTGAAAACTTTCTTATAATAGGCGCAGTTTTTTTTGTTTTGTTGATTAGTGAATGGATTTATTTTGCTATTACAAGGTTTAAGGGCGCCTTTATAGAAATACCCGTGCTTTTTCTTGTTACCATAGGCTTAAGTGTTGCCGCACACAAGGGGACAAATGCACTTATAAAACAGTTTATCTGCCTTGTTGCAGGTGTTATCGGGGCTTTGATTCTCGGTAAAATTATTGCTTCCTCTAAACGAGCAATTAATCTTCGCTTTGTCGCCTTTATATTGGGCGGAGCGCTTTTCGGTATAAATCTTTTCTTTGGCGTGGTGTATAACGGCGCTCAGAACTGGCTTAATATAGGCGGTATTTCGGTTCAGCCCTCGGAATTTATAAAGATAGCCCTTATTTTTATAAGCGGCGCTTCGGTCGAAAAACTAAGCAGTATAAAGGATATATCCCTTTTTGCAATTTTTTCGGTTTTTTGCCTCGGCTCACTGTTTTATTTAAGTGACTTCGGTACTGCGCTTATCTATGCCGTAGTATTCTTTACCGTTACCGCTATACGTCTTTGCAGTGTAAAACTTATCGCTATTTTATCGGCTTTGGCGGTACTTTGCGCAGGTGCGGTCACTGTGCTTTTTCCATACGTTGCAAAACGTGTTTTTTCCTTTGGTAAAGCCTTTGAAAATGCATACGACAGCGGTTATCAGCAAACGAGAGCAATGATAGCCACCGCTTCGGGAGGACTTTTTGGAGTTGGCGGAGGAAAGGGAACTCTTATAAAGGTTTCTGCCGCCGATACCGATATAGTTTTCGGTCTTATAAGTGAGGAACTGGGACTTATTGTTTCCCTAAGTGCTGTATCGGTATTTATTATTTTCGTGCTTTATTCGATAAAGGTGCTGACCGCTTCAAAAAGCACCTATTATTCCATAACTGCCGTAGCAACCTCGGTTTTACTTCTTATGCAGACCGCCCTTAACGTTTTCGGCACCCTTGATATGCTTCCCTTTACGGGAGTTACTCTGCCCTTTGTCAGCAACGGCGGATCTTCTCTTCTTTCCTGTATGCTGTTAACGGCATTTTTAAGGACGCCTCTTATTTCTGATAACGGAGGTAATTCGGTATGATAAAAGCAAAATTCAGAGCCAATATCGTGCGTCTTATACTTCTTTTGTTTTTACTTTTATGCGCCGTTTTTATCTTTAGATACACCGCCTCGGCAAAAGACTGGGCGTTCTTTCAGACCAACAGTCACGTCTATACCGGCGGAAAACTCACTCAAGCGGGTGAAATAACCGACCGAGAGGGAAGAACCTTATCTAAAACTGAAGACGGAAAGAGAGTATATAATAAAAATAAGGATATAAGAAAAGCCACCATTCACGCTGTGGGCGACCACGACGGCTATATAAGTACGGGAGTTACCAACGCGCTTAAGGATAAGCTTGTGGGTTATTCTCTTGTAAACGGGGTTTATACCTATTCGGGAAAGGGCAACAATGCAAATCTTACCATAGACGCAAATATCAGCGTTGCCGCAATGAAGGCGCTAGGAAGTAGCGCAGGCTGTGTGGGTGTATGTAATTACAAAACGGGCGAGGTGCTTTGTATGGTAAGCACTCCCACCTATGATATCGAAAACCTAAAAGAATACGAAAAGGCTAAAAACGGTGAACTTGGCAGCGTATTTATGAACCGATTTATTTCTTCTGCCTATACACCCGGCTCAACCTTTAAGATTATCACCTCTGCCGCCGCTATCGAAACCTTGGGAGAAGCCGCTTACGATATGGATTTTAACTGCGATTACGGTACGGTTATCGAAGGCGAAAAACTCAACTGTCTGGGTAAACACAAAACAGTTACGTTAAAACGCGCCTTTTCTCATTCCTGTAATGCGTATTTTTCCAATATGGCGCTGACACTGGGCAAATCCACAATGACTAAATATGCCGAAAAGTTTGGCTTTAATAAGACCTTCTTGATAGACGGAATAAAGTGCGCCAAAACAAGTTATTCTGTTAAAAATTCCCGAAATATTGATTTCGGTTGGTCAGGAATCGGTCAGCATAAAAATCTGTGTAATCCCGTTCAGTATTTATGTATGGTAAGCGCTATTGCAAACGGAGGGGAATATAAAGAACCATTTTTGGTAAACAGCATTACCGCATCAAACGGCAAATTGCTTTATGAAGCAAAGCCCAAAACCGTACGGATGATTAAAAAGGATACGGCGGATAAACTTGCTTTCCTTATGGATTATGCCGCAAAGGATAACTACGGAAAATCCACCTTCGGTACCCTTGACGTGTGCGGAAAAACGGGAACTGCCGAAGTGGGCAAAAAAATGGAAAATTCACTTTTTATAGGCTTTTGCAAGGATGAAAACCTGCCTCTCGCTTTCGTGGTTATAGCAGAAGGTGACGAAAACGGCAGAAAAAGCGCTATGAGCGTAGCAAATAAAACCCTTCAGGCCGCCAAAAAACAACTTATAAAATAACACTTCCCCCGAACTACATTTTTTGGGTTCGGGGTTGCTTTTTATATAAAATTATCGTTTTTCGATAATAAATTGTTGACAAACAATAAAAAATGGTATATAATACAGGCAGAAAATGGAAGAAAGAGGTAATCTTTATGTGGAACAGTAATAAATCAATAACGCTTTCTTTAGTGGTATGTTTTGCGGTTGCTCTGATGCTGATTTTGGGAGTTGCTTTTTTGCCCATATTACTGAAAATGTATTTTGGCGACTATCAACTAAGCACTGACCACAGACTTTTCCTTATGCAAAGGTCGGTTCTTATTTGTTATTACGTTTGTCTGCTTCCTGCCTTTATTGCGCTTTACTCTCTTGTCAGAATGTTGTTTTCTATAAAAAGGGAAGAAATATTTACCGATGCCAACATAAAACGGTTAAGAATTCTTTCGTGGTGCTGTTTTTTTGTTGCATTTGTTACGGTTATCGGCTTTATATTCTACCGTCCGCTTATGGTGGTTTCAATAGCAGCAGGCTTTATCGGACTTATAATACGGGTTATTAAAAACGTTATGTGTTCCGCTAAAATTTTAAGAGAAGAAAACGATTTGACAATATAGGAGTAAAAAATGATTACTGTAAATCTTGACGTTATTCTTGCAAAAAGAAAAATCAGTTCTGCGGTACTAGCTGAAAAAATCGGTATAACTCAGGCAAATCTTTCTATATTAAAAACGGGAAAGGCAAAGGCTATCCGATTTTCTACACTCGAAAGTATTTGCAGAGAACTAAACTGTCAACCCGGAGAAATTCTTTCATTTGAGGAGGATTAGTATGTATAGTGAAAATGATATTTACGAAACCGGTAGTCAGCCAAGGGTATATAACGGTTTTCCGATGTTTATAAAGGATAAAACGTTTACTTGGTTGGTTGCTATTCTGACCGTTCCTTTCGTGGTGCTTACCCTTTGGGGCGGTTTTAACAGCGGTTATACGCTGAGTACGGTAGGCTTTATAACTATTTTTACGGTTTATCTTGCAAATAAAAGTATAAAATTTAAACTTTTCCCCTATATCTGCCTTATATTATCGCTGTTTTCGGCGGTGACCTTTACCTATTCTTCCGACTTTTCCGTAAGGTTTTTCCTGTTTTTTATGCTGATGCTTTCAATGTTTGTTTGGTTTTCTTATCTCGGCGGATATGATTTGAGTGATGATTACACTTTTGTTTCGGCTTTGCTTAAGGGTATTTTCGGCTCTGCTTTCGGAAGTATGGCTAAAAGCCTTGGAAGTGCATTTTACAGCGAAAACAAAAAGAAAAAAGGCACAGGTAAAATAATTGCGGGTGTTGCCTGCGCTATCCCTGCTATGTTTATTATTGTGCTTTTACTACGTTCTTCAGATGCGGCATTTGACGGATTGCTTTCAAAAATAGGCTCTGCATTTGGCAATTTCGGAAGTTTACTCTTTAAAATTAACGTAGGACTTTTGTTCTTCCCACTTATACTTTCCTTAGGGCTTGGTCTTGCGAAAAATAAAAGAGAACAAAGAAAATGGCAAATAGACGGGAAAATGGATAAGGCGTTCACAATATCGTTTTTGTCTGCTATATCGCTTGTTTACATAACCTATCTTTTTTCTCAACTTGCATATTTCTTTAATGCGTTTAAGGGTCTTTTACCAAACGGAATCACCTACGCTTCCTATGCAAGACGCGGCTTTTTCGAAATGACCGTAATTGCCGCTATAAACTTTATACTTATAAGTCTTGCCTGTTTGCTGACAAAGAAAAAGGAAAACGGAAAAAGAAGCGCGTTGCTTAATTCAATTACGGTTTTTATCGGCGTATTCACGCTTTTACTTATTGCTACCGCACTTTCCAAAATGATTCTTTATATAAAAAGCTTTGGTATGACAAGGCTGAGAATTTTAACAAGCGCCTTTATGGTATTTTTAGCAATACTTTTTATATCCGTTATTTTACGCGTGTTCATAAAGAAAATTCACGTTTTGAAAACGGGGGTTATTGCCGCAACCGTAATTCTTCTTATCTTGGGATTTGCAGACGTTGATAAAACGGTGGCAGAGTATAACCTTTACGCTTATGAACAAAAATATACCGAAAACCTTGACGTAGAGGCTATAGGGAATTTGGGCTATGGCGCTGTGCCGACACTTTACGAAATATTCGAGGGTGAGCAGTACGATACCTCCCTTCGCTTTGCCGCAAGGGAAGAACTTTATAGAAAAGCCGAAGGTATTTACGATATAAATAACGTCAACGGTCAGATGGAGTATAGCGTCAAGAAAAATGTGGGCAGTTTTAACGTTAATGAATATAAAGCAAAGAAAATTCTTGATGATTTTTTAAATAATTAAGTGATATTGTGAAACGGTTAACTGAGGCGCATTTCCTTACGGAGTGCGCCTCTACCTCTTTTTTATATAATAATTCGACTTATAGTTTGTTTATTTTATATAAAACGATAAATTAATGGGGCTTGCCTATTGACAAAAAAGATGGTAAATGATAAAATATTTACTATTAAAAGGGTGGTTAAAGAGAGGAATTATTATGAAAGCGTTAGAAGAAAAAATACTTGCTGAAGGACAGGTTTTCCCCGGTAATATTCTTAAGGTTTCCTCTTTTTTAAATCATCAGTTGGACGTTGATTTTCTTATGCTTATGGGCGAGGAAATTGCGCGTCTTTATAAAGATACCAAAATTGATAAAATACTCACTATTGAAGCGTCCGGTATTGCTATAGCGGTGGCTGCTGCCGCCCATATGCATCTGCCGGTTGTTTTTGCTAAAAAGAACAAAACCACTAATATTCTGGCAGACGTTTATTCTTCAAGGGTAATGTCCTTTACACATAATACCGAATATCAGGTGGTTGTAAGTAAGGAGCATTTAAAGGAAGGCGAAAATATCCTTATTATCGACGATTTTCTTGCTATAGGAAATGCTCTTAACGGTCTTATGGATATTGTTTCTCAGTCGGGCGGCAAAACCGCAGGTATTGCTATCGCTATTGAAAAAGGTTTTCAGGGCGGCGGCGATAAACTGAGAAGTCAGGGTATAAGGGTTGAATCTCTTGCAATAGTTGATTCAATGACCGATGATTCCGTTAAATTCCGTCCGCAATAACAGGACGGCTTTTATAAAAAATTTGCCTATAAAGGCGAGGAGGAAAAACAAAATGAAAAAGTTACTTGCACTTCTTCTTGCAGTTGCAATGGTATTCGGCCTTGCAGCTTGCGGCGGCGGAGAATCCGCTGACTTCAAGGTAGGTTTTATCTGTCTTCACGATGAAAAATCTACTTACGACTTAAACTTCCTCAACGGTGTTGACGAAGTTAAGGCTGCTCTCGGTCTTAAAGACGATCAGGTTATCGTTATGACCAACATTCCTGAAGGCGACGAATGCTATCAGGCTGCCGCTGACCTCGTTGATCAGGGTTGCGATATTATTTTCGCTAACTCCTTCGGTCACGAAGACTTTATGATTAAGGCTGCTAAGGAATTTACAAACGTTCAGTTCTGCCATGCAACCGGTACAAAAGCTCACGTTGAGAATCTTCCCAACTACCACAACGCTTTTGCTTCTATCTATGAAGGCCGTTATCTTGCAGGTATCGCTGCAGGCTTAAAGCTCAACGAAATGATCGCTGCAGGCAAAATCAAGGCTGAAGAAGCTAAGATGGGTTACGTAGGTGCTTTCACCTATGCTGAAGTTGTATCCGGTTACACTTCTTTCTATCTCGGCGCTAAGTCCGTATGCCCCACCGTTACTATGGAAGTACAGTTCACAGGTTCTTGGTATGATGCTACCGAAGAAAAGAATGCTGCTGAAGCTCTTATCGCTAAGAAGTGCGTTCTTATTTCTCAGCACGCTGACTCTATGGGCGCTCCCTCTGCTTGTGAAGCTGCAGGCGTTCCCAACGTTTCTTATAACGGTTCTACCGTAGCTGCTTGCCCCAATACCTTTATCGTATCTTCCAGAATTAACTGGGCTCCTTACTACAAGTATATGATCGAAACCTATCAGAAGGGCGAAGCTATCGCTGTTGACTGGTGCGGTGGTATTGAAGAAGGTTCCGTAGTTCTTACCGACATCAACGATAAGGCTGCTGCTGCAGGCACCGCTGATGCTATCAAGACTGCTACCGAAGGCTTAAAGAACGGTACCGTTAACGTATTTGATACCGCTAACTTCACCGTAGGCAACGTTAAGCTCGAAAGCCACAAGGTTGAAGAAAAAGAAGTTATCGAAAACGGCATCTTCAAGGAATCCAAGATTATGGCCGCTCCTTACTTCGATCTTCGTATCGATGGTATCACTCTCCTTAACGAGAAATACTAATTATAACTTTTAACCTTTTAGTATAGGCGGGGTGTAAGCTCCGCCTATACGCTATTTTTAAAAATGCAATTTATATGCGATAAGTACAGAAAAATTTTGTATTTATGGGATATAAATTGACGATTTGGAGGTGCCGAATTGGAAAATATTAAACTTGAATGTAGGAATATTACCAAAACCTTCGGCAAGGTTTACGCAAACAGAAATTGTAACCTTGACGTAAGAAAGGGCGAAATTCTTGCTATTCTCGGTGAAAACGGTAGCGGTAAAACCACTCTTATGAATATGGTGGCAGGTATCTATTTCCCCGATGAAGGACAAATTTTTGTTGACGGTAAAGAGGTTGTTATAAAATCGCCTAAAGATGCTTTCGAGCATAAAATAGGTATGATTCATCAGCACTTTAAACTTGTAAACGTATTTTCTGCTACTGAAAATATTGCTCTGGGTGTTGATGACGGCAAACGTTATAACCTTTCCCGTATTTCCAAAAAGGTAATCGAGATAACTCAGCGTTACGGCTTTATTATCGACCCCGATAAAAAGGTTCACGATATGTCGGTATCTGAAAAGCAGACGGTTGAAATTATAAAGGTTTTATACCGTGGCGCAGATATTCTTATTTTGGACGAGCCTACCGCAGTGCTTACTCCTCAGGAAACCGAAAAGCTCTTTAACGTTCTTCGCAGAATGAGAGAGGACGGAAAGTCCATTATCATAATTACCCATAAGATGCACGAGGTACTTTCAATTTCTGATAGAGTTGCAGTTCTTAGAAGAGGTGAGCATATCGGCACCGTTAATACTGCAGAGGCTAACGAATCCTTGCTTACCGAAATGATGATGGGCGAAAAGGTTAGTCTTAATATTAACCGAAGTGAGCCGAAAGACAGCGTTGACCGTCTTATGCTTTGCGGTGTGACCAGTGTTAATGAAGAGGGCAGAAAAATCCTTGATAATATTTCCTTTACTGCAAAAAGCGGTGAAATTCTCGGTATAGCAGGTATTGCGGGCAGCGGTCAGAGAGAACTGCTTGAAGCAATAGCAGGTCTTCATCATTTGAGCGAGGGCACGATTACCTATATCGACCCCAAAACCGAAAAGGAGGAAAACCTAAGGGATAAGAGTCCCATTCAGATTCGAGATTTAGGCGTTCGTCTTTCCTTTGTTCCCGAGGATAGACTTGGTATGGGCCTTGTAGGTAATATGGATATTATCGACAATATGATGCTCAGAAGCTATTCGAAGGGCAAATCTGCATTCCTTCAGAGAAAGGAACCCAAAGACCTTGCCGAACGTATTATAAACGACCTTCACGTATCTACTCCGGGTGCAACTACACCCGTTCGTCAACTTTCGGGCGGTAACGTACAAAAGGTGCTCGTAGGCCGTGAAATTGCCGCCGCTCCGTCGGTGCTTATGGCGGCTTATCCCGTAAGAGGACTTGACGTAAATGCTTCCTATACCATTTATAACCTTCTTAATGAACAGAAGGAAAGGGGAGTAGCCGTAATTTTCGTAGGCGAAGACCTTGACGTGCTTATGGAACTTTGCGACAGAATTATGGTAATCAACTCTGGCAGAGTAACGGGAATGGTTGACGGAAGAACCGCTAAGAAGGACCATATCGGTCTTTTAATGACAAAATCTGTTGAAGGAGAGGAATAATATGGCTGAAAATAAAAAAATTAAAACTCCTCTTTTTCATATTGTAAACAGAGGTAAAGACGGTGTAGCATGGTACTACAGTCTGCTTATCCGTGCCGCTGCCATTGTTACGGCTCTTATTGTTTCGGGCGTAATGATAATGCTTTTATCGGGTAAAAATCCTATTGCCGTTTACACTTCTATGTTTAACGGTGTTTTCGGAACTCCAAGACGTATCTGGAACCTTTTGCAGAACGTTGCAATTCTTCTTTGTATATCTCTTGCAGTAACCCCTGCCTTTAAAATGAAGTTCTGGAACTGCGGCGCTGAGGGACAGGTTCTCGTAGGCGGTCTTGCTACCGTTGGCGTTATGATGTTCTTGGGCGATAAAATGCCTCTTCCTTTGCTTATAATCGTAATGATAATTGCAAGTGTTGTGGCAGGTATGATATGGGCGCTTATTCCCGCTGTATTTAAGGCGCTGTGGAATACCAACGAAACCCTTTTTACCCTTATGATGAACTACGTTGCAATTCAGCTTGTAGCATACTTCTTAAAGGTATTCGTTAAGGACGGCTCGGGTGTGCTTACTCCTATGCCTCAGTACGGTCTTCCCATTATAGGCAAATATCAATTCTTGCTTAATATCATAATAGTTGCTTTGCTTACTTTTGTCGCTTATATTTATCTTAAATATTCTAAACAGGGTTATGAAATCTCGGTAGTAGGCGAAAGTGAAAATACCGCTAAATATATCGGTATCGGTGTTAAAAAGGTTATTATCCGTACCCTTATGGTATCGGGTGCTATTTGCGGTATAGCAGGTCTTTTGCTTGTAGGCGGTACGAACCATACCATCAGCACAACCACCGTTGACGGCAGAGGCTTTACTGCAATTATGGTGTCCTGGCTCGCTAAATTTAATCCCTTCTATATGGTTCTGACTTCCTTCCTTATTGTATTCCTTGACAGAGGCGCAAGTCAGGTTTCCACCGATTTCAGAATTCCTCAGACAATTTCCGATATTGTAACGGGTATAATTCTTCTCTTCATTATCGGTTGCGAATTTTTCCTTCGTTATAAAATTGTCTTTACAAAACGTGTAAAGGAGGAAGGCTAAATGGTAGCGTTTTTAGTTAGTGCAATTCGCCTTGGTATGATGCTTCTTTTCGGTTCTACGGGTGAAACCATAACCGAAAAATCAGGCCACTTAAACCTTGGTCTTCCCGGTGTTATGTGTGTTGGCGCTTCTTGCGGTTGTTATGCAGAATATATTTATTTGAGCAGTTGCGGTGAAAATGTAATTCCCGTTCTTGCAGTACTTATTCCTATGTTGGCAACCTTTATCGGCGGCGCATTTATGGGACTTATATTCAGTTTCCTGACCGTTACTTTAAGAGCAAATCAGAACGTAACGGGTCTTGCGCTTACCACACTAGGTGTTGGTATATCCGACTATATGATAGATAAAACAGGAGATATTTATATTAAGGGCGCTCTTTATTTTAAAGCGTCTTTACCGATTGCCGATAAGCTCGGTTGGTTCGGTAAGGTATTCTTATCCCACGGTATTTTAACCTATCTTGCTATAGTTGTTGCCCTTGTTACCGCTTTTGTTTTAAACAAAACTAAACTGGGACTTCATCTTCGTGCTGTCGGTGAAAATCCCGGTACTGCCGATGCCGCAGGTATAAACGTATTAAAATACAGATATCTTGCAACCTGTATCGGTGGCGGTATAGCAGGTTTCGGCGGACTTTCTTTCGTTATGGATTACCTTAACGGTAACTGGGAGTACGTAATCGACGATATCGGTTGGCTTGCCGTTGCTCTCGTTATATTTACCGTTTGGAAGCCTAATCTTGCTATTTTCGGTTCTCTTATTTTCGGCGGACTTTACGTGGCAAGCAGTTATATTTCGGGTATCAGCTTTGCAGGTAAGGAACTTTTCAAAATGCTTCCCTATATCGTAACTATAGTCGTACTTATATTTACAAGTATGAGAAGCCGTAAAAAGAATCAGCCTCCTGAAAGTCTTGGTATAAATTATTTCCGAGAAGAAAGATAAATAAAACGGGCTTTTGCCCGTTTTTTTGTTGCAAAAAATATAGCGTTATGCTATAATTTTAAAAACGATTTCTTAATTAAGGGAGATTTTAAATATGGAAATTGATGTTGGCAATATTTGGGTAGGCTATTCTAAGGAAGGTCTTAAAATAAAAGAAACAGACGCTAAATTTTATAACGTAAAGGAAGACCCCTTTAAAATTTACGGACTGTATGACCCTAAAAATTCTTATCACCGTATTCCCGATGACGTGTTAAAAAATGCGCCCGGTATAACGGGTCATCACGCTTGTACTACCGGTGTTCGCGTACGTTTTTGTACCGATTCAAAATACGTTGGTATTCGTTCTAAATATAAAAAGACGGTACTCGCAAATCCTCACGTTACAAGACTTGCCGAAACGGGATTTGATATATACGTAGAGGAAGACGGAAAAGACGTTTACGCAGGAAGTTACTATCCCCCCAAGGATGGCTTTGACGGTTACGAGGGTATCAAAACCTTTTCTGATAATAAAATGCGTTGTGTAACCATTTATTTCCCCATAGGAAACGAGGTTTATGATTTAGAGGTTGCACTTCAGGAAACTGCAACGGTAGCCGCTCCTAATCCTTATAAATACGAAAAACCCGTGCTTTTCTACGGTTCTTCCATAACTCACGGCTTTGCATCTTCACGCCCGGGTATGACCTATTCGGCTCAGGTGGGCAGAATGTTAAAGACCGATATTATGAATTTCGGTTTTTCGGGAAATGCTAAAGGTGAACCTGCTTTGGCAGAGTTCTTTGCAACTCTTCCTATGTCGGCTTTCGTCCTTGACTACGACCATAATGCGCCCAGTGTTGAGCATCTTATAAATACGCACTACGCTTTTTATGAAATTATAAGAAAAGCAAATCCGCTTGTTCCCATTATTTTCGTAACTAAGCCGGATGCCGCAAAGCATACCGCTGAATTTGACCTTGCCCGTAAAGACGTTATTATGAAAAACTATCTCACCGCAAGAGAAAACGGAGATAAAAACGTTTACTTTATCGACGGTAACGCCTTCTTTATTGAAGGGGATAGAATGGATTATACCGTTGACGGCTGTCATCCCAATGATTTGGGCGAAAGAAAAATGGCGGGTTATATCGGCAGCGTATTAGCAGAGGTTATAGGTAAATAGTATAAAATTAACTCCTTTGGAAAAAATAAATCCAAAGGAGTTTTTTGTATGAAAATAACTGTCAAAGAATATAGCCGAATGGTAAAAGAAGCCTCCCCAAATTCTCCCCATCTTAAAAATTTTATTTGGGCTTTTGTTGTCGGAGGGCTAATCTGCGCTATGAGTGAAGCGTTTTTTTACCTGTTCACAAAATTAGGAGTAGGAGAAGAAAGCGCCCGACTTTTAGCCTGTGTTACCTTAATTTTAGAAGCAGCACTGCTGACGGGATTTGGTATATTTGATAAAATCGCCAAAAGGGCAGGGGCAGGAACACTGGTTCCCATAACAGGCTTTGCAAATTCCGTTGTTTCTCCCGCCATTGAATATAAAAAAGAGGGTTTCATCCTCGGTGTCGGTGCTAATATGTTCAAAATCGCAGGACCTGTTATTGTGTACGGTACGGTGGCATCAGTTGTTTATGGAATTATATATTGGATAACAACATTGTTCTGAACGTAGGGGAGGCGTTTTGCCTCCCGCGGGACGGAAAACCCGTCCCCTATAAACGAAAAAGGCTTGACCGATTTGGTCAAGCCTTTTGATGTTGTTTTTTGAACTGCATCGGTGTTATTGAATATCTTTTTTTAAACATAGCTGAGAACTGCGAGGATGTGCAAAAGCCGCATCGACATGCAATTTCGGTGCAGTTATAGGCCTCTTTTTTTAGCATTTTTTTACTGGCGAGCAGTCGTCGTTCCATTAAAAAATGCTGGGGAGAATACCCCGTAAGCGCTTTGAATTTGTGCTGAAAATAGTCATAACTTATATTGAGTTGTTTTGCGCAATCCGATAGATTTATATGTTCATGAAAATTTTCACGTATATAATTGATTATATATTCAAAGTTTTTCGTGTCGATTATAGTATTCTCAATACGGATAATGTTTAGTATTAATTCGTTGAGTTTTATTACAAGCATTTCCTTATAACCGTAAGTTTGTTTATTGGCTTCATACAGCAGCTCGTTCAGAATTTTGGAGATTGTGTGGGAATAATCCTCAAAAAAGCCTAATTGAAAATCCTTTATACCCGAAAATATAAGGCAAATCACTTCTGAGTCAGAGTAGTGAAATTCATCATGTTCGGTGTTTCCTGGAATTATTGCAAAACTGTTATCAGAGAAATGGAACACTTTACCGTCTATTTCTGTTTTTCCGTTCCCGGACAAATAGTAAACCAATTCATAATATTTATGAGAATGATAGTTGACATAGGTGTTTTTGGTTTTTGTTGCCTTCCAAGCGGAAATTAACTGTAAATTTCTCATATTAAACCTCTTATTAACTGTTTTTAAGTATTATAACACATAACCTGTTATTATTCAATAGAGCCAATTAATATAAAAAAGCAACGATTTCATTATATTATTTATTTGCGACATATTTTAAAATAGTACATAAAAAGGAGGCGGTTTTTATGAAACAAGAACAGTATTTTAAAAATTTGACTGCACCAAAAGGGAAGATTGACGTTGTGTTGGATACCGATGCATATAACGAGATTGACGATCAGTTTGCTATAAGTTATATGCTTCTTAACACCCATAAGTTTAATATTAAAGGTATTTGCGCAGCACCGTTTAAAAATGGAAAATCTGTTTCTGCGGCTGATGGCATGCTTAAGAGTTATGACGAAATTTTGAAATTGTTGGAGCTGACAGGTAAAGAAAAATTAAAAGAAATCGTTTTTAGAGGTTCGGAAAATTATCTGCCGAATGAAACAACGTCGGTTGAATCGGCGGCGGCGGAGTTTATGTCAAAATTGGTTGAGGAATATTCTCCCGACAATCCGCTTTATATTGTTGCAATCGGAGCAATTACCAATGTTGCTTCAGCAATCATGAAAAATCCGCAAATGAGCGAAAACTGTGTTATAATATGGTTGGGAGGGCATGCAACCCATATACCCTTGGCGGCTTCTGAATTTAATATGAAGCAGGATATTGCAGCAGCAAGAGTGGTTTTCGGTTGCGGTGTCCCATTGGTTCAATTGCCCTGTGTGGGTGTGGTTGATAGCTTTAGAACTTCAAAATATGAATTACAGCACTGGCTGCAAGGAAAAAATGCGTTGTGTGATTATTTGTGCGAGAACACTATCAAAGAGGCAGAATCGTATGCTGCCGAAAAACCGTGGACCAGGGTTATCTGGGACGTTACGGCAGTGGCGTGGCTTCTCAATGAGAATGGGAAATTTATGCAAGACCGATTGATTCCAAGCCCGATCCCCGAATTTGATAAACATTATGCTATGAATGAAAATAGACATTTTATCAAATATGTATATAAAATCAACCGAGATGCGTTATTTGAAGATTTATTCAAGGTATTAAGTGAATAAAATTTTAAATTAATTGGCAAACACAAAAGGCTTGACCGTTTGGTCAAGCCTTTGAAATATTTTGGTACATTTTTCGATAGCCTTGCGGTGTGATCCCGACTTGCTTTTTGAATATACGGGAAAAATAGTTTGCATCAATATATCCCACATTTAAAGCAATATTATTAACAGGTACGTTTGTAGACTGCAGCAGAATTCTTGCTCGGTCAATACGCACTTTGTGGATATATTCTGTTAATGTAATCCCATGCTTTTGGCTAAAACAGCGGGATGCATATGAGGCGTTGATAAAGAATTTTTCTGCAAGACTTTTAGGGGAAATATTGTAGCTGTAGTTAGCATCAATGTAATCTTTTATAGAATAGGCAAGACTGCTACCGGAATCAGCTGTTAAAATTTCAGGTGCCAAAAGCCGATTGCTGAGCACCTTGGCATCAAAAAACTTTGAAAGAATTTTCCCAACATTCAGCAGATCATCCTGAGACAGTAGGGGGAGTTGCTCATATAATTGAAGCATTTTATCACCGTCTCCACCCAAACGTTGTGCATTTTTCTGAACAATGTTATAACGGTTATCTCCTTGAATGCGGCATTGTCCCACAAAGATAATACCCAGTAATTCATTTTCCAAAAGCAATGGGATCACAAGTTCCCTCATTCCCATATGGCATTCAAAGAAAAAAGGTTCTTTATACTGCATTGCAAGGTGAACAGCTTCTTTTTTATCGCTTTTTTCACAGCTTTCCCTTCCACCGGGAAGTGCACGTACATTTTCGCAAAATGAACAATAGTGGCCGCGGTTGTTTTTAATACCCCATTCATTGTAATGAAAAAAATTATTTAGATCATAATAACAGATTCCGGCATTGCTGAGATCTCGAATGGCGTTAATTAAAACGGTAATATCGGATGCGATATTCATAAAGGTCACCTCTGCTTTATTCTATATGAAAATTTTATCGACGTCAAGAAAAAAGTAAAAATTGTGCTATTTTTAGCAATAAATTTGCATTTAACTGACAATTGAGTAATGATATAATTTTTTTGAAAGGAGGGGACTGTATGAAAAAATACAGTGTGACCGCAGGTTGCTGTTTTTGCCAGGAATGCCAATATGCCTGTCCGGTTTCCGCAATAACGATGGATGCGAAGGGCGCACATATTGATCCGGAAAAATGTATCGGTTGTGGGCAGTGTGCAAAAAACTGCGCTTCAGAAGCCATTGTAGAAGTAAATAGTTAAGATTCGTCGTAATACTTTAGGAGGAAATACATAATGATTGATTATAACAATGGAAAAGTAATGGAGAAGGTAAAGGAAATCCCTTTTTATGGAGACTATGATGTGGTAGTTGCAGGTGGCGGCGTTGCCGGATTTGGAGCCGCGGTTGCTGTTGGTAAAAGAGGCTATAAAGTATTGCTCATCGAAGCAACCTCTGCCCTCGGTGGCCTTGCAACAATGGGACTGGTTAATATTCCGCTTGATTTTGTTTCGGGCATCGGCAAGGAAATGATGAATGAACTTGATAAAATCGAAGGTCATTGGCATCGAAATACCAATATCGAAAAGCACAAATTAGTGCTCGACAAAATGGTCAAGAAATATAATGTTGATGTTTTGCTGGTAACCAGTGTGGTAGATGCCGTTATGGACGGAAACACCCTTAAGGGCGCTGTGATTCAGACAAAAATGGGTAGAAAATACATAACAGCTAAGCGATTTATTGATGCTACAGGTGATTCTGATTTGGCATACTATGCCGGTGCAGAAACGGAGAGCGGGCGACCCGAGGACGGAATGAGTCAAGCTTGTTCCCTTGAATTTATTTTGGGCGGCGTAAAATGGGAGGATTATCAGAACTCTGAACTGAAGAAAACAGATCCAAAATGGGTAAAAATGATTCGCGAGGATTTGGCGAGCGGATTACTCCCCTATGAATCCGATAATCATTTGAACTGGATCACCCATATTCCGGGTAGGCCGCAGAATTGCGGTATGGACGAGGTCAGCATTTGTTTTGTTCATTCCAGAAATTGTTATCCTTTGGATAATAAAGATCTGACCCGAATGTATTTCGAAGGCAGAGAGCAAGCAACCATGCTGGCAGAGTACATCAAAAAGAGAGTACCCGGCTTTGAAAACTCCTTCCTCACTACTACTGCAAGCTTGCTGGGTGTTCGCGAAAGTCGAAGAATCGTTGGTGAATACCGCCTTACTGCGGAGGATATTGCTTTCTGTCGTAAGCACGATGATGTTATCGCAATTTCCAACCATGGTTATGATATCCATAATTTTGTGGAAACCGGAAACATAAAGTGGGCGCCCATTGAACTGAATGGTGAGGTTCAGTATGTTATCAGTAATCACGGCGGTTTTGGCACGACCACGCCGCCGCCTGATGGAAAACCTGTAGTTAATTACAAGGGTCAAACAGCGGAATATGCTGAGTTTGAGCCGAATCGCTGTTATGACATTCCCTACCGTTGCCTTGTACCCATCCGTGTAGATAATTTGCTTGTTGCAGGACGGAATCTTTCTTCGGATGTATATGCCCAATCGGGTGCACGTCTGATTCTATGCTGTCTTTCTATGGGCGAAGCGGCAGGCGCGGCCGCCTGTGCCTCTATTGCGCAGAATATCCTTGTGCGCAATGTAGATATTGATGGATTGCAGGCCGAATTGATCGGCAGCGGCTGCAATCTGGGACAATCGATGCGCCATATTAAAGACTTTTCGGGTGTATCCTTGGATTATGAGGAGGCGTATCCGAATCCGGAGCATCGCAGCTATGCCGTTAAAATTCAAAACCTTTCAAATGAATTTACCGGAAAGTAATGGGTCCTACTTGACCACAAGCAGAGGGTTTCATCCTCGGTGTCGGTGCTAATATGTTCGAAATCGCAGGACCTGTTATTGTATATGGTACAGTAGCGAGTGTCATTTATGGGATTGTTTATTGGATAACGACGTTATTTTAAAAAGGCCCCCTTGCCTAAAGGGGGCTGTCAGCGAAGCTGACTGGGGGATACAATAAAACATACACTATATCATAGTAGTATCCCTCCACCACCGCTGACGCGGCGGTCCCCCTCCCTTTAGGCAAGGGAGGCTAAGAAAAAGGCTCGACCAAATCGGTCAAGCCTTTTTTAGAAACCTTTGTTTTTTAGATCACTTACTAAATTCACATAAAATTCTCTGACGTCAAAACCGCGGAAATTCTGTCTGTTTAAGTCAATCATATCGCCGTGAGAAATACCTCGTTTTTCGGTTGGTCTTAAAAGAATATAATTTTCTCCCCAC
>SVPZ01000042.1 GCA_015065605.1 Oscillospiraceae bacterium | reverse complement strand
GGCTAGGACCTCCTTGGTATATTTTGTTGGGTTGGCGAACCTCAACTTCAATATACCAAGGAGTTTTTATTATGTCCATAGCTAAAGCCCTTTTGCCCACTGGCAGAGCCAGTGGTTGTCATACGAATTCAAAAAACTCCACGATTTGTGGAGTTTTTCTTATTTTTCTCTAAAATATGGATTTACAAGTAGAGTTTTCGCGTATATAATGAAATTAAAGGAGGGATTTCTTTGAACGAAAAAGAACTTTTTGCCAAAAATTTAAAAGCTGCGCGCAAAAAGGCGGGACTAAGTCAAACAGCCCTTGCTGAAAAAATCTCATACTCAAGCAAAGCCATAAGCAAATGGGAATCAGGGGTATCAATTCCTCCTTCGGAAATACTCCCACTTATCGCAAGAATACTCGACACAGATTTAAACTCTCTTTTTGATTTTCGTGAAGAAGCAGGCTATTTTCTCGGTATTGACGGTGGCGGAACAAAAACTAAATTTATGCTGAAAAATCAAAACGGAGATATAATAAACGAATTAACTCTGGGTGCTTCTAATCCAACAAGCGTAGGAATTGACGCCTGTTGTGAGCTTTTTTATAACGGAATAAAAGAAATTTGCAAGGATATACCTTTAGGCAAGGTATCGATTTTTATCGGTGCCGCAGGTTGCGGAATTACTACTAATAAAAATGCCGTTTACCAGCGACTTACCCCTCTTAATCCATCTTCATTAACGGTAAGCAGTGACGCTGAAAACATAATCGCGGCAGGGCTGAAAAATGAAAACGGCGTAATAGCTATAATGGGTACGGGCTCGGTAATCTTTGTATCTATAGACTCTATTCACAAAAGAATAGGTGGATACGGTCACTTTATAGGCGATACTTTTTCCGCTTCTGAAATAGGTCGCGCCTGTTTGGAGGCAGTTTTCAGTGAGCTGGATAAAAGCGGTGAAAAAACCGTACTCACAAAAAAAATAACCGATGAAAAAGGAACCGACGTTTCAAAAATACTCAACGATATGTATAATGAAGGAAAAACTTATATGGCGGCTCTTTCTCACTACGTTTTTGAAGCCGCTAAAGAAGGCGACTCGGTTGCAAAGCAAATTATAGATAACAATATTAACAAATTTGCCAAGTTACTTTTAAGCGCACTTTCCCTACTTCCGAAGGACAAAAAGTACCCTATAGTTTTAGCCGGTGGAATCACCCACTATAAAGATTTCTTTTTAGAAAAACTAAAGAAAAAAATTACTGCTGAAAATCTTGAAGATATAAAGGTACTTGATGAAGAACCCGTAGAAGGCGCCGTATTAATGGCTATGAAAAGTAAGGAGAATAAAAATGCTTAATACAGAAAAAAGAAACCCAAACTCTACTCATATTGATGAAATGAACACATTCGATATGCTATCGGTCATTCAAAACGAAAACCTTAACGCCGCTTTAGCGGTAGAAAAGGCTTTACCCCAAATTGAAAAGACAACCGATAAAATTTCAGAGCGTTTTAATAAAGGCGGAAGAATTTTTTACGTTGGTTGCGGCACTTCAGGCAGACTCGGTGTGCTTGATGCTTCAGAATGTCCCCCAACCTACGGCGTTACTAAAGATAAGGTTATAGGAATTATAGCAGGTGGAGATACCGCTCTGCGAAACGCCGTTGAAGGTACCGAAGATAATTTTGAATTGGGATATAACGATATAAAAAAATTCGACCTAAATGACCTTGACAGCGTTGTGGGAATTTCGGTTGCAGGCGGAGCAAAATACGTTCTCGGAGCGCTGACAGCCGCAAAGGAGGCAAACGCTTTAACCGTCGGACTTACCTGTAACGAAGGAAGTAAAATAAACGAAATTTCTGACCTTAGCATAATTACCGATACGGGTGCGGAGGTTATTACAGGCTCTTCACGAATGAAGGCGGGCTCGGCTCATAAAATGGTACTTAATATGATTTCAACCTGCGTTATGGTAAAAAACGGACGCGTACTTGAAAACTATATGATATACCTTAAGCCCTCTAACGAAAAACTCAAAGACCGTATGATAAGAATAGTATCAGAAATAGGAAAAGTTTCCTATGAAGAAG
Organism: Oscillospiraceae bacterium; assembly: GCA_015065605.1. GTDB lineage: Bacteria > Bacillota > Clostridia > Oscillospirales > Acutalibacteraceae > SIG607. Next base: position 16,797 of record SVPZ01000042.1, on the reverse strand, counting down.
CGCAAACTCTTCTTGAAAAATCTGACTGGGATATCAGAAAAGCAACTGCGATATAAACTAAAAAAGTAAAGGGAAACTCCCTTTACCTTTTAAATTTATCAATAGGTATTATACCTGTCGGTTCGTATATATGTTTTCCTTCGAGCAATAACTTTTTAATTCCTCTTTGAAGAGTAGTTCTTTCTTCCAGTTCTTGTAAATTATCATAGCCTTTCGGAAATACGTAACCGAACAGCAGTCTTGCGCCGCTAAATCCGGGGAAACGCAAAAAACGGTTGGCAAACTTACTTATTTTAGCCTCTTCACCCAAAATTTCGCACACGTTCGTATTTAAAAACCAAGTACACAGGCGCACACCCTTAAAGTTATATTCAGGATAACATTCTATACACCTTTTAACGCCGTAATTTAATGCATAATCAACCGCTTCGGGAGTTAAGTCTGCATTGTGGAAAACGTGAAGAGAGATTACGTCTTCTCCCGGAGAAATAATAAGTTCCCATTCGTCCTTTGAAAAGGCTTTTATTTCTTTGGAAATAAAGTTCTCACTTGCAGGATGTCCTACGTAATCACTTTCGGTTTCATAAAACTTTGCCTTAAACGAACCCTCCTCATCCTTTGCATCGGGATTGCCGAGAGGAATACCGCTTTTATGTACCGGATAATCATTTCCGAAAAGGGCTTTTAGTTCACCGCTTTGTTTATTTCTTATAATAAACGGAAAATTTTCAGGAAGTTTAAAGGGCTGAAAATTAATTCCCGAGTGACCGAAGTACACTATAGCGCCTTTATCAAATCGCGATATCCAGGTAGAAATAAAGGGCTGAATTCCGACAATCTTCTTTCTGTAAAGTTCTTCTTCGCGTAAATACTTTTTATATATTCCAAGGTCTTCCACCGCTTCCTTAGGCGTAAGTCCCTTTTTAATAAGCATCTTATAAACGTCCTCAATCGACGGTAAATGAGCAAGAAGAGGCAGCATATTTGATGCGGGAGTATTCACGCTCGGCGGATACTTAATAGCGATAGCTTCGTTTAAAGGTGCATCCTTTAAATATAAGCTTATACTATCCAAATAAAGCTTACGATTCGGGTCGTTTTTAAGATCAAAAAACCCTTCTCTCACTGCCTCGTAATATTCACCGAACAGGTCATATTTTTCCTGAAGAGAATCTATCATTTCTTTTGTACAAAGTTCCCCTTTTCTGCTTTCGGGAACGGGATAATATCCATCGGGCAAATCCGAATGATTCTCCACGCCAAAAGTCTTTGTAAGTTCCAAAAAAGTCATTTATATCACCTCAAAAAAAGTTTATCACAACTTGGTCTGAAAAACAAGAAATTTATTGACTTTATTTTTTTGCTATATTATAAAAAAATTAATCTTTATAAGGAGGCAAACGTTATGTTTTTGAATTTTAAAATAACACCTGAAAATATCCCAAATATGGGCAGGTTATACGTTGACCACGAGAAAAATTTACGTAGCGGTCATTTAAGCCACGCTCTGTGCGAATATAAAAAAGGCTGTGTTATTTCCTTTTACAGCAACTGTTCAGGTTTCCGCAATCCGTGGAGTCCCGGACACAACGGTTTCGGTTGGCTTGAATACAGACGTTCTGCCGACAGGGGCGAAAGCTGGGATGAACCAAAGATTTTAGAATATTCCTATGATTCATTTTTACAACAGCCCTTTACCGTAAGTTGTGAAAAGGCTGTTTCTCCAAAAGAGAACGTTATAGTTGCTTTACTGCTCAGGAACCTGAACCCAAACGGTTGGGAGCCTTATTTAGAGCCTATGTATATCAGAAGCGAAGACGGCGGTGAAACCTGGGGTGAAGCGAAAATGTTCTGCGATATACGCGGAAGAATTTACGACGCTTTTGTTCATGAAGGCACAATCTACGTACTGTTCCACGCCTGCGATAATTTTAAATCTACCACCGATGACCATAAATATTATATTTACGAAAGCACGGATATGGGATTAACCTTTTCAAAACGCGGAGAACTTCCCGGAAGCCCCATCGGTCACGCCTACGGCAATATGGTTTTAAGAGATGACGGCGCGCTTATCGTTTACGAATACGATATACACGATGAATACAATATGATTTATAATATAAGTTACGATTTTGGATTAACCTGGGTAGAAAGCGGAAAAAGTTATTGTGCCAAAAGAATACGAAATCCTCAGGTAGCAAAGGTTAAAGGTGGATTTATTCTTCACGGCAGAGGTGGTTGCGTAACCCCCGAACTTCCCCCTCACTTTGCTTTTTATACAAGTCTTGACGGCATTAACTGGGACGAAGGAACCTATCTTTGTGCGGTGCCGGACCAAAGCGCATACTATTCAAACAATCTTGTTATGGACTTAGACGACGGCAGTCAAAAGGTTCTTATTCAAAGTTCCGTCCCCTATGACAAAGGCAGAGTAAACGTAGCGCATTGGTTTTTAGATATAAAATAGAAAAATAATTAAGGTGGAGTATATTATGACAATCAGAAATTTTAAAAACTGTGATGCAGAGAAATTACTTTCTTTATGGAACACAGCGCATCCGAGATACAAGCTTTCAAAAGAACTGATGGCAAAGAAAATATTTTTAGACGTTAATTTTAGTCCTGAAAATATTTTAATCGTTGAAAAAGACGATAAAATCATTGCTTTTGCTTATCTTCCCTACCACACCGTAAAATTAAACAAAAATTTTCCCTTTAACGAAAAAGAGGGATTTATTACCTATTTCAGCATTGACCCAAACGAAGATTTTGATAAAGTAGGAAAAATGCTTTTAAAGGCTTGCGAAGAGTATCACTATAACGCAGGACGCACCGTCCTTTCCACCGCGTACGCGCCGCTTTATCATCTTCAGGGCTTTTCCGAAAGTGAAGATACCAAGTATATAGAATTATTCAGTTCCTTTGGATACAATGAATGTAAAAGTTATAGCCGCCGAATGTCGTTAGCCGAGTTTAAGCTACCCGAAAATTTTGAAGAACGCAAAGCCGCGCTGGAGCAAAATGGCTTTTATATAGGCGAACTTCCCTATAATCATCTTGCAGAATTCGTTTCTTCCGAAAATTGTTTTTCGAACGCTGCATGGTCTTGGGAATTTGGTACAAGACTTTCCCACAATACCGATTTATCCCACGCCAGAGTTGCTATTTATGACGGCAGGATTATAGGCGGATGTATGTTCAGCGACCCCAACAGTGATAGCGGAAGATTCGGACCCTTTGGAATCAACCCCAAATTCAGGGGCAACGGAATAGGTTCAGTGCTGTTTAACGATTGTCTTAATGAAATGAAAGCAAAAGGCATTAGTTCTGCCTGGGCTCAATGGACTCCCCCCGAAGGCACGGCAAATATTCTTTATAATAAAGCAGGATTTTTAATGGAAGACTGTTTTTACACCTTCTCAAAGGAGTTAAAAAATGTATAAGCACGGAATTGACAATATAGAAAAAGCCGATGCTTTACTTTGCGGTAAACGCGTTGGACTCATCACCAACCATACGGGTATTACCTCCGATTTTGTCCGTACGGTAGATGTACTTAAAGCCCGCTATAATTTAGTAAAGCTTTTTGCTCCCGAACATGGATTACACGGTGTTCTGCAGGCAGGCGTGGAAATAGATAATATGACCGACGAAAAAAGCGGACTGCCAGTTCTTTCTCTGTTCAAGGAAGGAAGTGCTCCCGATTTTTCAGGAATAGATATAATTGCCTATGACATTCAGGATATAGGACTTCGATTTTTCACCTATATTTCCGTTTTGGCATTGGCTATGAAGGAATGTGCAAAGGTCAATATTCCCTTGGTAATATTCGACAGATATAACCCTCTTGGATTAAACGATATCAGCGGCACAATGCTGAATAAAGAGTTTTCAAGCTTTGTGGGTATGTATGAAATTCCGTCACGTTATGCGCTGACAGTAGGTGAATATGCAAAATACGTTAACGAGGAAGAAGGAATCGGCTGTCAACTGGAGATTATACCTTGTTCGGATTTAAGCCGACAGGACGATTTTTATTCATTAAACACCCCGTGGATTCCCCCTTCCCCCAACTGCCCCACCATAGAAACTGCTCTTTCATATATAGGTACGGTTGTTTTCGAGGGAACCAACGTATCCGAAGGCCGAGGCACCACGAAACCCTTTGAGCTTATCGGCGCTCCATGGATTAACGAAAACAGCCTTTCCGAACAAATGAATTCCAAAAAATTAAAGGGAGTATTTTTCCGCCCCGCTCAGTTTATGCCCACCTTTTCGAAATATAAAGGAGAATGCTGTAAAGGCGTTCAAATTCATATAACCGACCGTAAAGAATTTGATTCCTTCTACTGCGGAATGCTTCTTCTTGATACAATCCGTAAAAACTATACGGAATTTAAAACAATCAATTTTCTTTGTGAACTTCTTGGAACAGATGAATTTACCGCCGATGATTTCGATTTGGAAGATTTTATCTCAAAACATAATCAAAAAATCCGGGAATTTCATAATAAAGCAAAAAAATATCACATTTATAACTAAAAATAAAAACTCAGAATCGATTAACTTCAGTTCTGAGTTTTTTGCCTATATTCAGTGGGAGAAATACCGAATATATTAGCAAACTGTCGGTTAAAGCTTCTTATACTGCCAAAACCGCAGGAAAAAGCAATTTCACTTATATTAATTCTTTTTTCATTTAAAAGCATTTGAGCCGACTTATTGGTACGGATAAGCGCAAGATATTTTGAAAATCCCATACCCGAATTACTGCTGAATACTCGGCTTAAATAAACAGGGTGTACGCCTATTGCCTTTGCTACATCATTAAGGTCAATGTTTTCATCACTATAATGGTCGTAAATATATTTTACCGCTTCGATAAAAATACTGTCGATTTCCTTTCCGTCGTTTGTAAACTCACAGTTATTAAGCAGGTTAAAGCACAATGGATAAAGCGCCGCCTTAACGGACAGGATATTTGACACGCTTTTATCACTTAAATTTTCTAAAAGCCTTAAAAAATCCCCATTGATTTCGAAGACCTCGGTAACCAGCTTTTTAGCTTTAACCGCAGAATAAAATTCGCTCACAAGATGTGGGGAAAATTCTGTTACAATACAAACCGAGCTTTTAGGGGTAAAAAAAGAATGAGGCTCAAATACAGAAATAAAGGTAGCCTGTCCCGAGCGAATAAGTCTGTCAGCACCGTTTACGTTCATAATAAGCTCGCCACTTTTAACGCAAACAACTTCCATACTGTAATGCAAATGCATAGGGCACTGAACGTCGGAATGAATCGCGCTTTTAAAAAAGGTATCACTCAAAGAGTTCTGTGCCATACTAAAAAGATACATAAGTTTCTCCTAGGTTAAATTTTGACTATATAATATAACCTTTTGACTTGATTTGTCAATAGTATTTGCATAAAATCAGGTTAGGAGGTGTCCAATTTGATTGCTTTATTTTATTTTGGTATGTTCTGCTGTAATTGTTTAACCGTCTTTTCCGGCAGAAAATATGCAAAAAACACACAAAACCTAAACGATTTGGCTATTTTCAACTTAATTACGGGTATTATGGCCACCGCCGTTTTTTACGTCACTTCAGGCTTTAAAATACAACTTAATATAAGAACCTTTATTTATGCTCTTATTTTTGCCCTTGTAATTTTTATAAATAACACCCTTTGTATTGCAGTTTTTAAATATATGGGGGTTGCAGAAAGCGTATTTATCAGACAAGGGCTTTCTCTTGCAGTAAGCATAAGTATGGGGGTTTTACTTTATAAAGAAAAATTCACCTTGGTTTCGTTTCTGCAAATAGCCTTAATTTTCTTAACCTTTTTGGCTATTTTTCTTCCCGCTCTTAAAAATAAAACAACCGTAAAGACCATAACGTTCACGGGACTCGTTATTTGTATTTTAACGTCTGTGCTTTCGGCATTTTGCACCGTTATAACAAAATCCTTTGCAATAGATACCGAAGTGACGGATGAAACCTCTTTCTTTTTTATGACCAACGTTTTTATGATTTTAACAGCGTTAACGTTGGTGATAACCTTGAACAAAGGCTCCGTTAATAACAGTTTAAAAAGTTTTAAGACGGTGCCCACTAAGGAATATTTTACCATATTTTTAAACGTGTTTGCATCAAATATGGGTTCTTTGCTTTCAATGGCAATACTCAAAAAGGATGCTCTGCTTTTGTACGTTCCGTTAAGCAATGCTCTTAATCTATTGGCAGGAGAAACGGTATCAATTTTTATAGCCAAAGAAAAACCAAAAATAATTGCAATGATACTTGCACTTTTATCTATACTTGTGGTATTATTTTTTTAGAAGGTGATAATTATGTTAAACAGCACGAATTCATCAACAATTTACGTATCCAATGAAATAGGAAACGACTGTTTCGGCGGTTTCTCCCCCATCCCTGACGGAAAAGGCGACGGCCCTATCAAAACTATCGCTCAGCTCAACAACGTAATAAACTCATTGCGCGTAGGCGACGTTGCCCGTCCGATAACCGTTCGCTTTATGGGTGAGTGTCAGCTTGACCAAAGTATAAAAGTAGGCGCTAAAACCGTTAATTCTTTCTATAACGATTTTTTCAGCGTTGCCGATATTACCTTTGAATCTCAACCCGGCACTCGCGCAAGGCTAATCGGCGGTAAAAAACTTAAAGGCTTTAAGGAAGACGTGTTTAACGGCACTCCTTGTCTTTCCCTTTTTATCCCTGAGGTTAAAAGCGGAAAATGGCACTTTACCGACCTTTACGTTAACGGAAAACCCGCCAAGCTTTCTCGTTATCCCAAAGAGGGCACTTTAAAAGCCGTAACCACCGAAAACCCAAGTTGGCCTCTTGCCAACAGTTCAAAATGGTTTATAGCCTTTAAGGAAGACCTTGAAAACATATCGGGTGTTGAGGACGCTATCGTTTCCTTTAACCATTTCTGGATAGACGAACACTCCCCCGTAGAATCCTACGACAGAGAAACAGGAAAATTGGTTCTTAAATATCCTTCCCGTTTTACAATTACGGTGAATTACGAAAACAATGCCTCATCCGACCTTCATTATTACCTTGAAAACGTTGCCGAAACCTTCTCTCAGCCTGAGGAATGGTTCTTGGACGTTAAAAACGGTATGCTTTACTACATTCCAAATGAAGGCGAAACCGTTGATAATCTGGAATTTATAGCGCCCACCTTGAAGCATTTCGCTGAAATTCACGGTACAAACGATAACAAGGCTGTTGGTGTTCGCTTCAGAAATCTTGATTTAATAGCCACCAAGGGCGATTACAGCAGTAAATCTACCCTTGCCACCAAGCCCTCTGAGCCTCCCAAGGAATATGCTGCTGACGCGCAGTCCTGTTACGCCGCTCACGGCGCCATAAGGTTCGAAAACGCTGAAGTATGTTCTATTGAAAACTGTAATATTTCTTGTACGGGCGTGCATGCAATTGAAATTAATAAAGGCTGTCAGAATATACGCATTGAAAACAACTCTATAACTAACTGTGGCGGCGGCGGTGTTAAGATTTGGGGAAGCGCTGCTACCGAGGAGGAGGATATTCGTCCCACTTCCTTTAACGTCATTCGCAAAAACACTATTAAAGACTGCGGTAAGCGTTGGGCGGCAAGCTGCGGAATACTCGTTTGTCATTCTGCACACAACGAAATAAGCGAAAACGAAATTTCCGACCTTGAATATTCAGGAATTTCGGTTGGTTGGGTTTGGGGCTATGCGCGCTCCACCACCTACGGAAATATTATCCGTAACAACCATATTCACCATATTGGTAAAGGCAGACTTTCCGATATGGGCGGTATTTACCTATTAGGCGCTCAGCACGGCACCGTCGTTTCGGGAAATATCGTTCACGACGTAATAAGCTCTAACTATGGCGGTATGGGTATCTACACCGACGAAGGCTCCAGTTATATAACCGTTGAAAATAATATTGTTTTCCGTTGTAAAGAGTGTTGTTATCAGCACCACTACGGCAAACACAACACTATTCGCGGTAACGTTTTTGCCTTTGCGGGACGCGCTCTTTTCGACGTTTCTCGCCGCGAGGACCGTTCATCAGTTTTAATCGAGGAAAACACCTTTATTTCCGACGGCGCTCCGATGTATATTGCAGGCTATAAATTCTTGGGCGCAGACTTCACCTCTTCAAAAAACACCTATTGGGATCTTTCGGGCAACGAACCCTTAATGATTAAAAACCCGATTGGTGATATCTACTTTAAAGATTGGCAGGAACACTACGGCTACGATACCGAAAGTATTGTTAAAAAGCCAAGCGCTAAAATTCTCAAAAAAGTAACTGAAAAATAAAATTATCATTTGGGGCGTTCCCTTAAGAGTTTATTCTTAAGAGATCGCCCCTGTTTTTTTGCTATACTTTTTTAAAAAAATATTGAAATTTAAAGCAAAATTGCTATACTGTAGTTAGAGGTACTATTATGAAAAAAGCAGAAAAAATTATTGCGTTTATTTTAACAGCGCTTTCTTTATTAATGTTAAATTCTTGCGGAGGTGAAGAAGTTTTGACTTACGAGCAAATTACTGCACAAGAGGCAAAAAATATAATGGACAGCGACGTTGATTATATTATTATAGATGCCCGAACCGAAGAAGAGTTCGCCGAGGGGCATATAAAAGACGCTATTCTTATTCCGGAATATGAAATCACCCATAGAGCCGAGAAAGAACTGCCCGAAAAGGATGCCTTAATACTGGTTTATTGCCGAAGCGGAAGAAGAAGTAAAATAGCTTCCGATGAGCTCATTAAACTTGGATACTCAAACGTAAAGGAGTTCGGCGGAATTATTGATTGGCCCTACGAAATTGTCAGATAGTTATAATGGTTATGATTAGTCGAAACATACTTGTTTCGACACAAAATCTTTGATTTTGGAACAAATTTCTTTTGAAATTTGTTCATATCTATTGCAATGAGTGTTGTGCAAAATCAAACTTTGTGATTTGATTTTGCCATAGCCACTTAGAAAGTGGCCTGTCGAAGCGCTTTTAGCGTTTCGACAAACTACAATCATTATAAATACGAACGTTTAATTTATAAAAAAAGATGCCCGTTCTTTAGCTAAACTTTTGGAGGTAACGTATGAAAAAAATTAACGTCAACGACCTTACACTCAGAGAAAAAATCGGACAGTGCCTGTCAGCAAGTTATACCCCTTTGAACTTGTTCCGCAAGAATTCCGCAAACAATTTGAAGCCTTGGGAATTGAGTATTAATAGGTAATATTTGATTCTTACCAAGGTAAATATAAAAACCAAAAGAACCAAGCGCTGTGCTTGGTTCTTTTTTATCAACACCCTATTTCCCACACAAATGTAAATTTTCTTACGTTATACAATATTTTTACTTAAATGCCCAATCTTAAAGCAATTGACCGATAAGGCACAAAATTTCATAAAAAATAACTAGTGCAAACATAGATTACACCCCCTTCTAAACTGTACTTTTCTTTCACTACCTATATAATAGCAAAACAAAAGTACTACATAGGGGACTGTGCTATATCTATAATATCCATATACACCGTTTCCTTGACTTTAAATATAAAAGGGTGTAAAATATTTACAGTTTTTTTGAGACAGGTATATCTTAAACTTCAAAGGAGTCTGATACAAATGAAAAAGATTTTATCGCTTATAATTTGCCTTGCACTAATTGTTGCCGCACTGCCGCTGTCAGCATTAGATGTTTCTGCAGCAACAAGCGGATACTATACTTATACCGTTTCAAGCGGTAAAGCAACTATTACTAAAGTTGATACTACTATAAGTGGAACTGTCACCATCCCATCAACATTAGGAGGTTATCCGGTAACAAGTATAGATTCTTTTTCTTTTAAAGATTGCACCAGTCTTACGAATGTAACTATACCTAATAGTGTAACAAGTATAGGTGCTTTTTCATTTTCTCGTTGCACACGACTTAAAAGTGTAACAATAGGTAGTGGTGTTACAGTTATAGAGGGGTTCCCTTTTTCTGATTGCACCAGTCTAACAACGATTAATTTTAATGCAATTAATTGTTCAGATATGTCTAGAGCATTTTCTGATTGTTCAAATTTAACAACAGTAAATATTGGAAAAAATGTAACACAAATACCAAGTTTTGCATTTAGTGATTGCACTAGTCTTACAAATATCACCTTACCTAATACTATTACAAGTATAGCGTGGTATGCGTTTAACGATTGTGCAAATCTTAAAAATGTATGGTATCGTGGAACCGCAAGTGAGAAGGCGAATATTTCTATTAGTTCATATAACGAACCATTAACTAATGCTACATGGTATTATAATAGTTGCATTGGCACGAGTAAACATTCATATGATAATGGATGGACCACAAATTGTAATGTTTGTGATTACACAAGAGAGATAACAGATTACTCATTTTTAACATATACCATTACAAATGGTAAAGCAACAATAACCGGTTGCGATAAGAAAATTAGTGGAAATATAGTTATCCCGTCAACATTAGGTGGTTATCCGGTAACAAGTATTGGAGAGTCTGCATTTTCTGATTGCAATTTATTGGTTTCAATAAATATACCAAGTGGTGTCACAAATATATCTGATGATGCATTTCTTGATTGTTCGTCTCTTACTTCAATAAGTATGCCAAATAGCATTATAAGTATAGGAAGCTATGTGTTTCTTTCTTGCTCATCGCTAAAAAGTATAACTATACCCAATAGTGTAATTAGCTTGGGTGATGGTGCATTTTATGATTGCTCTTCACTAACTTCTGTCACTTTAGGTAATAATGTAACAAGTATTGGAGATAATGCGTTTTATGATTGTTCTTCACTAACATCTATTGCCATCCCTAATAGTGTAACAAGTATAGGATATGGTGCATTTGGAGGTTGCAAATCGCTAACTAAAGTGAATATTACGGATATAGCGGCATGGTGTAAAATTGACTTTAATTATAATCAAAGTAATCCTTTGTGTTATGTTAAGTGCTTATATTTAAACAATAAACTTGTAACAGATTTAGTGATTCCTGAAGGAGTTTCAGAAATTAAGAAGTATGCTTTTTGTGATTGTGATTCACTAACCTCAGTTATCATTCCGGACAGTGTAACAAGTATTGGAAGTTATGCATTTTCTAATTGTGATTCGCTAACCACAGTTTCCATAGGTGATAACGTAACAACAATAGAAAATAGTTCTTTCTCTCATTGCGACTCACTAATATCGGTTACCATGGGTGATAACATAACAGATATAGGCAGTGGTGCATTCTATAGTTGCGGCTCACTAATATCGGTAACTATTCCAAGCAGTGTAACACGTATTGGAAGCGGTGCATTTATGTATTGCGATTCACTGACATCAATCGACATACCTGAGAATGTGACGATTATTGAAGGTTCCGCGTTTCAAGGTTGTTCTTCGCTAACAAATATAGAAGTGAATGAAAATAATACAAATTATTCTTCTGTTGATGGTGTCGTATTTAATAAAGATAAAACGGAAATAATTTGTTATCCTAAAGGAAAAACTAATACGTCATATACTATTCCCGATAGTGTTATAAGTATAGGAGAAGATGCATTTAGTGATTGTTGGTCACTAATCACTATTAATATACCCGACAATGTAACAAGTATTGAAGAGAGAGCGTTTTGGCAATGCAGTTCACTAACAACTATAACCTTTCCCGAAAGTTTAGAATATATCGGAAATTCAGCTTTTAATTATTGCCATTCACTTGAAAAAGTTTATTATAGAGGAAGTAAAAGTAATAAAGAGAAAATCACTGTATATAGTTATAACGACGCTCTTATTTCAGCAACTTGGTATTATAATTCTTGTATAGGGGCATCAACGCATACTTATGAAAATGCTTGTGATACTATTTGTAATATATGTAATTTAGAACGTGAAGTTCCTGACCATATATATGACAATGATTGTGACACCAACTGTAACGAATGTCAGTTAGAACGCGAAGTTCCTGATCATATTTATGATAATGTTTGCGATACTACTTGTAACGAATGTCAAGATAAACGCGAAGTGCTTGGCCACATCTTTAACGAAAATGGAGTATGCGAATATTGCGGTCGTGATGCTTATGTTATAGGCGACTTAGACGATAATGGCAGTGTAGATACCACTGACCTTGCAAATTTGAAGTTATTCCTTGCCGCTATTAGCGATTTATCCGACACAGGTAAATTAGGCGCAGATCTTAATGGTGATGGCAAGGTTGACACAACTGACCTTGCAACGCTTAAATTAAAACTTGCAGGGATTAATTAAAGTAAATACATATAGTAAAAGGGCAGTTCACAAAGGCTGCCCTATTGTTTTATTCCAATGCGCTCTATTTGTCATTGACATTTATTTTCCTTTCGTTATTACTCGCGCCGATTTAGAAGTCATTTTCAAAAAAACAATACTTTTAAGAAAAAAGTCGAAAAATGCTTTCTTTTGTCGAAAAAGTGTGATATAATAGTTAAATATTACGGAAAAACCAAATTCTCTTACAGGAGCATAATGGAATATGACGAATAAATCTTGTTACAATTTAAGCGCATCGCAAGACGTGGCACATATGCAATGCACGTACAGTTTATATAAAAGAGTAATCAACATCCTTTCCTCTATCACCATTGATGAGGAAGTGGATTTTGGACTTATGGATAACGCCTTCAAGCTTCTGGTTGAACGAAATGACTGCCTTAGAATCAGATTCTTCAAAAAGAAGGGAAATCTGATGCAGTACTTTAGTGACTGTGTAAAGAATATCAAGAAGGTACCTGTTTTGTCCTTTGAAACAAAAGAACAGCAAGACGCCTTTATCGATAAGGTTAGAAAAAAACCCATTGACTATATGCACGGCGTTGTTATTGAGCCTTATTTTATTCACACCTTTGATAATCGCTATATGATATTTTTCAAGGTTTGTCATCTGGTTATTGACCTTTATGGAATCAACGTTTTATATACGGATCTTATAAACGTGTATAATGCTCTGAAGAAGGGCGAAACGTTGCCCCCTGCTCCTGAAAGTTTCGAGGAGATTATTAAAACGGATATCGAAAAGAGCTCCAAAGGCAATTTGGAAGAGAAACACTTGGAGTACTTTACCGATCTGCTAACCAATAATCCCGAGCCATTCTATGCAGGTATTCATGGCCCCGATAATCCCATTTGGCAGAAGCAACTCAAAAAACACCATCGCGGTATGCCGATTTTCCTTGTTCATAACAGCACCAAAACCTACCGTCACAAGATTGGCAAGGATTTGGTAGAAAAGATGCTGACATACTGTCAGAACAATCAATGCTCACCTGCGAATTTACTTTTCTACGCAAGCTCTGTCGCCTGTGCTAAACTGAACGGAAACATAAAGAATACAATACCCATAGGTCTTTATAATTGCCGCAATTCCGTACAGGAAAAGCGTTGTGCGGGTATTAAGGTGCAAAGCGCCGCTTGTTATACCAAGATTGATTACAATCTTTCCTTTGAGGAGAATCTGAAGGCATTCTCAATAGCGCAGATCGGTCTTTATAGACACGTAAAGTTTAAAGACAGAGATTTTGAAGCTTTAATGCACAACATCTACCGTTCTTCACCACTTCTGATATACTATTCCATTGCCTACTCACTCTTATCGGTTGATTTGCCCGAGGGTGTGGAGTTCAATTTATATACCAACGGCAACAGCGCTCTTCCCGCCTACGTCATTCAGGTTTTGGATGCCAAGACCAAAGAAATCGATATGGCTTACGACGTGCAAACCAAGATCACTAGTGAAGAAGACGTCAGCAACTTCCATACCTACTATCTGAACGTACTAAAACAGGTACTGGACGATCCCGATATCAAGGTTTCGGATATTCAGCTTTCGCTGTAACAACATATTTTCAAATATAACAGCACCCCAAAAGCTAAACGCTTTTGGGGTGCTGACATTTATTAAATAGATTTACAAAATCTTTCTTCTTGTTAATTTTTGCGTTAATTTATTAAAATTGGTAATAATTACGTCACCTGTTAAGCGCAGACGACTTTCTTTGTTATTTTGGTTAATTAAATCTATATTACGGTAAATTTGTTCGAGATTATCGTATCCATCGCTAAAATACTCTTTTAAAATATTTTTAGTTTTTTCATAACCGTCTTCTAACATTTTATCAATACTGTCTTGTTGAAACACAAACGACTGTTTTAACGAAGTTTCGTTTGGGAAGGTTATTTTAATAATTTTGTTATCAAATTCCGTGCTTTCAAATTTATAGCAAATATCATCAAAATATATACAGATAATATAATCAATCTCACGATCTAAAAGCGGAAAAACAGGAACGTTGTCAACCGTTGCTCCATCAAAATATCCTGAACCGTCAACCTGAACCGCGCGATTACAAACAGGTAACGCAACAGTTGCTTTTAAATATAGCGGTATTTTATCTTTATCTACCTTAGATAAATCTTTATATACGATGTTTTTGATGTTTGACTCAAGCAAAGAACAATAAAATTCAGAAGAAATTGAATCCTCAGGATCGTAAAGGTTGATAATGCTTTGTTGCAAAACGTCGCTTTTAAGAAATTGGTATAAACCCATTTTTCCTTTGTTACAAAGCCCACTCCACATTTGCTTAGCCTTTTCCAGCTTGTTTGTCATATAGGCATAACCGTTAAGAGCGCCTACGGAAGCGCAAGATATATATTTAACTTCTTCAAGCGGTATAACCTCGCTTAATGCATATAAAGCACCAAGCTGAAGCGCACCTTTAGCCATTCCTCCGGATAATACTAGTCCTATATTCATTTGACCACTCCATAAAATCAAATTTTTGCTTTGCTACTATTATCATATTATTTTTACTTTGAAACATCTGTATTTTAAAGACATACAACATTACCATTATAGCAGATACATTTAAAATAACAAGTATTTTTGCATAAATAGTATTATTTCAGCGAAAATTGTATAATTTTGCAAAAGTCTGTTTTTTAAAAGAAGAAAAGACTTTGCTAAAAAGCAAAGTCTTTTTGGCAAGTTACACCGATTTAGATATCGGTTGTTTTGCTTTTTTCTTTCGTATCACCTTTGTAAATTAAAAGAGCCAAAACCACAGCACAAATACCGGAAGTGATTTTGCCGATAATCATGGGTATAACGTAACTTTTATCAAACACCATCGTAAATGCGAGGTGACTGCCGAAAACAAAGGAAGCGGACACAGCAAAAGCCGAATTCAGTACAACGCCTTTCTTGTTCATTTTTTCCATAACGCCAAAAGAAGAGGCATTTGTTACTAAGCTTCCCAACAATGAAAGTGCCGATATTCCGTCAACACCAATTTTTGCGCCCAATTTGTTTAAGGGCTTGTTAAGTAATTTAGACACAATAAACATAAAAGGCAACGCTCCCGAAAGGGTGACACAAGCGTTAGCGCAGATGAATGCGGCATTTTCGAACGTGTCAAAATACGGACCGATTTCCACCTTTGTTAGAAATGTAAATATTGCGCACACAAGACCTATAAGCGCCAAGGTTTTCATAAAAAATCCGAAAATCTCGAAACATTTAATACATAAATTTGGCAAGAAAATAAGTCCCACTCCAACGATTACCGCAAGGATAATCAAAGGCAATAAATTTACAAGCAGAACGATGAAATGTATCTTGCAAATAAGCCCTGCAACAAGGCAGCCTATCGGTATTGTTACAATACCGCAAAGAAAACCAAGAAAAAGTTCTTTGTGTTGGTTTTTCTTAACTATACCAAGCGAAAAAGGTATGGTAAATGATATAACACAACCCATCATAGAAGATACTATAAAGGCGTTATAGTTTCCTATGGCTTTGGATTTGCTAATTGTTTGAGCAAGTGTCATCCCGCCCATATCGTTAGCAAACAACGACGCGGGAATGATCGATGGGTCGATGCCAAGCAACTTGTAAAACCCGTCAAACAGTGGGGTCAACCACGCGCCGATGGCGGGAGCGATGACGATCATACCGAGCATACTAAGTGCCATCGGGCAAAATAGTGAAAATGCCCTTTCAAATTCTTTGCCGATGCCGAATTTGTTGCCTATTAAGTAATCAATGGCACCGGTTAATGAAAACATTAATACAACTATTGTTATATAGTTCAAAAACACACACCCCTATTAATAAACATACGCACATTATACCTGTTAATCAAATTAAAATCAAGTGGCAACCGTAAAACTATTGTTTCAATAAACATAGTTCAATTCCTCCCCAATCACCCAATTAAAGATTGCCGATAATTACACCATTTACCCCACACGAACTAAGACATACATTCTGTACAACAATATTTGAAGCCGGTGTAGATGCCTTATTGTAGTCAAAGTAAATCTTACCTATATTAAAAACAGCCATTACAAAAACTGCAATCAAAACTGTATTGCTGATTTTTAAAAAATGTAAACACAAAAAGATATTGCATTGTTCGTTAAAACGATGTATAATGGTGTTGTAATAAGCGCATTTGCGAACGATATGTTTTGTGTCAGAAGGGTTATTGTATGGAGTATTTAAATATAACGGAAACGGCAGAAAAGTGGGGAATCTCACCAAGAAGGTTACAAACACTATGTGCTAACGGAAAAGTTGAAGGTGCTACACGGTTTGGCAAAGTATGGATGATTCCTAAAAATACACAGAAGCCTATTGATGGCAGAACAAAAGCAAGTAAAGATAATATGGCTTCTTTATTAAAAAAAGATATGC